>NZ_JBHUZJ010000029.1:0-98455 GCF_042667685.1 Streptomyces sp. NPDC057302 | reverse complement strand
CCGTACATACGGGTCGCCCCAACGGCGTTATGCGGTGCGGCAGTCAGTGCTTGCCGATGTCCTTGGTCTTTTCCTTCGCCTCGCGTGCGTCGCCCTTCATCTGCTGGGCGTGGCCCTTGGCCGTGAGGCTTTCGTTGCCCACGGCACGGCCGGCCGCCTGGGCGGCGGCACCGGTAGCCTGCTCGAACTTCGCCTTGGCCTTCTCGTTGGCGGTCATTGTTCGTTCACGCTCCTCGGTATCGACATCAGGTGCTTCACTCCGCCTGGCCGATCATCAGCCTCGTAAACATCCGCGGTCGGAGCGAGTATCGGAGCGAGTAGCCGGCTGGCGGCGGACGCCATGTCCCATGTGTGCGTGGCTGTTTGCGGGGTACTCGCGGGCAGCAGGCATTGACAGTCGAGCTCGATCCGGAAGGCGGATTCCATGATCACCGTGGCGGCGCAGGAACAGGCACAGGCCATCCAGGCCCAGGAGGACCTCGTCGAGCGCGCGTACACGGACCCTTCCTCCATCGCGCCGAGGGACGCGCGTGAGGTCGGCAAGCGGTTCTTCGACCGCCTGGACCAGCTTGAAGAGGGCACGCACGAGTACCAGTACGTGCGTAACTGCCTGATCGAGATGAACCTCTCTCTCGTGCAGTACGCGGCGTCGCGGTTCAGGCACCGTGGTCCGCAGGAGATGGAGGACATCGTCCAGGTCGGCACCATCGGCCTGATCAAGGCGATCGACCGGTTCGAGCTCACCCGCGAGGTCGAGTTCACCTCCTTCGCCGTCCCTTACATCACCGGCGAGATCAAGCGGTTCTTCCGCGACACCTCCTGGGCCGTGCACGTGCCGCGCCGCCTGCAGGAAGCACGTATCGAACTGACGAAGGCGACGGAGGAGCTGCGTTCACGCCTGGGGCGGCTGCCGTCCACGGCCGAGCTCGCGGAGCTGATGCAGCTGGAGCCGTCCGAGGTCGCCGAAGCGCAGAAGGCGTCCAACGGCTACAACGCCGTCTCCCTGGACGCCGCGGTCAACGGCCGCGACGACGAGTCCGACACGATGCTGGCCGACTTCATCGGCGTGGACGAGCAGAGCTTCGAGCTGGTGGAGAACTTCCACTCCCTGGCCCCGCTGATCGCGGATCTCGACGAGCGGGATCGCACCCTCATCCATCTGCGCTTCGTCGAGGAGCGGACCCAGCAGCAGATCGCCGACGAGCTGGGCTACTCGCAGATGCACGTGTCGCGGCTGATCACCCGCGTGGTGGGCAAGCTGCGTGCCGGTCTGATGACGAGCGAATAGCAGGGGTGGCACGGTCCGTCGACATGCGTCGAGCCCTGAAGCGCGGGACAGTGAGGAACGTCGTCCATCGGGGGTCGAAACCGAGGGAGCGTGCGGACCGTGGCCAAGGGAAAGAAGCTCGGCAAGGGTGATCAGGTTTCCTGGAGCAGCCACGGGCACACCGTCCCGGGAGAAGTGAAGAAGAAGATCACGCGGCGCGGGGAAGTGGCGGGACGTACCGTCGACGCCTCGAAGGACGAACCCCAGTACGAGGCCGAGAGCGACAAGACCGGCCGCAGGGCCGTCCACAAACCCCAGTCCCTGCACAAGTCCCCGCGCAAGAAGAGCGGCGGGTCGTGAGCGGGGAGACTGGCTGAGAGCATGGGGCATGACCCGGTTGCGTAGAGGGGCTGATGCGGGGGCTGATTCGGGCGGGGCTCGGCAGGAGGCCCTCTTCGGGTGGGCGGACACTCCGGCGCCAGCCGTTGCGCACGGAGCCTTCCGGGACAGTCCGCAGGCCCGTCGGATGCTCGATGTGCGGGAGGTGTACGCCGAGCCCGCCGCCCTCGACTCCCCGCGCGGCCAGCAGATCATGGCCCGGTTGCCGGGCGCGCGCGTGACCGAGGTCGACAGTCATTGGCGGATTCCCTCCCTGCACGGCAATGACGGCAACATCGGGCGCTGGGTCCGCATCAAGACGGAGACGCTCGTTCTCGGCGTCAAGCACACCCTCGCGACGCGGCCCAACGGCAGGTCGGCCGATTGGATCGCCCCAGGTCCCTCGAACGGCTGCGCGATGGCCTGCGCCTACTGCTACGTCCCCCGCCGCAAGGGCTTCGCCAACCCCATCACGCTGTTCACCAACATCGAGGCGATCGTCGCCCACGTCAGGCGCCACGTGAGGACCCAGGGTCCCAAGACGGAACCCAACCAGTGCGATCCCGAGGCCTGGGTCTACGACATCGGCGAGAACGGAGACTGCTCCGTCGACGCCCTGGTCTGCGACAACACCGCGGATCTCGTCGCCGCGTTCCGCACCCTGCCGACGGCGAAGGCGTCCTTCGCGACCAAGTTCGTCAATCCGGACCTGCTCGCGCTCGATCCGCAGGGGCGTACCCGGGTGCGCTTCTCCCTCATGCCGCCCGACGACGCCCGGCTGCTGGACATCCGCACCAGCCCGGTCGACGAGCGGATCGCCGCGGCCGCCGACTTCCTCGATGCCGGGTACGAGGTTCACTTCAACCTCTCGCCCGTCGTACTGCGCGAAGGGTGGCAGCGGGACTGGGCCGAGCTGCTCGACCACCTCGACGACGTCCTGCCTGCCCGCGTGAAGGAGCAGGCGGCGGCCGAGGTCATCATGCTGACCCACAACCAGTCGCTCCACGAGGTCAACCTGGGCTGGCACCCCCGCGCGGAGGACGTGCTGTGGCAGCCGGCCGCCCAGGAGACCAAACGGTCCCAGAACGGGGCCCTGAACGTGCGCTACTCCCAGGAGATCAAGCGGCAGTCCCTGGTGCGCATCCAGGAGCTGCTGGCTGACCGCGCGCCCTGGCTGCGCGTGCGGTACGCCTTCTGAGGACCTGAGGGCGGCGGTCGGTCGTTGCGCGTCCAGTGTGTCCACGTCCGTGCGCGATGACGCGCCCCGCCTCGCCCGCCCCGGCCGTTGGGGCCAGCAGGAGCCGCATCACCGACGACGCGGCTCCTGCCAGAGCCCTTCGTGGTGGGAAATCCCGCATCTCACCCATGGAGGGCATCGCGCGAGGAAGCGACGAGGGGGAGCCTCGTTCCTCGCGCCCAGGGCGGCCGTCGCCGCCCAGTGCGCGGCGGCCAACAACCAGCCGCTCCGATCGCACAGCCACGACGGTACTCCGTCTTTCCTTCACCGTCCGCACACAAGTGCGGACTTGGTACGAAGCGTTGCACCCTGTGGGCCCTGGTAGCCCTAGTGGCCCTGGTCGGACTCGCCCCGCCCGCCGGGCAGCGCCTTCAACTGGTCGGCCCGGGTGTCGGCGATGCGGGCGGCGAGGCGCCGGACCTCGCCGCTGCCTGCCGAGCGAGCCGCGGAGCGCGAGACGCGCCGCGAGTGGCTGAGGTGGTCGCGGAGCTGCCGCAGGACGAAGCGGTCGAAGGCGGGACCGGTCAGCCGCCGCCCCCGGGCGAGGTCGGCTTCGGTGACCATGCCGGGCATGTCGTGGCCCTCGTGCACATTGGTGCCGGGCAGACCCATGCGGCGCAACAGGGGTCGTAGCAGGGAGAGTTCGGTGCGGTGTTGCTTGCTGCTCGCTGCCGCCCAGGTCGCCAGATCCGGTGCCGAAGCGCGGTCGACGGCGAGCGCGAGGAGCTGCTCGGCCTGGTCGTCCATCGGGATCACCAGCTGGATCCAGCCGGTGTCGGTGGCGGTGGCCCCGGGAAGGGAGGGGCTCCCCGAGGCGGTGGGGGTCCCCGAGGCGGACGACGGCTCCGAGCAGCCGCCGAGCAGCAGGGCGAGGGACAGGAGAAGGGCGAGGGGAAGGGCGAGGGGAAGGGCGCGTGTGGGTGCCGGCTTCATGAGGGCTTCCGGGTGGGCGGGCCCGTGCCCGGCCGGAGGGGAGTCCGGCCGGGCACGGGGTTTGAGGTCGGATCAGGAGGGGTGTCCGTCGGCGCCGCACTTGATGATCGGGTTGATGCAGTCCCGCACCCGGCGTTCCATCTCCGCCTCGGGCCATACGTTGATGAAGTCGCCGTGCATCGTGTACCCCGCCCCAGAGGCGAGCCGAAGGTCCGACGGGTTGCCGTTGACGGGGTAGCGCAGGACCTGACGGAGCTTGGGCACCGGAACCGGGTGGGTGGCGGGGCAGGCGCCGTTCACCGGGTAGGACATGTGGCTCTTGTGGTCGGCGGAGTCGAGATCCTTGCCGTTCCAGCACTGCGGGAAGTCGAGGTAGGACTCCAGCATCGATCCGGCGGGGCAGTTGACGAAGTCGGGCGACGAGCCGACCTCGCCGTGGTGCAGGCAGGACCAGCGGGAGATCGTGTTGTCGTTGGGCCCGGTGGCCTTGGCGTTGCCCGCCACGATGCGCAGGCCGCGGGGGATCGGCTTGGTCCTGGCGATGATGTCGTCCCTGACCCCCTCGCCGAGGTAGTAGAAGGTGGTTCCGGTCGGCTCGACCGGGGTGTTGCCCTTGTACAGCGTCGGCACCCAGTAGGCGGAGAGGTCGGTGTCGGGGGCGCAGGTGCTGGCCGAGCCGTCCAGGCTGTTCAGGTCGGAGTGGGCGTCGGTCGAGGTGTTGCCGAAGAAGCTGTGCATGTGGGAGGCGCCGGGCAGTCCGGGAAAGATGATCGGGTCGTCGGGCGCGCGGTGGCTCGCGGGACACTCGGCCAGGAACTCGGCCACGCGCACGACGTCCGCCTTCGGCGCGGTCGCCGCCTGCGCGCCGCTCTCGGGGAGCGTGACGCCGAGCAGCGGCAGCACCAGCGCCAACAGCGCGATGGGCAGCTGCAGTCGGCGGCGCCGGTGGCGGGGAGGTTCCGGCTTCGGGGGAGCGGGATGTCCGGTCACGGGAACTCCGATCGGTGAGGCGTGAGGCGTGAGGCGTGAGGCGTGAGGCGTGAGGTGTGAGGTGTGAGACGTGAGGCGTGAGGAAGGGGAGGCGAGAGAAGACAGGGGGGGGAGCCGGGAGGGGGGAAGAGAAGGAAGGCTCAGCCCTTCTGCTCCGCCCGCACCCAGTCGATCTCCGCCTTGACCCCACCCGCGGCGATCTTGTCGACGCTGGACTGCGGCAGACCCCAGTACGGCTGGGTGACCTTGTTCCAGCCCGCCGGGTAGGCGCCGCCCAGGGCGAGGTTGAGGATGACGTACTGGTCGTGGTCGAAGACCCACTCGCCGCGCGTGGACTCCAGCTTGTTGCGCGTCGTCTCCTGGACCACGCGGTCGTCGACGTAGAACCGCATCGTCGTCGGCGTCCACTCGACCGCGTACGTGTGCCACTGGTCGGCGGTGCCGCCGTTCGGGTAGGTCTGGCGGGCGCCGATGTTGCCGTCCGCCGAGTAGCCGGGGCCGTGCAGGGCGGAGCTCGTCCAGTCCGCGTAGCCGACGTTCTCCATGATGTCGGTCTCGCCGGAGGCGGGCCACGAGACGTTCGGGTCGTCCACGTCGCTGCCCAGCATCCAGAACGCGGGCCAGAATCCGTCGCCGACCGGCAGCTTCATCCGGGCGCTGACCTTGCCGTACGTGAAGTCGAACTTGGTGTTGGTGTCGATGCGGCCCGAGGTGAAGTCGTACGTACCGCCGCCCGCGGTGGTGCAGTTGTCGCAGTAGTCGGCCTCCAGGACCAGACTGCCGTTCTCGGTGCGGATGTTGTTCGTGGAGTCGACGTACGCCTGCGACTCGCCGTTGACCGACCCCATCTCCTGGCCCGTCCTGACGACACGCCACTTGGAGCGGTCAAGGCTCCCGGCGGTGAAGTCGTCGAAGAACGTCGTCCTGTACGTCCCCGACTGCTCGCCCGGCAGCGCGGGATACGCGGCGGACGCGCTGCCTCCCGTGCCCCATACCTGGAACTCGTAGAGGGAGTAGCCGAATTGGGCGGTGGCCGGAGCCGGGTTGTAGAAGGACCGGCGTTCCTTGCCGAGCATCCGTACATAGCGGCCGGTGGCAGGCTGCGAGAGCCGCACGCTGTCGTGCCGGCCCACCGCGTCGGCGGGGGACTTCACGTCGGCCCGGCGCGCGGCGACCTCCGCGGCGGAGGGCTTGTGCACCGTGCGCCAGGTCTGGTTGTCGTCGGAGACCTGGAGCTCGTAGTCGACCGCGTAGGCCGCCTCCCAGTACAGGTCCACCGTGTCGATGGTGGAGCTCGCGCCCAGGTCGACCGAGATCCACCGGTTGGCGTTCCAGTCGCTGGACCAGCGGGTCTGATCGGCCTTGAGGTCGGCCGGCCAGCCGCCGTCGGTCGCGAAGGACGGCGCATTGCCCGCGTGCTGGTAGCGGTTGGTGTGGGCGGGGTGGTGCAGGGCGAGGTTGGCGCGGGTCGTCGAGGCCGGGGCGGGCGCGCCGCCGTAGACCTTGAAGGCGTGCAGGGAGTAGCCCCAGGGCGTGGCGCGTTCGACGCCGCGCATCCTGACGTAGCGGCCCGTGACTTCCTGGGGATACGTGTGCGTGGTGACGGAGCCGCCCGTGCCCGCCGTCTCCGTGTAGAAGGGGGCCCAGTCGGTGCCGTTCCCGGACACCTCCAGGACGTACTTCTTGCCGTAGGCGGCCTCCCAGTCCAGGACGACGCGATCGACGCGGAGGGTGGCGCCGAGGTCGAGCCGGATCCACGCGTCGTCGGCGAACTGGCTCGACCAGCGGGTCGACGCGTTGCCGTCGAAGGCGGCGCCGGGGCCGGGCGTGCCCGCCTCGTTGCCCGACGCGGTCGCCGACGCCGGGTTCGCGGTGTACGCCTCGGCGGCGCGGTCGGTGTCCCAGGCCGCTGCGGCGACCGCGCCGGGAGGGTCGGCCGGCACGGCGGACGCCAGGCCGGTGAGCAGGGTCAGGGCGCAGGCCGTGGCCAGCGCGAGGGCGGTGGTGAGTCCGGAGGTGAGTCTCTTTCTTCGGGAGGTGCCGGAGCGCATGGTGCTCTCCTTGCGGGTGGACGGGAAAAACAACTGGCCTGGGAGGTCGGGCGGTTCAGGGGAAGGAGACCACCGTGGACGGCACCGTGTCGGAGCCCGAAGTGGGGTTGCCCGTCGAGTTGATGACGTGCGCGTACTGGCCCTTGCCGCCGAGCGAGACGACGAGCAGGTGGTGGAACTTCACCCCCGACTTGTTCGGCGCCTGGAAGCCGTGCTCCTGCACGATGGACGGGGCGACGTTGTAGTAGCAGTAGCTGCCAAGGCCCCAGCCCTCGTGGGTGTTGACGGAGTCGGCGACCTTGTACGAGGCGAAGCCCCGGATGCTGCCGTTCTGGATGGCGGCCTGGTTGGGGGCGTCGTACGCCTTCTCGTTCTGGTAGAAGATCGTGCGCCCGCGCTCGCCGTTCCACTGCACGTCGTACTTGTTGAAGTGCTCCACGAACAGACCGGTCGCCAGGACGTCGGCGCCGTTGACGACCACGCCGTAGTCGGCCCGGTTGGTCTCCCAGCCGACGCCGTCGCCGTGGTCGGCGCGCCAGACCCACGTGTGGTCGACGATGGTGTGACGGGTGTTGACCACCATGCTGGTGGTGGCCTTGCCCGCGCCCGCGCCGCCGATGCGGATGAACACGTCCTGGACGGTGGTCGGATTGCCGACGTGCGAGGCGCTCGCGCCCGCCGGGCCGATCTCGACGAGCGTCTTGGAGTTCTGCGGCCCGGCGTCGACCAGGAACCCGGCCAGGCGCACCCCGTCCACGTCCGCGGTCTTCACGGCGGTCACCCCGTTGTCCGGGATGAGGGTGGCGTAGCCGATGCCGAGGACGACGGTGTTGGCCTTCTTGACCTCGATCGCCCGGTCGAGGTGGTAGATCCCGGGGGTGAGCAGGAGGTGGAGCCCCCGGTCGAGGGCGGCGTTGAGGGTGGCCGCGCTGTCCCCCGCCTTGGCGACGTAGAAGGCGGAGAGGGAGAGGGACTGCCCCTGGGGGGTGCCGTTGCCCCAGCTGGTGCCGCGGGCGTTGGTGCGCAGGGCGGGGAGGAAGACCTTGTACTCCGCGCCGTCGAGGTAGAGGAAGGGCTTCTCGCGGGAGTACGGGGTGTTGTTCAGGGTGGTGTACGGCGGATTGGGGAAGGTGTCGCCGGGCGCGCCCTCCACCCCGGAGAAGACCATGTTCCACACCGCGTTGAGCCACCCGCCGATCGAGCTGTCGCGGGTGTACCACTGCTGCTGGGAGTACGGCTGGACGGTGCCGTCGATCCGGCTGTCGGCGATGTAGCCGCCGCTGGCCCAGCCGTAGCCGTTGGGCGCGAGGTTCAGGTCGCCGCGCACGTGCATGCGGCGGAACGGGGCGGCCTGGGAGACGGCCCAGCGGTTGGCGCCGCTGACCGGGGAGAGGGAGAGATTCTCCGCCGAACGCCAGAAGTTCTGCGTCGCGTTGCCGTTGAACCAGCCGGCGTCCACGGTGACGTCGCCGTTGATGTGCGTGTTGTCGGGGGTCAGGCCCAGGCCCATGATC
Organism: Streptomyces sp. NPDC057302; assembly: GCF_042667685.1. Classification (NCBI taxonomy): domain Bacteria; kingdom Bacillati; phylum Actinomycetota; class Actinomycetes; order Kitasatosporales; family Streptomycetaceae; genus Streptomyces; species Streptomyces sp. NPDC057302. The sequence goes on along the minus strand of NZ_JBHUZJ010000029.1, from coordinate 90,085 downwards.
GAGGTGTAGAAGCCGATCTGGGCGTTGAGGCCGCTGTAGGTGCCGGGCTTGAACAGCAGGGCGTAGCGGGCCGTGCCGAACTGCGCCGACTCCTGCTTCTTGAATATCTCGTCCAGTTTCGCCTGTATGCCCCCGGTGGACGGGTCGAAGATGATGACGTTCGGGCCGAAGTCGGGCGCGAGGGCGTTGGCAGGCTGCGGGCGGCCTGCGGCGGCGGCCTGCGCCGGGGGCGCGTCGGGAGCGGCGACGGCCTGGGACGCGAGCAGACCGGTGGCCGGGACGGCCAGAGCGGCGGCCAGGGCGCTGCGGCGGGAGAGGGCGGATCTGGCGGCGGGCGCGGGCAGGTGCTCAGACATGGCAAGTCTTCCTGTTGGCAGGGCGGTTGAATCGCCGGGAGGTACTGGTGGTGGGGGCGGCGCCGCCCCGGAACGGCTGGGGCAGAGCGGTGCCGCAAGTACGCGGTCCGAGTTCAGAACGTGAACGGTGATCGCTGAGAGAGCGCTCTCTCGCGTTGGATAGTTGTGTCTACGGGAAGGCGCGTCAAGGGGGTGCGCACGATGTCGCGCTGACTCGGTGGGGAGAAGTCAACTAGGTGACTGTGTGGGAAAGTTGACGTCAATCGCTCGCGCGTGGGTGATATGTCCCGGGGTACGCGCGAGCGGGCAACGACCCTGCGTACAAGTCCAGTTGACGTCCCATCAGGGAAAAGGTCCGAACGTCCGCCCCGCGTGGTTGCTATAAAGACCTCGTGAAAGACCCCGTGACTGCCGACGCCCCGCGCCCCGCCCGTCCGGTGACCCTGGAGGACGTGGCCCGGACGGCTGGGGTGTCGCGCGCCACCGTCTCCCGGGTCGTGAACGGCGCGCCCACCGTCGACCCGGCGCTGCGCCGCAAGGTGGAGGAGGCCGTCGAGGCCATCGGCTACGTACCCAACCAGGCCGCCCGCTCCCTGGTGACCCAGCGGACCGACTCCATCGCCCTGGTGGTGTCCGAGGCGCCGGTGGTGTCCGAATCCCTGGCGGCGCCGGGGCGCGAGCGGCGGCCGGCCGAGGCTCCCTTCGTCGGCCGGATGTTCACCGACCCGCACTTCGGGCGCGTGGTCGGCGGGCTCCTGGAGGTGCTGCGCCCGGCCGGGGTCCAACTGGTCCTGATGCTGGTGGACGACGAAGCCTCGCGCCGCCAGTTCCTGTCCTACCTGCGGCAGGGGCACGTGGACGGCACGGTGCTCGTCTCCTCGCACGCCTCCGATCCGCTGCCCCGGCTGCTCGCGGAGACCGGCCTGCCCGCCGTGCTCGCCGGGCGCCCGGCCCAGGCGGTCCCGCTGCCGTACGTGGAGGTGGACCAGCGGGCCGGGGCGCGGCTGGCCGTCGACCGGCTGGTCTCCGAGGGCCGCCGCAGGATCGGCACCGTCGCGGGACCGCAGGACATGCGGGCCGCCCAGGAGCGCCTCGAAGGCTTCCGTGACGCGCTGGCCGCGCACGGCATCACCGACGCACCCTGGGCGGAGGCGGACTTCACGCGGGTGGGCGGCGCCGATGCGACGAGGCGGTTGCTGGCCGAACACCCCGGCCTGGACGGCGTGTTCGTCGCGTCGGACCTGATGGCACAGGGCGCGCTGCAGACCCTCCTGCGGGCGGGCAGACGGCTGCCGCAGGACGTGGCGGTGGTCGGCTTCGACGACAGCGAGGCCGCCGGGGCCTGCGAGCCCGCGTTGACCACGGTCCGGCAGCCGGTGGAGGAAATGGCCGCCGAGATGGCCCGGCTGCTCCTGGGGAGGATCAAGCAGCCAGGGAGCTCGCCGCTGTCGATGGTGTTCCGCCCGACGCTGGTCGAGCGGGCGTCGGCGTGACGCTGGCGGCGGGGGCCTCGGCGTGACCGCGCTCCGGATGGGGCCGGGGCCGAAGCCCGGCGGCTGCCCGTTCAGCCCAGCAGGGTCACCAGGGTGACCGTGGTCCCGGCCTCGTGGACCGTGACGTGGAAGTGGTCCGTGAGGGCCTGGGCGAGCCACAGGCCCCGCCCGTCCTCGGCCTCGTCGCCCTCCGGCCCCTCCGGCAGGGTGGCTTCGGGCACAGTGGCCTCGGGCAGCGTGGCCGACTCGCACCGCCTTTGCTGGATCAGCCCGGGGCCGCTGTCCGTGATGGCGCACCGCAGTCCCTCGTCCGTGTGCGCGAGGTGGATGCGGCCCTTGCCGCCGCCGTGTACGACGGCGTTGCTCGCGACCTCGTGCACGGCGAGCACGAAGTCGCTGAGCCGGGGGTCGCAGAGGCCCGCGTCCTCGGCCCGACGGGTGACGTGATGCCGCACGCGCGCCAAGTCCGCCATGGTGAAGGGCAGTTCGAGCAGCGTGCTCCTGCCGGGAGCGGGGCCGAGGGCGCCGTCGAGGCGCTCCCGGTGCGGAGCCGGGTCACCGCCGTTGTCGTCGTTGCCGATGCCGCGGTTGAGGATCACTTCGCGGATCACCCTTCGCCCAGGACGAGTTGAGGCACTTCGGAGGCTCCGCAGAGCCGTATCACTCTGTCCTGCTCGGGCCGGCACCGCACCGCGATGAGGTGGTCGCAGGGCAGCCCGCCCGCGAGCCGCACCAGGGTCGACGCGCCGTGTACGTCCATGAAGCACAGCTCGGACAGGTCGAGTACGCCGGGACGGTCGGGGGCCGATAAGGCGTACGCGAGCGCCGAGTCGAACTCCTCGCGCGTCGCGAGGTCGATGTCTCCGGCGATCCGCAGTTCGGCGCCTGTCCGGGTGACGTCCAGGGCGCCGAGGCGGCGCAGCACCCGCTTGGGGTGCGCGTGGCGGATCCGGCCCAGGAGGCCGTCGTCGAACTTGCGCCGGTCGTACTCGCAGATGGCGGTGAATCCGATCTCCGCGAAGAGCGGCGAGAGTCCGGTCTCGTACTCGACCAGGAGGTCGTGGTCGACGCGCGGTTCGGCGGCCCAGCCCATGTCGCCGACGACCCTGATCCCGGAGAAGCCGTCGTGGCGTGCCTTGTCGGTCAACTCCACCCAGGCCTGGGCTCGTTCGACGGGGTCGAAGCCGGTGACCGGGTCGTAGCCGGGGACTTCGTTGACCACGACCAGCCTTCCGTCCATGAGCGCGGAGCTCAGCGGGAAGCCACTGGAACTCAAGCGCTCGGCCGCCAGGGCGGGGGTGGTCGCCCGGTCGGTGAAGAACACCACTTGCTCGCCTCGCGAGAGGCCGATGTCGGCGTACGCGGCGCGGAGTTCCCAGCGCGTTTCGTCGTCGTCGAATCCGAGGCAGGCGTGGTCTCCGGGGTTCATACGGGTGACAGAGACCGTCCTGGTCACAGACCTGGCATCCATGGGGCAGACCTTAGGGTTCACGCGCCGCGCGACGGTAGCGGTGATCACTGTTGACTGAAGTCGTTCCAATCCCTCGACAACTCGATAATTCCTTGCGGGGCGCGATCGCCGGAGGCGATGATCCCCGCATGGTTCCGACTCCTCCCGACGGCCGCGCCGGAATCGACGCGGCCCTGGTGACACGTCTGGTCGCCGCGCAGTTCCCGCAGTGGAGCGGCCTGCCCGTGCGGCCGGTGGAGATCGACGGCTGGGACAACCGCACGTACCGCCTGGGCGACGCGCTGACGGCCCGGCTGCCCACCGCGGCCGGCTATGTCCCCGCGGTGGCCAAGGAGAACGAGTGGCTGCCCCGGCTCGCGCCGTCCCTGCCGTTCGCCGTCCCGCCGATCATGGGCGAGGGCGTCCCCGGCGAGGGATATCCCTTCCCGTGGTCCGTCCGCGGCTGGCTCGACGGCGAGACCGCGGCGCCCGAACGCATCGGCGACCTGGGCCAGTTCGCGCTCTCCGTGGCCGACTTCATCCTCGCCCTGCAGCGCTGCGACACCACCGGGGGCCCGCTCGCCGGTGAGCACAGTTGGTACCGGGGTGCGTCTCCCGCGTACTACGACGAGGAGACGCGGCGGTGCCTCGCCGCTCTCGACGGCCGCGTCGACACCGCCAGGGCCACGGCGGTCTGGGAGGCCGCGCTCGCCGCGCGGTGGCACGGGGCGCCTGTGTGGTTCCACGGCGACATCGCGTCCGGCAACCTCCTGGTCGCGGACGGCAAGTTGACCGCCGTCATCGACTTCGGCACCTCGGGCGTCGGCGACCCGGCCTGCGATCTGGTGATCGCGTGGGGGATGTTCTCGGGCGAGAGCCGGGAGGCGTTCCGGCGCGCGGTGGGCCAGGACGAGGGCACCTGGGCGCGCGCCCGCGGCTGGCTGCTGTGGAAGTGCCTGCTGACCCTGAGCGGGAACATCGACACCGATCCCGGGCGGGCGGCCGTCGACCGGCGCCTGATCGCCGAGGTCCTGGACGACCACGACCTCTTCGGCTGACACCGGGGCGGCCGGGTGCGGCCGGATGCAGCCGGATACGGCGGGGGCCCACGGCTCAAGTGGGCCTACGGCTCAAGTGGGCCCACGGCTCAAGGGGGCCCACGGCTCAAGTGGGTACGACCGTCGCCTCCGTCGCCTTCACGCTGGTCCACACCGGCGTCCCGTCGGCGAGGCCGAGTTCGGCGGCGGCCTGCGGGGTGATCTCCGCGACCAGGTCGGGGGCCTGCGGCGAGGTGATCAGGAGCCGCAGGCGGCTGCCGCTGGTGGTGATCTCGCGGATGGTGCCGGGCCAGACGTTGCGGGGGCTGCCGGTGGGCCGGTCGCGGTGCACGGACACCGCCTCCGGCGCGATGATCGCCAGGGCCTCGGTGCCCGGCGGCAGCGGGTCCGCGATCACCAGGGTGCCCCCGCCGGGCAGGGCGAGCCCCTCGGGCCCCGCGGTGCCGGGCCAGGCGTTGCGGCCCAGCATCCTGGCCACCCAGGGGGAGCGCGGGTGCCGGGTCACCTCGGCGGGCGCCTCGTCCTGGAGGGCGAGCCCCTGGTCGAGTACGAGAACCCGGTCGGCCAGGGAGACCGCCTCGACGGGGTCGTGCGTGACGATCAGGCAGACGCCGCCGAAGGTCGCCAGGTGCGTACGCAGGGTGTGGCGGACGTGGGCCCGGGTCGTCTGGTCCAGGGCGGCGAGCGGTTCGTCCAGCAGGAGCAGCCGGGGGCTCGCCGCCAACGCCCTTGCCAGCGCGACCCGTTGGGCCTGACCGCCGGAGACCTGGGCGGGCCTGCGGTGCGCGAGGTGACCGACGCCGAGCCGGTCGAGCCACTCCTGCGCGCGACGCCGGGCCTCGGCGCGCGGGACACCGAGGGCGCGCGGCCCGTACGCCGTGTTGGCGAGGGCGCTCATGTGCGGGAACAGGGCGCCGTCCTGCGGGACCCAGGCGACGTGCCTGCGGTGCGGCGGAAGCCCGGTGACGTCGGTGTCGCCGAGGCGGAGCTCGGCGTGGGCGCGCGGGGTCAGGCCGAGGAGGGCGCGCAGCAGCGTGGTCTTGCCCGCGCCGTTGGGCCCGACGACGGCGATGGTGGTGCCCGGTTCGGCGTCCAGGGTGAGCCGGTTGAAGCCGGTGACCTCGGCGTGCAGGGCCCAGCGCTCCTCGGGCGCGGGCACCGGCGCGGGCTCGGCCGCGGCGGATCCGGACGAGTCAGCCGAGCCGGACACCGGCGGCGCGGGTAGGGGCGAGTCGTCCGGCGGCTGCTCGGACCGGCCCTCGCGACGGTTGCCCGGAGTGCTCATCCAGCGCCCGCGCAGGGCGACGAGCACCGCCATGGCGATGGCGAGCAGCAGCAGCGACACGGACGTCGCGGCCTCGGGGGAGTCCTGGAGCAGCAGGTACACCTGGAGGGGCAGGGTCTGCGTGGTGCCGGGCAGGTTGCCGGCGAAGGTGATGGTCGCGCCGAACTCGCCCAGGGCCCGCGCCCAGGTCAGGGCCGCTCCGGCGATGAGCCCGGGGGCGACCATGGGCAGCGTGACCGTACAGAACACCCGGACCGGCGAGGCCCCGAGGGACGCCGCGGTCTCCTCGTAGCGAGGGCGCAGCCCGCCGAGCGCGCCTTCGAGGCTGATGACGAGGAAGGGCATCGCGACGAAGGTCGCCGCGAGCACAGCGCCGGACGTCTGGAACGGCAGGGTGATCCCGAACGTGTCCTCCAGCCACGGGCCGAGCAGCCCGCGCCGCCCGAAGGCGAGCAGCAGGGCGACGCCGCCCACGGTGGGCGGCAGGACCATCGGGAGCAGGACCAGGGAACGGACGACCGCCTTGCCGGGGAAGTCGACGCGGGCGAGCAGCCAGGCAAGCGGCACCCCGAGCAGCAGGGAGAGGCCAAGCGCCCAGAACGAGACGACGAGGGACAGCTTCAGTGCCTGCGTCGTTCCTTCGCTGGTCAGATGGGAGCCGAGCGCACCCCACTCGGTGCGGACGAGGATCCCGAGCAGCGGCAGCATCAGGAACGCGATGGCCAGCAGCGCGGGGATCGCCAGGGCGATCGGGGTGCGGGGGCCTGGGGTGCGGCCTCGCAGGCGTTTCATCGTGGTCCCTGGGGTGCGCTCGGGGTGTGTCGCGAGGTGAGGGAGCGTACGGGGTCTTGCGGGGGACGGCCCGGAACACCCCGACCGGGGAGGCGGTCGGCTCCCCCACCTCGGCGGGTGGGGGCTACGGCTTTTCGAAGCCCGCGTCCCGGAGGATCTTCTGCGCGGCGGGCGTGGACAGCCACTTCACGAACGCCGCCGAGGCCTCCGCGTGCTTCGACGTCTTCAGTGTGGCCGCCGGATACTCGGCGATCGCGTTCTGGTTGTCGGGGATCTTGACCGCGTCGACCTTCTCGGTGGCGGTGGCGGCGTCGGTCTTGTAGACGAGTCCGGCGTCCGCCTCGCCCAGCTCGACCTTGCTCAGGACCGCGCGGACGTTGGGCTCCTGCGAGACCGGCTTCACGTCGATCTTCTGGTCGTCCAGGATCTGCTTGCTGTAACGGCCGACCGGCACCTCGGAGGCGGCGAGGACGACCTTCAGCTTGCTGTCGGAGAGGTCCTTCAGCTCGGCGACCTTCTTGGGGTTGCCCTCGCCGACCGCGATGACCAGGCGGTTCTTGGCGATGACGGACGGGGTGCCGGTGTCGGACGCGAGCCCGTCCATCGTCTTGGTGTCGGCGGTGACCAGGGCGTCGGCCGGGGCGCCCTGCTTGACCTGGGTGGCCAGTTCCTGGGAACCGGCGAAGGAGAAGGTGACCTTCGTCCCCGGGTTCTCCTTCTCGTACGCGGCGCCTGCGGTCTCGAAGACGTCGGTGAGCGAGGAGGCGGCGAGCACCGTGAGATTGGCCTTCGGGGCCGCGGAGCCCGCGGGCTTCTTGCCGCTGTCGTCCTTGTCGTCGCTGCCGCAGGCGGCGAGCGGGACGAGCAGGGCGGCCGTGAGCACGGCGGCGGTGCGGCGCCGGGCGGGGGTCGGAGCGAGAGACATGAGCGTGGAACTCCTTGGGGGCGAGGCCGGCGGCGCGGTCCGGCCCGTGGTTGCGGACCCTGGGGTGCGGACCAGGGGTCAGGTGCGGTCGATGTGCACGCTGGTGGACTTCACGCGGGCGGTGGCCCGCATGCCGACCTCCAGGCCCAGCTCCTCCACGGCCTCCCGGGTCAGGAGCGAGACGAGCCGGTGCGGACCCGCCTGGATCTCGACCTGGGCCGCGACGTCGCCGAGTTTCACGGCGGTGACGATGCCGGGAAAGGCGTTACGGGCGGAGGTGTAGGGGACGTCGTCCTCGCCGTTGCCCCCTTGCGCCTGCCCTGGTGCCTGCCCTGATGCCTGGCCCTGCGCGACCTCGACGGAGAACGCGGCGAGAGCACGGCCGTCGATGAGCCGACGGCCGCTCTCGTCCCGGTGGGTGGTGACCCGTCCGGCGTCCGCCCAGCGACGAGTGGTATCGGGGCTGACGCCGAGCAGACGCGCTGCCTGCCCGATCGTGTAGGACTGCATGCGCGACACGATAAGCCGCCTTGCCTCGCATCTACAACACGTATGGGCGATTGTCCATGGCAGATGCCAGCCCCTTTGGAGGAAGCGTCAAGGGGTGGCATGGCCTCCGGGGGACACGGTCTTCTTCACATGCGGCACCTGCTGGAGTGCGATGCCGAAGTGCGTGGCGTACGCGTCGAGCACGTCGGCGTCCGTGGCCAGCTCGACGACGTGCCGCTCACCGTCCGTCGTCGTGGTGAGGGTGCGGCCGCTGAGGGTGATCCGGCCGGTCCCGGTGAGCAGCGAGCAGACCAGCGACTGCGTGAAGTGGGACCGGGGCGACGTGCGGTGCCACCAGGCGCCGGACGTGAAGTCGCCCAGGGCGCGCGGGCGTTGGTCGACCACGTACTGCGCCTTGCCGTCCCTGCTGACGTCCAGATCGCCTTCCGGGGTCCGGGTGACACGGAAGGTGCCGCCGGGGTCCGCCTGGTCGCCGCGCTCGCCGTAGGCCAGCGGGAAGTGGCTGTGGGTGCCGAAGCCGACGTCCGCGAGCCAGTCGCCTCCGTCGCCGGTGCGCACACGCAACGCCAGGTGGTCGTACGGGATCCCGGGGTGCCCGGAGGCGTCGTACACACGGGCCTGCAACAGCGTGACCTCGAAGCCGAGGGAGGTGAGCAGTGTGGCGAAGGCTCCGTTGAGTTCATAGCAGAAGCCGCCCCGGTGGGCGCCGACGACCTTCGCGACCAGGGAGTCATCGGTGAGTTCGATGTCCTCGCCGAGGTGGATGGAGAGGTTCTCGAAGGGCACGGCTCGCAGGTGCGCGAGCTGCAGGTCGTGCAGGGCCCGGGTGGTGGGGGCGGTGGGGCGCTCGGCGCCGATGCGGCGGAGGTAGGCATCCGTCTGATCAAAATCCATGGGCAGATTCTTGCGCGACGCGCATCATGGCCTCTGCCTGTCTGCCTCTCACACCGAAGGAATCATGACCGTCGAGCCAACCCCCTTCCGGACCTCCGTCTCCGACGACGTACTGAACGACCTGCGTACGCGCCTGAAGCGCACCCTCTTCACCCAGCCGTCCGACTCCACGTACTGGGCGGCGGGCGTCGACCCCGGCTATCTGCGCGAACTCGTCTCCTACTGGGCGGACGGCTTCGACTGGCGCGCCGCCGAGACCGGGCTCAACGCCTTTCCCCAGTACGTCGCCGAAGTCGCCGGACGGCGGGTGCACTTCGTGCATCTGCGGGGCAGGCGCCCCGAAGGCGCCCCCGCGCCGCTGCCGTTGGTCCTGAGCCATGGCTGGCCGAGCAGTTTCGTGGAGATGCTGCGGGTCGCCGGGCGCCTCGCCGACCCGGCCGCGCACGGCGGTGACCCGGCCGACGCCTTCGACGTGGTGATCCCCTCGCTGCCCGGCTTCATCCACTCCGAGCTGCCGCGCGAGCCCTTCACGCGCAGGGGCGTCGCCGAGATCTGGCACGAGCTGATGACCGGGACCCTGGGCTACGAGCGCTTCGGGGCGTTCGGCGGGGACATCGGGGGCGGGGTGACGCAGTGGCTCGGCGCGCTCCACCCGCGGGACGTGGCCGGGGTGCACCTCACCTCCGCGGTCATCACGGAAGAGTTCGGGGAGCAGCCGGCGACCCCGGAGGAGCGGGCGTTCCTCGACGCGCTGGCCGCGTACGACGTGGGCGACCAGGGCTACAGCGAGATGATGTGCACCCGCCCGGACACCCTCGCCGCGGCCCTGATGGACTCCCCGGCCGGACTCGTCGCCTGGATCGCCGACAAGTACCGCGACTGGAGCGACTGCGGCGGCGACCTGGAGGCCCGCTGGGACAAGGACACCCTGCTCACCGTCGCGACCCTGTACTGGGCCACCGGCAGCATCGGCTCGTCCTTCCGGCAGTACTACGACTACCCGCGGAACAAGCCGGTGCCGCCCATCACCGTCCCCGGCGCCGTGACCCTCAGCCACGAACCGGCGTTCGCGGGCTTCCCCAGGAGCCTGGCCGAGCGCACCCTCACCGATCTGCGCCACTGGAGCGTGCCGAAGCGGGGCGGGCACTTCATGGCGCACGAGGAGCCCGAGCAGGTGGCTCAGGAGCTGCGGGCGTTCTTCCGGCCGCTGAGGCCGCTGAGGGCGTAGGGGCCGCTGGGGTCTCTGGGGTCACCACGGCTACCAGGAAGCAACTTATCGCTTAGGTTAGGCTAAGCTAAGTTGATGTTGTCGTGTGCTGGACCAGGAAGGCGGGAACGATGCGGGTCCTCTTCGTGTGCGGATGAGTGTGACCACGGGGGTGCTCGCGGCGGCCGCGGCGCCCCGCAGGCTCCCGGGCGCCGCGGCGGCGCCCTGCGTCGACCGCGTCACCGCCCGCCTCGCCCAAGCCGTGGCCGCCGCGGCTGACGCCACCGAAGCTGAAGCCGAAGCTGAAGTTGAAGCCGAACGGGCCGTCGTCCTAGAGGAGTTCTGGGCGGATGCCGCGCGCCGCGGCACCCCCCTGATCGAGGCCGTCGACGGCGACCCGGACCACTGCACCGCCACGTTCCTGTGGCGCGGCCACCGCGCCACCCGGCAGGTCCTGCTGGTCGCCGAAGGCATCGCGGACCACGCCGACCTCGCCGCGTCCCGGCTGAGCCCGCTGCCCGGCACGGACATCTGGCACCTCACCTACCGGCTGCGCGCCGACCACCGTGCCTCCTACCGCATGGCCGCCGACATCTCTCCAGGCGGGCCGCCCGCATCCGCCGCGCTGCTCCAGCAACGGCTGCTCTCCCTCTCCGCGCACGCCGCCCCCGACCCGCTCAACCCCCGCCGGATCGCGGACCGCTGGCTGGACCGCCCCGCCTCCGTCCTCGAACTCCCGCAGGCGCCCGCGCGGGCGTGGACCGACCGGCGCGCGGGGGCGCCCCGGGGGAGGGTCGAGCGGCACCGCCTCGCCGCGGGGGTGCTCGGCGCCGAGCGGGACGTGTGGACGTACCTCCCGCCGGACGGCCACGCCACGAAGAGCGGCCGGCCGGCAAAGGGTGGCGAGCCGACAATGGGTGGTGAGCCGACAAAGGGTGGCGAGCCGACGAAGCTGCCCGTACTCGTGCTGGCCGACGGCGACATGTGGTTCGGGCGGCTCGCCTTCCAGGACACGCTGGACGCCCTCATCGCCGAAGGCGCCCTGCCCCCGCTCGCCGTCCTCGCCCCGGACGCCGTCGACAGGGACACGCGCCGCCGTGAACTGGCCGCGCACGAGCGCCACGTGGGTTTCCTCGCCGACGAACTGCTGCCCTGGGCGGCGGGCCGCTGGCCCCTCACCACCGACCCCGCGCGCACGCTCGTCGCGGGGCAGGGACTTGGCGGGCTGGCCTCCCTGTACGCGGGGTTCCTGCGGCCGGAGCGGTTCGGCAACGTCCTGGCCCAGTCCGCCCCCGTCTCACGCCTCGACATCGCCCCGTCGCGGCCCGTCACCGTGCGCCTGGACGTCGGTCTGCGCGAGGACGAAATTCTTGATCACCACCGCGATCTGTACGAGACCCTGCGCTCGCGAGGCTGTCCGGTGACCCTGGGCGAGTACAACGGCGGTCATGACTGGGCCTGTTGGCGCGGCTGCCTGACCGAAGGGCTTGTGGGACTCCTGGGACACTGACCCGCCGGCCCTGGCAGACTGGTCCGCCCGCCCCGTGTCGCTGTTGGGCCGAACGGGTGAGGTCGCGTAAGAATGAGCCAGTGCAGATATCGAGTGCGAGCCAGGACGGGGTGGAGCGTTGAACAGCCACGACGTCACAGATGAACAGTGGGAAGGGCTCGCCCAGGTCGTACCACTGCGCAGCCGCAACGAATGGCCGTCCTGGCCCGGACACCGCGCGATGCCCGACGCGGAGACCGAGGCGCGGCGGCGTTTTGTGGTGATGCGGGTGAACATCTTCGCGGACGCCCGCGAGGTCGCCGAGACGGTGATGGCGCAGATTCCGGTGCTGCTCGACCTGACGGGCGCCGAGACGGAAGTCGCCAAGCGCGTCCTGGACTTCAGCAGCGGTGTGGTCCTCGGCCTCGGCTGCGGGATGCACCGGGTCGACAAGAACGTCTTCCTGCTCGCACCGCCCGGCACCGAGGTGCAGGGGCTCGTGGAGGCGGCGCAGTCGTAGGGCACGGCCCTCCCCGGCACGGCCTCCGGTGCGGCCCCGCCGCCTAGCCGCTCGCGGACGGCGCCGGAGCCGCTCCGCCCGGAATCCCTCATTCGTAGGAAGGTCACTCGGGCGGAACGGTTCGCCGGATCCGTGCCCGCCTACGGTCCGGACATGACTGTGCACCTGCCGGAGGCGGCCGCCGAGCCGTCGTCGGGTCCGGACCGGAGCCGCGTCACCGAACTGAGGCTCTCGGCCTACGCCTCGCACCGGAGCGCCGTGTTCCCGCTCGGCCCGCTGACCCTCGTCACGGGGCCGAGCGGCAGCGGCAAGTCCACCGCGCTCGCCGCGTACGAAGCACTGGCGAGGCTCGGGGCCGGTGAGGAACTCGTCGATGTCTTCGCCGATCCCGTGGCCTGCGTGCCCGAACTCGCGCGGGGCGACGGCCAGCAGCGGCGCGGCTTCCGGATCGGCTGCACGGTGGACGGTCCCGTCGGAGCGGTGCGGCTCGACATCGCCGTACAGGCCGAGCCCGAACTGCGCGTCGTGGGCGAGCGGCTGACCCGGGGCGGGCTGACCCTCCTGGAGACGGCGCTGCGCGATCCGGGCCGCCGCGCGGTGCAGGCCGCCTGGCACACGGCGGGCATGACACCGGTGACGCGCGGCCCGCTGCCGGACGACCGGCTCGGCACGGCGCTGCTCCCGCTGCGCGTCGCGGGCAAGACCGAGGGGCAGCGCCTGGTGCTCGCGGCGGCCGAGCAGGTGGTGGTCGCGCTGCGCTCGGTGTTCCCGTGCGCGCCACGGCCCGGACCGATGCGGCTGCCGGTACCCCCTGGACTGATCGGTTCCGGCAACCTGTTGAGCGGCTGCGACAACATCGCCGAGGTCCTTCTGCGGACGAGGTCGGAGTGCGGCAACCGCCATGCGCGGCTGGTCGCCGCGGTGCGCGCGGGGTGTGCGGGGCCGGTCGCCGACGTGTTCGCCGAGGTGGCCGACGACGGGTCGGTGCACGCGCTCATCGACCGGGGCGGCGGGATCAGGACACCGGTCGGGCGGCTCGGGGACGGGGAGTTGAGGTTCGTGGCGCTGGCCCTGGTGCTGCTCACCGGCCCCGGAGTGCTGGAGGTGGACCCGGTGGCCGAGGTGCCGTCGGCCTACCAGAGCCTCACCGTGCTGGCCGACGGCCTCGACCACTTCCTGGACCTGCGGCAGAAGCGCGCACTGGCCGAGCTGGCGGCCAGCACCTGCGAGCGCGGGCACATCCGTCTCGTCGCGACGGTGAACGACGCGTCATGGGCCGCTGAAGTGGGCGGGGCCGCAGTGGTAGACCTGGGGCCGTGACTGAACTTGATGTAGAAGGACTGCAGCAGCGGCTGGCCGACTTCGCGGCGAAGCGGGACTGGGACCAGTACCACACCCCCAAGAACCTGGCCGCCGCGCTCAGCGTGGAGGCCTCCGAACTGGTCGAGATCTTCCAGTGGTTGACGCCCGACGAATCGGCACGGGTGATGGACGACCCGGAATCGGCGCACCGGGTGACGGACGAGGTCGCCGACGTGCTCGCCTATCTGCTGCAGTTCTGCGAGGTGCTGGGCATCGACGCGCTCGCGGCGCTCGCCGCGAAGATCGAACGGAACGAGCGGCGTTTTCCGCCGAAGTAAATCCCCCCCGCTGTGCCGTGCTTCATGGACAGATCCGTCACTCTCCGGAGTGGACGAGTTGTCCACAGTCGATAGCTTGTCCACAGATTTCCCGGTTGCTCTGGCTTTTCGACCCGCTGGCACTCACTCTGGGTAGTGGGCACAGCGGGTCGGGCGATCGTGCGGCGGATGCGCGCGGGATGGGTGGGGGTGCGCATGGAGGCGATGCGGCTCATCGAGGCGAGCAGGCGTGCTCTGGCGCGCAGCCAGGATCCGGCGCACATCGTGGCCGAGGTGTGGCAGTCCCAGGCCCTCGCGCAGGCGATCGGCAGCCGGTTCGCGATCGCGGGCCCGCCGGAGTTACGGGGCGAGGCGCTGGGCCTGAGCGAAGTCGGCGGCAGGGGCTGCGGGGTGCTCGGCACCCCGGGCCTCGGGACAGAGGGGATTCGGGCGGCGCGGCTGACAGGCATCGGCCAGGCGTACGAGGTGCTGCGAGGTCTCGACGAACTGCTCGGCGAGGTGGGCATCGCGCTCGTCGGCGTGGCCATGGGCGCGGAGGACGAGGGGGTGTACTGGCAGTGCATGGAAGCGATCGACGCCGCCGACGAGTCGAGGGACCGGGTGCTCGAGATGCTGCGCAGGCTCGCGGTGCGCGAACAGAGCCTGCCCGAGACCGACTCGGCGGCGGGGCCGTCATGATCCGGCGCTGTGGCGGGGGCCGCGGGCGGCCGGGGCGCACGGCCGCCGGGGGAGTGCGGGCGCCGTCAGAAGCGGGTGGGCCCGTCGCCGACGGGGGGACGGGGCGCCGGGGGCGCGGTGTCGCCGGCCGCCGTGGACTGCTGGAGATCCGCGTCGAGCTGCGTCAGATCCGCGTTGAGCGCGGCCATCAGCTCCTCCATCTGCTGGAGCAGGCCCTTGGGTGGGCACTGCTCGGGCACGGACGGTTCGTGCGTGGCCTCCTGCTCGGGTACGGCTTCCTGGGACATGACGGCCTCCTCGGCCCTCGCCCTCCGGGTGGCGGAGGGCAGCTGATGCAAGCGACGCACCAGCAGTGGCCGCCGGTGCGGGTGCCGGGCGGTCCGGCTCCGCCCGAGCCAACGATCACTTGCGGCGGCGGGTCACTGGGGAGGAGCCGCACGGGATGCCGGGTTGACGGAATTTCACCCGGCAGGGGCCGCGCGGGACCGGCGCACCCGGTGGAGTTGACGGGAGTGCGATCGAAGTCGGCTCCACCGGGGACCGGTCGCGGCAGGTCAGCTCAGCTGCGGCATGACCTGCGAGGAGATCAGCTCCAGGTGGTCCAGGTCGTCCAGGTCGAGCATCTGGAGGTACATGCGCTGCGAGCCGACGGCCTGATAGGCGGCGATCCTCTCGACGACCTCCGCCGGGGAGCCCGCGAGCCCGTTCGCCTTCAGGTCCTCCACCTCGCGCCCGATCGCGTCGGCGCGGCGCTTCACCTCCGCGTCCGTCTTGCCCACACAGGCGACCAGGGCGTTGGAGTAGGTGAGGTCGTCCGCCTTGCGGCCGTGCTCGTCGGCGGCGGCGCGCACGCGCTTGAACTGCTGCTCGGTATCGGAAAGAGAGGCAAAGGGAATGTTGAACTCGCTCGCGTAGCGGGCCGCGAGGGCGGGCGTCCGCTTGGCGCCGTGTCCGCCGATGAGGACGGGCACCTTGGGCTGCGCGGGCTTGGGAAGGGCGGGGGACTCGGAGAGCTGGTAGTAGGTGCCGTCGAAAGTGAAGCGCTCTCCGACCGGGGTCTCCCACAGGCCGGTGACGATGGCGAGTTGCTCCTCCAGGCGTCCGAACTTCTCCTTCGGGAAGGGAATTCCGTACGCGGAGTGCTCCGCCTCGTACCACCCGGAGCCGAGGCCGAGCTCGATGCGGCCGCCCGACATCTGGTCGACCTGCGCGACCTGGATCGCGAGAACACCCGGCAGCCGGAAGGTGCCCGCGGTCATCAGGGTGCCGAGCCGGATCCGCGAGGTCTCACGGGCGAGTCCGGCGAGGGTGATCCAGGCATCCGTGGGGCCGGGCAGACCGTCGGAGGAGCCCATCACGAGATAGTGGTCGGAGCGGAAGAAGGCGCTGTAGCCGAGGTCCTCGGTGGCCTTGGCCACCCGCAGGAGCGTCTCGTAGGTCGCGCCCTGCTGCGGTTCGGTGAAGATTCGAAGGTCCATGCAGCTATCTTGCCCGCACGCCGCAGCCAGTCTCACTCCCGTACAGGCCGTGTTGCCACGGTCCGCCGGTGGGACCCAGGGGGAGCGAAAACCCCTGAGTGCGTCAGTGATGTTGGCTGTACGGTCTAGAGGCGCGCTGGAGCCGCAACCATAAGTTTCCGCAGTTCAGATTGCGTTTCGAGGCATACCCGTGTTCCTGACGATCAGTACCTCCGGTACCCCTGAGAACCCCGCGACCGACCTCGGCTTCCTGCTGCACAAGCATCCCGAGAAAGCGCAGGCGTTCTCCACTTCCTACGGCACCGCGCACGTCCTCTACCCCGAGGCGTCCGTGGAGCGTTGCACCGCCGCGCTGCTGCTCGAGGTGGACCCCGTGGCGCTGGTGAAGCGGGGCAAGGGAAAGGGGCGCGGCGGTGCGCCCGACGCGGCGCTCGCGCAGTACGTGAACGACCGGCCCTACGCCGCTTCGTCGCTGCTCGCCGTGGCGCTCAGCGCGGTGTTCTCCAGTGCGATGCGCGGGGTGTGCAACGCGCGGCCCGAGCGGGCGGGGCAGCCGCTGCCGCTGCGCATCGAGGTGCCCGCGCTGCCCGCGCGCGGTGGCGCCGCTCTGGTGCGCAAGCTGTTCGAGCCGCTCGGCTGGACGGCCACGGTGACGCGGATCCCGCTGGACGAGCAGTTTCCGGAGTGGGGCGACTCGCGGTACGTCCATCTCGTACTGGACGTGCCGGACGGAAGGCTGACCCTGGGCGAGGCGCTTCGGCACCTCTATGTCCTGCTCCCCGTGCTCGACGACGCCAAGCACTACTGGGTCTCGCCGGACGAGGTCGACAAGCTGCTGCGCGCCGGTGAGGGCTGGCTCGCGGACCACCCGGAGCAGAATCTCATCACCAGCCGCTATCTGGCGCGGCGCTGGTCGCTGACCCAGGAGGCCATGCAGCGGCTCGAACTGGTGCGGCTCGCCGACGCGGACGACACGGACGTCGACGACATCGACAACGCGGTCGACGACGAGAGCGCCGACTCTGGCTCCGACTCCGCCCCCGACCCCGATTCCGAAGAGGACTCGGACAAGCCCGTGCCGCTCGCCGTGCTGCGGCGTGCGGCGATCCTCGCGGCGCTGGCCGGCGCCGGGGCAGGGCGCGTGCTCGATCTGGGCTGCGGGCAGGGCCAGTTGGTGCAGGCGATGCTCAAGGACACGCGGTTCACGGAGATCGCCGGTGTCGATGTGTCGATGCGCGCGCTGACCATCGCCTCGCGGCGGCTGAAGCTCGACCGCATGGGCGAGCGGCAGGCCGGTCGCGTCAAGCTCTTCCAGGGTTCGCTCGCGTACACCGACAAGAGGCTCAAGGGGTACGACGCCGCCGTGCTCAGCGAGGTGATCGAGCACCTCGACGTGGAGCGGCTGCCCGCCCTGGAGTACGCGGTGTTCGGCTCCGCGCGCCCGCGCACGGTGCTCGTGACGACGCCGAACGTCGAGTACAACGTCCGCTGGGAGACGCTCGCCGCCGGGCACGTCCGGCACGGCGACCACCGCTTCGAGTGGACGCGCGAGGAGTTCCGGGACTGGGCCCGGCAGGTGGCCGAACGGCATGGCTACGAAGCGGAGTTCATACCCGTGGGGGACGACGACCCCGAGGTGGGGCCGCCGACCCAGATGGCCGTGTTCACGCAGGCCGACAAGAACAGCGGCACGTCCGACAAGAACAGCAGGACCGACGAGAACGCGAAGGAGGTGCAGGCGGCATGACGAATGAGACGAGCACCAGCACCGGCTCCAGTACCAGCTCCAGCTCCGGCTCAAGTACCGAAGCCGCTCGCGCGGGGCGCGTGCTGCCCGTCACCGACCTCTCCCTCGTCGTCCTCGTCGGCGCCACCGGATCCGGCAAGTCCACCTTCGGGCGAAGGCACTTCAAGCCCACCGAGGTGCTCTCCAGCGACTTCTGCCGCGGCCTCGTCGCCGACGACGAGAACGACCAGGGCGCGAGCGGCGACGCCTTCGACGTCCTGCACTACATCGCGGGCAAGCGCCTCGCCGCGGGCCGCCGTACGGTCGTCGACGCCACGAACGTGCAGAGCGAGAGCCGCAAGCAGCTGATCGAGCTCGCCAGGCAGCACGACGTACTGCCCATCGCGATCGTCCTGGACGTGCCCGAGGAGGTCTGCGCCGCCCGCAACGCCGAGCGGGCCGACCGGGCAGGCCTGCCCCGCCGCGTCATCCAGCGCCACCAGCGCGAACTGCGGCGCTCGCTGAAGCACCTGGAGCGCGAGGGGTTCAGAAAGGTCCACGTCCTGAGGGGAGTGGAGGAGATCGACGGCGCCACCCTCGTCACCGAGAAGCGCTATAACGACCTCACGCACCTCACGGGACCCTTCGACATCATCGGCGACATCCACGGCTGCGCCACCGAGCTCGACACCCTGCTCGGCAAGCTCGGTTATGTGGACGGCGCGCACCCCGAAGGGCGTACGGCGGTCTTCGTCGGCGACCTCGTCGACCGCGGCCCCGACTCGCCGGGTGTGCTGCGCCGCGTCATGTCGATGGTCGGCGAAGGCAACGCCCTGTGTGTACCGGGCAATCACGAGAACAAGCTCGGCCGCCACCTCAAGGGCCGCAAGGTCCAGCTCACCCACGGACTCGCCGAGACCGTCGAGCAGTTCGAGGCCCAGAGCGAGGAGTTCCGGCAGAGCGTGCGGGAGTTCGTGGACGGGCTCGTCTCGCACTACGTACTGGACGGCGGCAAGCTCGTCGTCTGCCACGCGGGTCTGCCCGAGAAGTACCACGGGCGCACGTCGGGCCGGGTGCGCTCGCACGCGCTCTACGGAGACACCACCGGCGAGACCGACGAGTTCGGCCTGCCCGTTCGCTACCCGTGGGCGGAGGACTACCGCGGCAGCGCCGCCGTCGTCTACGGCCACACCCCCGTGCCGACCGCGACCTGGCTCAACAACACCATCTGCCTGGACACCGGCGCCGTGTTCGGCGGCAGGCTCACCGCGCTGCGCTGGCCCGAGCGCGAGCTCGTCGACGTACCGGCGGAAGAGGTCTGGTACGAGCCGTCCAGGCCGTTGCGCACCGAGGCGCCCGGCGGTCACGACGGCCGGCCGCTCGACCTGAACGACGTGCACGGCCGCCGCGCGGTGGAGACCGGGCACGCGGGACGCGTCGCCGTGCGCGAGGAGAACGCGGCGGCGGCCCTGGAGGTCATGAGCCGCTTCGCCGTCGACCCCCGGCTCCTTCCCTACCTCCCGCCGACGATGGCGCCGACCGCGACGTCGCAGCGCGAGGGCTATCTGGAGCACCCGGCCGAGGCCTTCGCGTCGTACGCCAAGGACGGTGTGGCCCGGGTCGTGTGCGAGGAGAAGCACATGGGCTCGCGCGCCGTCGTCCTGGTGTGCCGTGACGTGGACGCGGCCCGCGAGCGCTTCGGCGTGGACGGCCCGACCGGCTCGCTCTGCACCCGCACGGGCCGCCCCTTCTTCGACGACCCGGAGGTCACCGAGGAGATACTCGACCGCGTGCGCACCGCCGTCACCGAGGCGGGCCTGTGGCAGGAGCTGGACACGGACTGGCTGCTCCTCGACGCGGAGTTGATGCCCTGGTCGCTGAAGGCGTCCGGCCTGCTCCGCACGCAGTACGCGGCCGTGGGCGCCGCGTCCGCGGCCGTCTTCCCCGGCGCGATAGCCGCCCTGGAAGCGGCGACGGCACGTGGCGTGGACACCGGAGGGCTCCTGGCCAAGCAGCGCGAACGGGCCGTGGACGCCGCCGCGTTCACCGACGCCTACCGCCGCTACTGCTGGCCGACCGAAGGCCTGGAGGGGGTGCGCCTCGCGCCGTTCCAGGTCCTGGCCGTCCAGGGCCGCAGCCTCGCCGCGCTCCCGCACGACGAACAGCTCGGCCTGCTCGACCGCATGGTGGAGCACGACGGCACGGGCCTGCTGCAGACCACCCGGCGGCTCTACGTCGACACCGGCGACGAGGCCTCGGTCCAGGCAGGCATCGACTGGTGGCTGGAGATGACCAACCGGGGCGGCGAGGGCATGGTCGTCAAGCCGGTCCAGGCGCTGGTCCGCGACGGCAAGGGCCGGATCGTGCAGCCCGGCATCAAGTGCCGCGGACGCGAGTACCTCCGGATCATCTACGGCCCGGAGTACACCCGCCCCGACCACCTCGACAAGCTCCGCGCCCGCTTCCTGGGCCACAAGCGCTCGCTGGCGATCCGGGAGTACGCACTGGGACTCGAGGCGCTGGACCGGCTCGCGGCGGGCGAGCCGCTGTGGCGGGTGCACGAGGCGGTGTTCGCGGTGCTCGCCCTGGAGTCGGAGCCGGTGGACCCGCGGCTCTAGGCGACAGCGGGCGTCCTTTCGCCAACAGCGGGCGTCGGCCGTCCGGCCGGGGAAAGATGGACTCCATGGGATTCCATGTCGACTCCGAGGCCGGGCGGCTGCGCCGCGTGATACTGCACCGCCCTGATCTGGAGCTCAAGCGGCTCACGCCGACCAACAAGGACGCGTTGCTCTTCGACGACGTGCTGTGGGTCCGCAGGGCACGCCAGGAGCATGACGGCTTCGCGGACGTGCTGCGCGACCGCGGGGTGGCCGTCCATCTCTTCGGCGACCTGTTGACCGAGGCGATGGACGTGCCCGGCGCGCGCCTCCTCGTCCTGGACCGGGTCTTCGACGAGAAGGAGTACGGGCCGCTCGCGACGGACCATCTGCGGGCCGCGTTCGAGACGTTGCCGTCCGCCGAGCTCGCCGACGCGCTGATCGGCGGGATGACGAAGCGGGAGTTCCTGGAGCGCCACCCCGAGCCGACATCCGTGCGCTTCCACTGCATGGACCTGGACGACTTCCTGCTCGGCCCGCTGCCCAACCACCTCTTCACGCGCGACACCTCGGCGTGGATCTACGACGGCGTCTCCATCAACGCGATGCGCTGGCCCGCGCGCCAGCGCGAGACCGTGCACTTCGAGGCGATCTACCGGCACCACCCGCTCTTCCGGGCGGAGGACTTCCACGTCTGGTCGCAGGGGCAGTCGGACTACCCCTCGACCATCGAGGGCGGTGACGTCCTGGTGATCGGCCGGGGCGCGGTCCTCATCGGCATGAGCGAGCGCACCACGCCGCAGGCCGTCGAGATGCTCGCGCACAAGCTCTTCGCGGCGGGTTCCGCGCAGACGATCGTGGCCCTGGACATGCCGAAGAGACGCGCGTTCATGCATCTCGACACGGTGATGACGATGGTCGACGCCGACACCTTCACGCAGTACGCGGGCCTCGGCATGCTCCGTTCGTACACGATCGAACCGGGCGTCGACGGGAGGGAGCTCAAGGTCACCGACCATCCGCCCGAGCACATGCACCGGGCGATCGCCGCGGCCCTCGGCCTGAGCCGGATCCGGGTCCTCACGGCCACCCAGGACGTGCACGCGGCCGAGCGCGAGCAGTGGGACGACGGCTGCAACGTGCTGGCGGTCGAGCCGGGCGTCGTCGTGGCGTACGAGCGGAACTCGACCACGAACACCCATCTGCGCAAGGAGGGCATCGAGGTGATCGAGATCCGGGGGAGCGAGCTGGGGCGCGGCCGGGGCGGTCCGCGGTGCATGAGCTGCCCCGTGCAGCGGGATCCCGTCGAGTGAACGACACTGAATAGAAATGTGGAGCGTCGTATAGACTTCCAGTTATTCCTGTCTTCGTACGCGTACCCCTGGAGCGCCATCATGGCCATCGACCTCACCGGCCGCCATTTCCTGAAGGAGCTGGACTTCACCGCCGAGGAGTTCCGCGGCCTGATCGATCTTGCCGCCGAGCTGAAGGCGGCCAAGAAGGCGGGCACCGAGACGCAGTCGCTGCGGGGCAAGAACATCGCGCTGATCTTCGAGAAGACCTCGACCCGCACGCGCTGCGCCTTCGAGGTCGCCGCCGCCGACCAGGGCGCCTCCACCACGTACCTCGACCCCTCGGGCTCGCAGATAGGGCACAAGGAGTCCGTGAAGGACACCGCACGCGTGCTTGGCCGGATGTTCGACGCCATCGAGTACCGCGGGGACAGCCAGCCCGGGATCGAGGAGCTCGGCGCCCACGCGGGCGTGCCCGTCTACAACGGCCTGACGGACGACTGGCACCCCACCCAGATGCTCGCCGACGTGCTCACGATGACCGAGCACAGCTCGAAGCCGCTTGCCGATATCTCCTTCGCCTACCTCGGTGACGCCCGGTTCAACATGGGCAACTCGTACCTGATCACCGCCGCGCTGCTCGGCATGGACGTACGCATCGTCGCGCCCCAGGCCTACTGGCCCGCCGCAGCGATCGTCGCCCAGGCCCGCAAGCTGGCCGAGACCAGCGGCGCGCGGATCACGCTCAGCGAGGACGTCGCCGAGGGCGTCGCGGGCGCCGACTTCGTCGTGACCGACGTGTGGGTCTCCATGGGCGAGCCCAAGGAGGTCTGGGACGAGCGCATAGCGGCGCTCGCGCCCTACGCCGTGACCATGGACGTGCTGCGCGCCACGGGCAACGCCGACGTCAAGTTCCTGCACTGCCTGCCCGCCTTCCACGACCTGGGCACGCAGGTCGGGCGCGAGATCCACGCGCGGCACGGTCTAAGCTCTCTCGAGGTCACCGACGAGGTCTTCGAGTCGGCGCACTCCGTCGTCTTCGACGAAGCGGAGAACCGGCTCCACACGATCAAGGCGATCCTCGTGGCCACGCTCGCCTGAACGCGTTACCAGCACGCTCACACTGGTGGGGCCGGGGAACACCTTCCCCCGGCCCCATTTCTTTGCGGCATACCCCGCCGCGCCCCAGCACCACCGAAATGAGAACCACCGCATGCGCCCGACCGGTCCGGCAGGACTCCGCATCAAGTCCCCCGAACTCCTCGTCGCCGAATCGGGCGCCGACCTCGAAGGCCATGGCCTCAAGCGCACCATGGGCCTGTTCCAGCTGGTCTGCTTCGGTGTCGGCGCGATCGTCGGCACCGGCATCTTCGTCGGCCTCTCCGACAGTGTCGCCGAGGCGGGCCCCGCGGTCGCCGTTTCCTACCTCCTGGCGGCCGTGACCTGCATCTTCACCGCCTTTTCGTTCGCCGAGCTGGGCGGGGCGATCCCGGTCTCCGGCAGCTCGTACTCCTTCGCGTACGCCTCGCTGGGCGAGCGCACCGCGTTCCTCGTCGGGTGGTGTCTGCTCCTGGAGTACGGCGTCTCCGTCTCCGCCGTGGCGGTCGGCTGGAGCCAGTACCTGAACGAGCTGCTCGAAAGCCTCACCGGCTGGCACCTGCCCGACGCGCTCTCCTCGGGCCCCGGCGAGGGCGGTGTCGTGAACCTGCCCGCCGTCGTCGTGATCCTGCTCGCCGCCGTGCTGCTCGTGCGCGGTATCCGCGAGAGCGCGCGGGCGACGGCCGCCATGGCCATCCTCAAGATCGGGATCCTGCTGCTCTTCCTGGCGATCGCGTTCACCGCGTTCAAGGCCGGCAACCTCACGCCCTTCGCGGGCGCCGGGGTCTCCGGCATCACCGCGGGCGCCTCGCTCGCCTTCTTCTCCTTCATCGGCTTCGACGCGATCACCACGGCCGGCGAAGAGGTCAAGAACCCCCGGCGCAACATCCCGATCGCCATCCTGATCTGCATCGGCGTCGCCACTCTGCTGTACGTCGCCGTCGCCCTCGGAGCGATCGGCGCACTGGGCGCGGACGCGGTCGCCGACAAGCCCGCCGCGCTCTCGCTCGTCGTCAACCAGGTCACCGACTCGACCGTCGGCGGCGGCATCATCGCCTTCGGCGCGGTCGTGGCCATCGCCTCCGTCGTACTCGCCGTGATGTACGGGCAGACCCGCATCCTGATGTCGATGTCCCGCGACGGACTCATCCCGCGCGTCTTCGAGCGCGTCTCGCCGAAGACCTCGACGCCGGTCGCCAACACCTGGATCGTCGCGGCGGTCTTCGCCGTCCCCGCCGCCTTCTCCTCGCTCGACGTGGTGGTCAACCTGACGACGATCGGCACGCTGGCGATCATGGTCGTGGTGAATGTCGCGGTGCTCGCCCTTCGCCGCTCGGCGCCGGAGCTCAAGCGCACCTTCCGGGTGCCGCTGTACCCCGTGAGCCCGATCTTGGGCGTCGGCTTCTGCCTCTACCTCATCTGGGGCACGGGGTGGACGACGTGGGTGCAGTTCGCGGTCTTCCTCGTCGTGGGCTCGCTGGTGTACGCGCTGTACGGGCGCCGTCACTCCCGGTTCGGCGAGAGCGTCGAAGCCGACGCGCCTACGCCGCGGGGAGCGTGAACCAGACCGCCTTGCCGGAGCCGGTGGAGCGGTGACCGCAGGACGAGCTGAGGGTGCGGATCAGGAGCAGGCCGCGCCCGTGCTCCTGCCAGGGGTCCGGCTCGCTCATCGGCGCCGGATCGGTGAGATCGCCGGGCGGCAGCGGGTTCGAGTCGTGGACCTCGACCTGGCAGCCGGTCGGCAGGAGCTCGATGACGAGTTCTATCGGGTCGTCCCCCGAGGTGTGCTCCACGGCGTTCGCCACCAGCTCGGCCGTCAGCAGCTCGGCGGTATCGCTGTCGGCGGGCGACTCGATCTCCGCGAGTGCGGTACGCACCAGTGCGCGGGCGATCGGTACGGCCGCGGTGGTGTGCGGCAGTGCGATGCGCCACGAGGCAGGAGCGGAAGGTTCGGGCAAGGCGGGTCCGTTCAGGGCAGCAGGAGGTCCTGCTTTCAACCGTACGAATCTTAAGCGCTATGTCGACAGGGTCGAGGGTCGGGTATGTCCGGGACGTCCGGCCCTTGGGTGGCCTGCCCCGCAGGGGCATCTATCGCGCACTCGTGACGACAGTCACGGATGAGTGATAAATTCGACAGGAAGACAACTTCACGAGGTAGTACGAGGCAGACCGCCGCCGCCCCGACCGAGGAGGCCGCACGTCGTCATGAGTCCCTTCACCGGCTCCGCCCCCCGCACCCCCGACTGGCAGCACCTGCGCTTCGAGGTGGACGACGGGGTCGCCACGGTCACCCTGGCCCGCCCCGACAAACTGAACGCGCTCACCTTCGGCGCCTACGCCGACCTGCGCGATCTCCTGGCCGAGCTGTCCCGCGACAAGTCCGTGCGCGCGCTGGTGCTCGGCGGCGAGGGGCGCGGCTTCTGCTCGGGCGGTGACGTCGACGAGATCATCGGCGCGACCCTCGGCATGGACACCGCGCAGCTGCTCGACTTCAACCGCATGACGGGACAGGTCGTACGGGCGCTGCGCGAGTGCCCCTTCCCGGTGATCGCCGCCGTGCACGGGGTGGCCGCCGGCGCCGGCGCCGTGCTCGCCCTCGCCTCGGACTTCCGCGTGGCCGACCCCTCGGCGCGGTTCGCCTTCCTCTTCACGCGGGTCGGCCTGTCGGGCGGCGACATGGGCGCCGCGTATCTGCTGCCCCGCGTCGTCGGCCTCGGCCACGCCACCCGGATCCTGATGCTCGGCGACCCGGTGCGCGCCCCCGAAGCCGAACGCATGGGCCTGATCAGCGAGTTGACCGACGAGGGCAAGGCGGCAGAGGCCGCACAGTCCCTGGCCCGCCGCCTCGCCGACGGACCCGCCCTCGCGTACGCGCAGACCAAGGCGCTGCTGACCTCCGAGCTCGACATGCCGCTCGCCGCGGCCGTGGAGATGGACGCGGCTACGCAGGCGCTCCTCATGACGGGCGAGGACTACAAGGAGTTCCACGCGGCGTTCACGGAGAAGCGCCCGCCCAAGTGGCAGGGGCGCTGACGATGGCCACCCCCGCCCGCGGCCCCGCCCACCGCATCGCCGTCATCGGCGGCGGCCCCGGTGGGCTCTACGCCGCCGCCCTCCTCAAGCGGCTCGACCCGGAGCGCGAGATCACCGTCTGGGAGCGCAACGCACCGGACGACACGTTCGGCTTTGGCGTCGTCCTCTCGGATGAGACGCTCGGCGGCATCGAGCACGCCGACCCCGTCGTCTACGCGGCGCTCCAGGCGGAGTTCGTGCGCTGGGACGACATCGACATCGTGCACCGGGGCAGCCGCCACACCTCGGGCGGGCACGGCTTCGCGGCCCTCGGGCGGCGCAGACTGCTCGGCATCCTGCACGAACGGTGCCGCGAACTCGGCGTCGACCTGCGCTTTCGCGCTGAGGCGCCGCCCGCCGACGCGCTCTCCACCGCGTACGACCTGGTCATCGCGGCGGACGGCGTGCACAGCCTCACGCGCGAGGCGCAGGCCGAAGCCTTCGGGCCGAGCGTCGAGGCGCACCGCTGCCGCTACATCTGGCTCGCGGCCGACTTCGCCTTCGACGCCTTCCGCTTCGAGATCGCCGAGACCGAGCACGGCGTGATGCAGTTGCACGGCTATCCCTTCTCGACCCAGGGGACGGGCGAATCCACCGTCATCGTCGAGATGCGCGAAGAGGTGTGGGAGGCGGCCGGATTCGCGGAGCTCGACGAGCGCGATTCGACCGACCTCTGCGCCAAGGTCTTCGCCGACGCGCTCGGCGGCCGGACCCTGCGCGGCAACAAGTCCTCCTGGATCAACTTCCGCACGGTCGTCAACAAGCGCTGGTCGCACGGCAATACGGTGCTTCTGGGAGACGCCGCGCACACCGCGCACTTCTCCATCGGCTCCGGCACCAAGCTCGCCGTCGAGGACGCCCTCGCGCTCGCCGCCTGCCTCGAGGAGCGGCCCGGCATCCCCGAGGCCCTCGCCGCGTACGAGACGGAACGCCGGCCCGTGGTCGAGTCCACGCAGCGCGCGGCCCGCGCGAGCCTGGAGTGGTTCGAGCGGCTCCCGGACTATCTCGGCCAGCCGTCACGCCAGTTCGCGTTCAACCTGCTCACCCGCAGCCGCCGCGTCACCCACGACAACCTGCGGCTGCGCGACGCCCACTTCACCGAGTCCGTCGAGCGCGACTTCGGCTGCCCAGAGGGCGCACCGCCGATGTTCACGCCCTTCAGGCTGCGCGGCCTGACCCTGCGCAACCGCGTCGTCGTCTCCCCGATGGACATGTACTCCGCGGTGGACGGCGTCCCCGGCGACTTCCACCTCGTCCACTTGGGCGCGCGGGCGCTCGGCGGCGCGGGCCTGGTCATGACCGAGATGGTGTGCGTCAGCGAGCGGGGCCGGATCACGCCGGGCTGCGCCGGGCTCTACACCGCAGGGCAGGCCGACGCCTGGCGCCGGATCACCGACTTCGCGCACGCGCAGGCGCCGGGCACCGCGATGGGCGTCCAGCTCGGCCACTCGGGCCGCAAGGGCTCGACGAAGCTGATGTGGGAGGGCATCGACGAACCCCTGGAGGAGGGGAACTGGCCGCTCGTGGCCCCCTCGCCCCTCCCGTACAAGGCGAACAGCCAGCGCCCGCACGAGCTGGACCGGGCCGGGCTCACCGAGATCCGCGAGCAGTTCGCCGCGGCGGCCCTGCGGGCCGAGGCCGCCGGATTCGACCTCCTCGAACTGCACTGCGCGCACGGCTATCTGCTGTCCGGTTTCCTCTCGCCGCTGACCAACCACCGGACGGACGAGTACGGCGGTCCGCTGGAGAACCGGCTGCGCTTCCCCCTCGAAGTCTTCGACGCGATCAGGGAGTTGTGGCCGGAGGGCAAGCCCATGACCGTCCGCATCTCGGCCACCGACTGGGCCGACGGCGGCACCACCGCGGACGACGCCGTCGAGATCGCCCGTGCCTTCGCCGCGCACGGAGCCGACGCGATCGACGTATCGACCGGCCAGGTCGTCTCCGACGAACGCCCCGCGTACGGCCGCTCCTATCAGACCCCGTTCGCCGACCGCATCCGCAACCAGACCGGCATTCCCGTCCTCACGGTCGGCGCCATCTCTTCCTGGGACGACGTCAACTCCCTCGTCCTTGCGGGCCGTACGGACCTGTGCGCACTCGCGCGCCCCCATCTGTACGACCCGCACTGGACGCTGCACGCGGCGGCCGAGCAGGGATACGCGGGACCGGGCGTCGGCTGGCCCCGGCAGTACGGGGCGGGCAGCCGCCGCCCGCAGACGGGACGCACGGACGCCCCCAAGCCCCGCCTCAAGCTCGGAAGTTGACGCCTCAGATGCCGTCCGGCGTCACGAACCGCGCCCCCGCGTCCCGCAGCCGCCTGTCCAGCGCCGCGAACACCTCGGCGGACCGGTCCCCGGGCCACCCCGGCGGGAGCAGTTCCCCCGGCAGCCCCGGATCCGCGTACGGCAGCCGCCGCCAGGAGTCCAGAGCCAGGAGGTAGTCCCGGTACGCCTCGTCGGGCGGGGTGTCGCCGCGGCCCTGCCAGGACCTGAGCACCGGCTCGTGCCGGTCGAGGAACGCCTCGTGCTCCTTGGCGATCGAGGTCAGGTCCCACCAGCGGGCCACCGCGTCCGCCGTCGCGGCGAAGCCCAGGTGCTCGCCCCGGAACAGGTCGACGTACGAGGAGAGCTGGAGGCGCTCCAGGGTGTGCCGGGTCTCTTCGTAGAGGTGCGCCGGGGCGATCCACACCCCGGGCGCGGCCGTGCCGAAGCCGAGCCCGGCCAGGCGGGAGCGCAGGACGTGCCGCTTCTGGCGCTCCGACTCCGGTACGGAGAAGACGGCGAGCACCCAGCCGCCGCCCTGCCGCGCGGCCGGGGGAGCCGCGTAGATGCGCCGGTCGCCGTCCTCCAGGAGCTGGCGCGCGTCCGGCGACAGGGCGTACCCCGCCGCGCCCGCCGCAGTCCGCGCGGGGACCAGGAGCCCGCGCCGCTTGAGGCGCGACACGGACGAGCGCACGGACGGGGCGTCCACGCCGACCGGGGCGAGGAGCCTGACGAGATCGGCGACGGGCACCGGGCCGGGGGCCGCGCGCCCGTAGGCGCCGTAGAAGGTGACGATCAGGGACCGTGGAGTGTGCTGCTCGGACACGTGATCACTCTACGGGCCCGGACTCCCGCAGCCGGAACCGTTGCAGCTTGCCTGTCGCGGTGCGCGGCAGCGCGTCGAGGTAGACGATCTCGCGCGGGCACTTGTACGGCACCAGCTCGCCCTTCACGAAGGCGCGCAGCCGGTCGGGGTCCCGTTCCGTGCCCGCGCGCGGAACGACGTACGCGACGACGCTCTGCCCGCGCAGCTCGTCCGGGCGCCCCACGACGGCCGTCTCCAGGACGTCGGGGTGGCGCAGGAGCGCCTCCTCGACCTCCGGGCCCGCGATGTTGTACCCGGCGGAGATGATCATGTCGTCCGCGCGCGCCACGTAGGTGAAGTAGCCGTCGGCGTCGCGGACATAGGTGTCGCCGGTGACGTTCCAGCCGTGGCGTACGTACTGGAGCTGCCGCTCGTCGCCGAGATACCGGCAGCCGACGGGCCCGCGCACGGCGAGCAGACCGGGCTCGCCGTCCGGCAGCGGAGCCCCCGAGTCGTCGACCACGCGCGCGTGCCAGCCCGGGACGGGGCGGCCCGTGGTGCCGGGGCGGATCGCCTCGTCGGCGGCCGAGATGAAGATGTGGAGCAGCTCGGTCGCGCCGATGCCGTTGATGATGCGGATCCCGGTGCGCTCGTGCCAGGCCTGCCAGGTCGCGGCGGGCAGATTCTCCCCGGCGGAGACGCACCGGCGCAGCGTGGAGACGTCGCAGGCGTCCGGCTTGCGCAGCTCGTCGAGCATCGTGCGGTAGGCGGTCGGCGCCGTGAAGAGCACGCTCACGCCGTGCTCGGCGATCGCGGGCAACAGCTGCTTGGGGCCCGCCTGTTCGAGCAGCAGCGAGGAGGCGCCGACCCGCAGCGGGAAGATGACGAGGCCGCCGAGCCCGAAGGTGAAGCCGAGCGGAGGGCTGCCCGCGAACACGTCGTCGGGCCCCGGCTTCAGGACGTGCCGCGCGAAGGTGTCGGCGATGGCGAGCACGTCACGGTGGAAGTGCATGCAGCCCTTGGGGCGCCCGGTCGTGCCGGAGGTGAAGGCGATGAGGGCGACGTCGTCGGCGGCGGTGTCGACGGCCTCGTAGACATCCGGCTGCCGGGCGGCGCGGGCCAGCAGGTCATAGTCCGCGTCGCTGCCGAAGGGGGTGACAGCGAGCCCGGGGACGCCCGCCTTGATCAGGTCGTCCACCACCCGGGCGTCGCACAGCGCGTGCCCGACCTCCGCGATCTCGCACATCGTGGCCAGCTCGTGCGGGCGCTGCTGGGCCAGGACGGTGACCGCGACCGCGCCCGCCTTCATCACCGCGAGCCAGCAGGCCGCGAGCCAGGGGGTGGTGGGGCCGCGCAGCAGGACGCGCTGACCGGGCCGTACGTCCAGTTCGCCGGTCAGGACGTGCGCGATCCGGTCGACGTGCCGTCGCAGCTCGCCGTACGTCCACACCTCGCCGGAGCCCGAACGGAACACGGGCCGCTCGGTGCCGAGCCGCTCCACGGTCCGGTCCAGGAGTTCGGCGCCGCAGTTCAGACGGTCGGGGTAGTGGAGTTCGGGCCGGTCGAGGACGAACGCGGGCCACTGCTCCGGCGGCGGGAGATGATCCCGGGCGAAGGTGTCGACGTGAGCTGACGGGTGGAGTCGCAGTGCACTCTTGGCGTCCACAGCGGGTCGCCCCCTTGCCGTTCGGGCTTGTGGTGAGCTCGCGCAACGAGCGTATCGTGATGGTGACGACAGTCAACGGTGCGCGATAGAGGAGGGGCCCGGCATGACGGCATTCTCGCTCAATCCGGAACAATCCGCCTGGTGTGCGGAGCTACGGACCCTCGCCGACGAGCGGCTGCGCCCGCTGGCGGAGAAGGGCGAGCCGGGCCGGGTGAACCGGCCGCTGGTGGAGGCGCTCGGGCAACTGGGGCTCCTGGACCGCCTGTTCGCGGGGGAGGGCCAGGGCGAACCCGGCAAACTCTCCGCCTCACACGCTCCGCACGCCTCACACGCCCCGCGCGGCACGTCGGGCGCCCTGGGCCTCTGCCTCCTGCGCGAGTCCCTCGCCTACGCGTGCACGGAGGCCGAGACCGCGCTCGCCCTGCAAGGGCTCGGGGCGCACCCCGTCGCCGCGTACGGCTCCGTGCGCCAGCGCGAGCAGTGGCTGGCCCCCGCCCGCGCGGGCAACGCCGTCGCGGCCTTCGCGCTCTCCGAACCCGGGGCGGGCTCGGACGCCGCGGCCCTCGCCCTGAGCGCCGCACCGGACGGCCCCTCGTCCTGGCGGCTCACCGGCGAGAAGTGCTGGATCTCGAACGCCCCCGAGGCCGACTTCTACACCGTCTTCGCCCGTACGACCCCCGGCGCGGGAGCCCGCGGGGTGACCGCGTTCCTCGTCCCCGCCGACCGCGCGGGCCTCACCGGCACCCCCCTGGACATGCTCTCCCCGCACCCGATCGGCGCCCTCGCCTTCGACGGCGTGACGGTCACCGGCGACGACGTACTCGGTGAACCCGACCGCGGCTTCCGTGTCGCCATGACCACCCTCAACCGCTTCCGCCCCAGCGTCGGCGCCTTCGCGGTCGGCATGGCGGGCGCGGCACTGGACGCCACCCTCGCGCACACTGCTCAACGGGACGCGTTCGGCGGCAAGTTGAAGGACCTCCAGGCGGTGGCCCACCAGGTGGCGGAGATGGCGACGCGGACCGAGGCGGCCCGCCTCATGGTGCACGCGGCAGCGGCGGCGTACGACCGCGGGGAACCGGACATCGCCCAACGCGCCGCCATGGCCAAGCTGCTGGCCACCGAGACGGCGCAGTACGTCGTGGACGCCGCCGTCCAGCTGCACGGAGCGCGCGCCCTCCAGCGGGGGCACCTCCTTGAGCACCTCTACCGGGAGGTGCGGGCGCCCCGCATCTACGAAGGGGCGAGCGAGGTCCAACGGACCATCATCGCCAAGGAGTTGTACGCGGCGCGGTCCGCCGCCCCTGACACCCGTGAACCCCGTGAGGAGCCCTCCGTATGAGCATCGAACGCCTCAACCCCGTCGAACTCTCCCCGCCCACCGGCTTCTCGCACGCCGTGGCCGCGACCGGCAGCCGTCTCGTCTTCCTCGCGGGCCAGACCGCGCTCGACGCCGAAGGCAAGGTCACCGGCGAAACCCTGCCCGAGCAGTTCGAGCAGGCGCTGACCAATCTCCTCACCGCCCTGCGCCACGCGGGCGGCGCCCCCGCCGACCTCGCCCGCGTCACCGTCTACGCCACGGACGTCGCCGACTACCGGACCCAGGCCGCACAACTCGGGCGCATCTGGCGGAAGTTGGCGGGCCGCGACTACCCCGCCATGGCGGTGATCGGCGCGGTCCGCCTCTGGGACGAGCAGTGCCTCGTGGAGCTGGACGGGGTGGCGGTGCTCGACTGATCCGCATAGCGTCGGGCCGACGATCTACGACGGAACGGGGCGGGCGGCCATGGCACGGAGCGAGCAGATCAAGCAGCTCAAGCAGATCGAGCTCAGCGTGGGACCGATCGAGTACGAGGACACGGGCGGGACGGGCACGCCGCTCGTCCTCCTGCACGGGCTCGTCCAGGACGGCAGCGTATGGCGCCATGTCGTCGAGGAGTTGGGCGACGAGTTCCGCTGCCTGGTGCCGACTCTCCCGTACGGCAGCCATCGCGTGCCGCTGAAGCCGGGCGCCGAGCTGACGCCGCCGTCCATGGCCCGGCTGATCGGCGAGTTCGCCGACGCGCTGGAACTCGGCGACGACGCCGTCTTCGTCGAGAACGACGCCGGACGGCTCCAGCAGCTGGCGGCCGAGCGCCCCGACCGCGTCGGCCGGATGGTCATCGCGGGCTGCGAGGCCTTCGACAACTACCCGCCGCGCGCGGGCGGCAAGATGATGGACGCCGCCGCACGGATCCCCGGCGGCATCGCGCTCCTGGTCCGCATCCTCTCCGTACGCGCCCTGCGCCGCGTCCCGGGCACGGGCTTCGCGGTCATGGCCCACCGCCCGGTCCCGCACGACCTGATCGACCGGTGGCTGGGGCCGCTGCTCACCGACCCGGCGGCCCGCCGGATCCTGGTCCGCTATCTGCGCTCGGCCCGCAAGGCGGAGATGCGGGAGGCGGCGGAGGGGCTGCGTACGTACGACAGGCCGGCCCTGGTCGTCTGGGGCAAGCAGGACAAGATGATGCCCCCGGAACACGCCCGCAGATTCGCCGAGTTGCTCCCCAAGAGCCGCCTGGTGGAACTGGACGACTGCCGCACCCTGATCCCGCTGGACCGCCCCGACGCGCTGGCCGGGGCGATCCGCGAGTTCGTGAAGACCACGTAGGCGCGGTCTCGGGGCTAGATGTCCCGGAACGTCTCGATCTGCGCGCCCACGGAGTTGAGCCGCTCGGCCAGTTCCTCGTAGCCACGGTTGATCACGTACACATTGCGCAGGACGGACGTGCCCTCGGCGGCCATCATCGCGAGCAGCACGACCACGGCGGGCCGCAGCGCGGGCGGACACATCATCTCGGCGGCGCGCCAGCGGGTCGGGCCCTCCACCAGTACCCGGTGCGGGTCCAGGAGTTGGAGGCGTCCGCCGAGGCGGTTCAGGTCGGTCAGATAGATCGCGCGGTTGTCGTAGACCCAGTCGTGGATCAGGGTCTTGCCCTGCGCCGCCGCCGCGATGGCCGCGAAGAAGGGGACGTTGTCGATGTTGAGGCCGGGGAACGGCATCGGGTGGATCTTGTCGATCGGCGCCTCCAGCTTGGAGGGCCGGACGGTGAGGTCGATCAGGCGCGTACGGCCGTTGTCGGCGAAGTACTCCGCCGTGCGGTCGTGGTCGAGCCCCATCTCCTCCAGGACCGCGAGCTCGATCTCCAGGAACTCGATCGGGACGCGGTTGACCGTCAGTTCGGACTCCGTGACGACCGCCGCGGCGAGCAGGCTCATCGCCTCGACCGGGTCCTCGGAGGGGGAGTAGTCGACGTCGACGTCGATGGTCGGGACGCCGTGCACGGTGAGGGTCGTCGTGCCGATGCCCTCGACCTTCACGCCGAGCGCCTCCAGGAAGAAGCACAGGTCCTGGACCATGTAGTTCGACGAGGCGTTGCGGATGACGGTCGTGCAGTCGCTGCGGGCCGCGGCGAGCAGCGCGTTCTCCGTCACCGTGTCGCCGCGCTCGGTCAGCACGATCGGGCGGTCCGGGACGACGTCACGCGCGACCTCCGCGTGGTAGAGCCCTTCGGTCGCGGCGATGTCGAGCCCGAAGCGGCGCAGCGCGATCATGTGGGGCTCGATCGTGCGGGTGCCGAGGTCGCAACCGCCCGCGTACGGCAGCTTGAAGCGGTCCATGTGGTGCAGCAGCGGGCCGAGGAACATGATGATCGAGCGGGTCCGGATGGCGGCCTCCGCGTCGATCGCCTCCATGTCGAACTTGGCGGGCGGCACGATCTCCAGGTCGACCCCGTCGTTGATCCAACGGGTGCGGACGCCGATCGAGCCGAGCACTTCGAGGAGGCGGTAGACCTCCTCGATGCGCGCCACGCGGCGCAGCACCGTGCGCCCCTTGTTGAGCAGGGAGGCACAGAGCAGCGCCACGCAGGCGTTCTTGCTCGTCTTGACGTCGATGGAGCCCGAGAGCCGGCGGTTGCCGACCACGCGCAGGTGCATCGGCCCGGCATACCCGAGGGAGACGATCTCGCTGTCCAGCGCCTCGCCGATACGGGCGATCATCTCAAGGCTGATGTTCTGGTTGCCGCGCTCGATGCGGTTCACGGCGCTCTGACTTGTGCTGAGCGCCTCGGCAAGCTGCGACTGCGTCCAGCCCCGGTGCTGACGGGCGTCGCGGATGAGCTTGCCGATACGTACGAGGTAATCGTCTGCCATGTTCCGCAGGTTATCTCAGATATGAGATGACGCACGCGCTGGGGTAGGCCATCCGGGAAACGACCGATTCAGTGCGGAAGTTCCCGTACGTCGCTTCCGTACGCCAGATGCCCGTACGGGGTCAGCCGCATCCGCACGAGGCATGCCGCCCACCGTGCACCGCGGCCTGCGCCGCGGGCCGTGGTCCCGCCGCCGCGCGCGTCACCCGGGCGGCGGCAGCGCGCCCGGCCGACGAGTCGGCGTCGTGCACCACTGTGCCTCCGGTCAACGTCAGACGCACCTCGGAGGAACTGATATCGGCCACCGGACACCGCGTCACATCGCGGTCCAGCAGCACCAGATCGGCCGACTTTCCCGTTTCGACGGTCCCGGTCAGATGGTCCATACGGAGTTGGCGCGCCGTGCCCAGGGTGTGCATGAGCAGGGCGGACGAGCGGCTCAGGCCCTCCTGCTCGCGGTACAGATCGCCCTCGCCCTCGTTCCCGAACCGGTCGACGGCGGTCCGCACCTGGTTCCACACCTGGAGCGGATCGACGGGCCAGTCCGAGCCACCGGAGAGCCGCGCCCCGTGCCGCTCCAGGCTGCGCGCCGGGTACTGCCAGCGGTGGCGCCCGGCTCCGATGTAGGGCAGCAGGGCGTCCATGGTCCAGGTGTTGCGGGTGGCCCACTGGAGCTGCATGCAGGGGGTGACGCCGAGCTGGGCGAAGCGCGGCAGGTCGGCGGGGTCGACGAGTTGGAGATGGGCGGTGGTATTGCGCAGACCGCGCGCTCCGGTCGTGCGCAGGGCGTACGCGTACCCGTCTAGGGAGGTACGGACCGCGCGGTCGCCGATGGCGTGCGCGTGCATCTGCCAGCCGTCCTTGTTGAAGGCGGCGGTGAGCCGGCCGTAGTCCGCCGCGGACACGTACAGCTCGCCGCGGTGGCCGGTGGGCTTGCCCTCCCCGTCCAGATAGGGCTTGAGCAGCGCGGCCGTCTGGGCGGGGTACTCGATGACCCCGTCGAGGAAGACCTTCACCGTGCCGAACCGGAGTCCCCGTACGCCGCCGAACGTGTCGCGCAGGCCGCGTGCGTAGGCGAGGGCGGCGGCCGGGTCCTTGGTCATGCCGGATTCGATGCGCAGGGCGGGCACGATGCGCTGCGGCAGCTTCCCGCTCTCGGAGAGCGCCTTGTAGAGGGCCAACTCGCTCTTGCCGACGACGGCTTCCATGAAGGTGGTGATGCCGGAGGCGGCGGCTTCGGCCAGGGTCTTCTCGGCCGCGGCGACGAGCTGGGCCTGGTCGGGCTCCGGTATGTGCCGGGTGACGAGCGGCTGGGCGTCGTCCTTGAGCACGCCGGTGGGCTTGCCGTCCGAGCCCTTGACGATCTTTCCGCCGACCGGGTCCGGCGTCGAGGCGGTGACGCCCGCGACGTCCAGGGCGCGCTGGTTGACCCAGATGTTGTGCCCGTCGCCGCCGCGCAGGACGACGGGGCGCCGGGTCGGCAGCGCGTCCAGCATGGAGTGGTGCGGGGCGGTCCCGTGCGGAAGGAGACCCACGGGGTTCCAGTCCTCCACGACGAGCCACCCGTCGGGCTCCTGGTCGGCGGAGTCCTTCAGGAAGTCCGTCAGGGTCTTCTGGAGATCGGCGACGGTCTGCTCGGCGCCGGCGAGGGACGGCTTGAGCGAGCGGCTCGCGGCGTCCATCGGATGGGCGTGACCGTCGTGGATGCCGCTCATGAGGGTCCCGCCGCGCGCGTCGACGACCTCGGTGTCCCGCCCGATGAACCGCTTCAGCGAGGCGTCGCTCCCGACGGCCAGGATCTTCCCGTCCCGCCCGACGGCGACGGCCCGCGCATGGTCGTGCCGCCGAGTGCCGGTGAAGACGCGGGCGTTGTGCACGACGAGGGCGGCGGATCGCCGGGGTGCGGCGACGGCGGGCGCGGCGCCTACGGCGGCGAGCAGCCCGGTGGCGCCCGCGGTGGCGATGAGGTTTCGGCGGGAGAGGGAGGAGAGGGAGGAGAGGGAAGGGCGGAGCGGAGACGGCATAGGGCACTCCGGGGTGATCGAGTGGGTGGGCGGGAAAGATCCGCCGCGAAGCGGGCGGTACGAAGACTCGCCGCGTAACCCGTTAACCAGAACCCACCGCCCGCCACGGAATCCGTACGATGTGCCCCGTGCCAAGGCCCACCCTCGCCGACATAGCCCGCGCAGCGGAGGTATCGACCGCGACGGTCTCGCACGCCCTGAACGGCACGGGCCGCGTGGGCGAATCGACTCGCCGCAGGGTGCGGGAAACCGCCACCGCCCTGGGGTACGGCGCCGCCGCCGGAACAAGAACCATCGGCGTCGCCGTCACCACGTACCCGAGAGCATGGCGCTACACCGAGGTCGCCTACTTCTCCCGCGCCATCGCGGCGGCGACCACCGCGGCCCACGCCCGCGGCTACGCCCTCACCGCCTTCCCCGCCGACCGCGTCGCGCAGGACACCTGGCACGGCCTGGCCGTCGACGGCATGCTGATCATGGACAGCCCGCGCGGGGACCCGATGGTCCAGGCGCTGCGCGCCCGCGGCATCCCGCTCGTCTTCGACGGCGCCCCGGGCGACGCGCGCCCCGGCGACCGCTGGGTCGACAACGACCACGTGGCCACCACCCACGAGGTGCTCGACCACCTCGCCGCGTCCGGCGCGCGCCGGATCGCGCTCCAGTCGGGCAGCGGCGGCGAGCACTACGCGCGCATGGTGACGGCGGCGTACGTCACCTGGTGCGCCGACCACGCGATGTCCCCGCTGGTGATCCCCTTCGATGAGGACGACGATGAAGGTCACGCCTTCGACGAGGTGCTCGGACGGATCGACGCCGTCCACGCCGTCTACGACCCCGGCGGCCGCCAGCTCCTCGCCGCGGCGGCCCGGCACGGCCTGCGCGTCCCGGACGATCTGCTGCTCGTGTGCGCGAGCGAGGATCCGGGCTACGCACAGACCGAACCGCCGGTCACCACGGTGACCCTCGACCCGGAACGCACGGCGCGCACGGCCGTGTCCCTCCTCGTCGACCTGATCGAAGGAGAGCAGCCAGTGACGGGGCAAGCGGGAAATCGACAGGCCGAAGTGCCCGGTCCGGTGCTGGTGCCCGCCGGTCTGAGGCCCCGCGCCTCGTCGCGACGCCGGGGGATGTACTAGAGTTATCTCGACATCGAGATATCTGCCGAGGCGCACCAGAAGCCGCCACTCGGTAAGGGTTACCTAACTAAGCCTTACCTTAGCGGATCGACGAGGAGTCGTGGCGGCAGGATGTGACGGAAACGCGCACATATATGAAGGAGACTGTCGTGTCGGCGAACAGCTTCGACGCCCGCAGCACGCTGCGCGTGGGCGACGAGTCGTACGAGATCTTCAAGCTGGACAAGGTCGAGGGCTCCGCGCGCCTCCCTTACAGCTTGAAGGTGCTGCTGGAGAACCTGCTCCGCACCGAGGACGGCGCGAACATCACCGCCGACCACATCCGTGCGATCGGCGGCTGGGACTCCCAGGCCCAGCCCTCGCAGGAGATCCAGTTCACGCCGGCCCGCGTGATCATGCAGGACTTCACCGGCGTGCCCTGCGTCGTGGACCTCGCCACGATGCGTGAGGCCGTCAAGGAGCTCGGTGGCGACGCGGACAAGGTCAACCCGCTCTCCCCGGCCGAGCTGGTCATCGACCACTCCGTGATCGCCGACAAGTTCGGCACCAAGGACGCCTTCGGTCAGAACGTCGAGCTGGAGTACGGCCGCAACAAGGAGCGCTACCAGTTCCTGCGCTGGGGCCAGACCGCCTTCGACGACTTCAAGGTCGTCCCCCCGGGCACCGGCATCGTCCACCAGGTCAACATCGAGCACCTGGCGCGCACGGTCATGGTCCGTAACGGCCAGGCCTACCCCGACACGCTGGTCGGCACCGACTCGCACACCACGATGGTCAACGGCCTGGGCGTGCTCGGCTGGGGCGTCGGCGGCATCGAGGCCGAGGCCGCGATGCTGGGCCAGCCGGTCTCCATGCTCATCCCGCGCGTCGTCGGCTTCAAGCTGACCGGTGAGCTGCCCGCGGGCACCACCGCCACGGACCTCGTGCTGACCATCACCGAGATGCTGCGCAAGCACGGCGTCGTCGGCAAGTTCGTCGAGTTCTACGGAGAGGGCGTCGCCGCCACCTCCCTCGCCAACCGCGCCACCATCGGCAACATGTCGCCGGAGTTCGGCTCCACCGCCGCGATCTTCCCGATCGACGACGAGACGCTGAAGTACCTCCGCCTGACCGGCCGTGACGCCCAGCAGGTCGCGCTCGTCGAGGCGTACGCCAAGGAGCAGGGCCTCTGGCTCGACCCGGCCGCCGAGCCCGACTTCTCCGAGAAGCTGGAGCTCGACCTCTCCACGGTCGTCCCCTCCATCGCCGGCCCGAAGCGTCCCCAGGACCGCATCGTCCTCGCCAACGCCTCGCAGCAGTTCGCCCAGGACGTGCGCAACTACGTCTCGGACGACTCCGAGGCGGGCAAGGAGTCCTTCCCGGCCTCCGACGCCCCGGCCGTCTCCAACGGCACCCCGTCGAAGCCGACCACGGTCACCGCCCCCGACGGCTCGACGTACGAGATCGACCACGGCGCCGTCACCGTCGCCGCGATCACCTCCTGCACCAACACGTCGAACCCGTACGTGATGGTCGCCGCCGCGCTCGTCGCGAAGAAGGCCGTCGAGAAGGGCCTGACCCGCAAGCCGTGGGTCAAGACCACCCTCGCCCCGGGCTCCAAGGTCGTCACCGACTACTTCGACAAGGCGGGGCTCACCCCCTACCTGGACAAGGTCGGCTTCAACCTCGTCGGCTACGGCTGCACCACCTGCATCGGCAACTCGGGCCCGCTGCCCGAGGAGGTCTCCAAGGCGGTCAACGACGCCGACCTGGCCGTGACGTCCGTCCTCTCCGGCAACCGGAACTTCGAGGGCCGCATCAACCCCGACGTCAAGATGAACTACCTGGCGTCCCCGCCGCTGGTCGTCGCGTACGCCATCGCGGGTTCGATGAAGGTGGACATCACCAAGGACGCGCTGGGCGCCGACCAGGACGGCAACCCGGTCTACCTGACGGACATCTGGCCCACCGAGGCCGAGGTGAACGACGTCGTCGCCAACTCCATCGGCGAGGACATGTTCAACAAGTCCTACCAGGACGTCTTCGCGGGCGACGCCCAGTGGCAGGCGCTCTCCATCCCGACCGGCAACACCTTCGAGTGGGACCCGCAGTCGACCTACGTCCGTAAGCCCCCTTACTTCGAGGGCATGACGATGGAGACGACCCCGGTCGCCGACATCACGGGCGCCCGCGTCCTGGCCAAGCTGGGCGATTCGGTCACCACCGACCACATCTCCCCGGCCGGTGCGATCAAGGCCGACACCCCGGCCGGCAAGTACCTCACGGAGCACGGCGTCGAGCGTCGCGACTTCAACTCCTACGGCTCGCGCCGTGGTAACCACGAGGTCATGATCCGCGGCACGTTCGCCAACATCCGCCTGCGCAACCAGATCGCGCCGGGCACCGAGGGCGGCTTCACCCGCGACTTCACGAAGGCCGACGCTGCCGCTGACGCCCCCGTCTCCTTCATCTACGACGCCTCGCAGAACTACCAGGCGGCCGGCACCCCCCTCGCGATCCTCGCGGGCAAGGAGTACGGCTCCGGTTCGTCCCGCGACTGGGCCGCCAAGGGCACCGCGCTGCTCGGCGTGAAGGCCGTCATCGCCGAGTCGTACGAGCGCATCCACCGCTCGAACCTCATCGGCATGGGCGTCCTGCCGCTCCAGTTCCCGGAGGGCCAGAGCGCCGAGACCCTGGGCCTGACCGGCGAAGAGGCCTTCTCCTTCACCGGCGTGACCGAGCTGAACAACGGCACGACCCCCCGCACGGTCAAGGTCACCACCGACACCGGCGTGGAGTTCGACGCGGTCGTCCGCATCGACACCCCCGGTGAGGCGGACTACTACCGCAACGGCGGCATCATGCAGTACGTACTGCGTTCGCTGATCCGCAAGTAGGCATTGCCGTAGGGCAGTTGGGCCCGCATCCCCCATACCGGGGGGTGCGGGCCCTACGCTTTGTGTACCAGGGAGCGCGCGGCGGCGACGGGGGATTCTGTGGACGCTGGAGCAGTGGGCATCAAAGTCGCCTCCTCGGTCGTGGTGCCGTTGCTGAAACGGCTGCTGCTTCCGCCGCCCAAGGCGCCCGGAGCCGAGTACGGCGAACGGCCCGTCCGGATCAAGGGGCTGCTGTCCTTCGCGGGGGACCACCCCACGCTCAGCAAGGACGACATGCACCGGCTCGCCCGCGAGCTGGTGCGCCGGGCGGTACGGTCCGCGGGGCCGCACGAGCGGCCGATCGCGGACGACGAGCACGACGCCGTCGGGCAGGCCCTGACCCGCACCCTCTTCGCCCTCGGCGAGCTCGACATGGACGACGTGCAGGTCTTCGTGCTCGGGCCCGAGGAGCTGGCCAGGGAGCTGTCCCGGCAGGCCGGGCCGAGCACCCGCAGGCTGCTCACCCGCGACGCGGCCCTCTTCCACGACGTACTCCTGCAGACGGCGTGCGTGCACCTCGTGCGGTTCTTCACCCAGCGGCCCGGCTTCGCCGCCCGCGCCCAACTGGAGGACTCCCGGGAACTGCGGCGCCAGCGCGAGCAGTTGGAGGTCATCCTGCGCCGCGTCTCGGGCGACGACTGGACGGCGGCGGACGCCCGCTTCGAGGAGAAGTACGCGCACTACGTCGTCGAGCGGTACGGCAGCCTCACCCTCTATGGAGTGGATCTGCGCGACCCCAGCGGCAAGGAGTGGCCCCTGGAGAGCGCCTATCTGAGCCAGCGGGCCGTCGCGACGGCCGCCGTGGACGACGAACCGGACGTGGCGGGCGAGGGCAGGGCGCCGGAGATCGAGGAGAGCGTCGAGACCGTCCTCGTCGGACACGGACGCGTTCTGCTCAACGGGCATGCGGGTACGGGCAAGACCACGCTCGTCCAATGGCTTGCCCTGACCACCGCGCGGCAGGAGTCGGTGCCGGGTCATCTGCCCCAGCTCCTGGGCCGCGTCCCCTTCGTGCTGCCGCTGCGCACCCTGGTCCGCGAGGGCACCGAACTGCCGCTGCCCGACGACTTCCTGCGCCGGACGGGCTGCCCGCACGCGGGCACCGAACCCGACGGCTGGGCGGCGCGCGTGCTGCAGAACGGCCGTGGTGTCCTGCTCGTCGACGGCCTCGACGAGATTCCCAAGGTCGACCGCATGCGCACCCGCGACTGGCTGCGCAGGCTGCTCGCCGCCTTCTCCGGCAACCTGTGGCTGGCCACCACCCGCCCCTCCGCGCTCGCCCCCGGCTGGCTGGAGCGCGAGGGCTTCTACGAGTTCACCCTCAACGCCCTGCGCCCCGACGACCTCCGGCGCTTCATCCAGCGGTGGCACACGGCCGCGAAACGCGAGGGTCAGGATGGCCGGCTGATCGAATCACTGCGTGCACGCCCGGAGTTGAGCAGGCTCGCCACCAACCCGCTGATGTGCACCCTGATCTGCGCCCTGCACGCGGAGCGCGGCGGCTATCTGCCCCAGGGGCGCGCCGCCCTCTACAAGGCGGCCCTGACCATGCTGCTCGAACGGCGCGACGTGGAGCG
Source organism: Streptomyces sp. NPDC057302 (assembly GCF_042667685.1). NCBI lineage: Bacteria > Bacillati > Actinomycetota > Actinomycetes > Kitasatosporales > Streptomycetaceae > Streptomyces > Streptomyces sp. NPDC057302. The sequence goes on along the minus strand of NZ_JBHUZJ010000029.1, from coordinate 47,945 downwards.
CGGACTGCGCGGCCTCAAGCTCGACGAGGAGGCCGCCGCCGAACCCCTCAAGCGCCTGGCGTACTGGCTGATCCGCAACGAACGCACCCAGATCGAACACGCGGACGCCGTGGAGTTGCTTCGCAGGCTTCAGCCCCAGGTGCCGAGCCTCCAGAGGATGGGCGAACCCGAAGACGCCCTGCAGTACCTCATCGAACGCACCGGAGTGCTGCGCGAACCCGCCCCGGGATCGGTGGACTTCATCCACCGCACCTTTCTGGATTATCTCGGGGCCAAGGCGGTGCTCGAAGAGCGGGACTTCGGCATTCTGGTGAAGAACGCACACGCCGAGCAGTGGGAGGACGTGGTGCAGATGGCCGTCGCGCAGAGCGATCACAACGGACGCGCCGATCTGCTCATGCGGCTCAACGAACGCGGCAACCGCGAGAAGGACGCGACGATCCAGGCCAGACTGCGGCTGCTCGCCCTCGCCTCGCTGGAGCAGGCCACCCGCCTGGACCCCGGCGTGCGGCAGACCATCGAGACCGAGGCGGCGCGCATGGTCCCGCCGCGCAGCCTGCGCCAGGCCAGGGTCCTGGCGCGCACGGGCCCGCTGCTGCTCGGCCTGCTGCCCGGGGCCCAGGACCTGGAGGGCGACGAGGAGCTCGCGACCGTCCACGCGATCTGCCAGATCGGCGGCGACGCAGCCATCCCGCGCCTCACGGAGTTCCTGGACACCCGCCAGCCGGTGGTCCGGGCCCAACTCCTGGGCCACTGGGACCGGTTCGAGACCAATGTGTACGCCGACGAGATCATCCGCCCGCTCCTCACCGCGGACCCCTCGCAGCCCGTCACCGTGCGCTCGGGCGCGGAACTCGACGCCCTCGCCACCCTGCCCGGATGCGAACGCGTCGGCATCCACGGCGACTTCGCCCCCGAGGCCGTACGGGCGGCGCTTGACCCCCGGCGCCTGCGCGAGCTGCGGCTGCGCGGCGTGCTCCGGCTGGACGACCTCGATCTGCTCGCGGACTTCCCCGCGCTGGAGAGCCTCACCCTGCAAGGCTGCCGCAACGTCAGGGAGCCCGCGCCGCTCACCCTGCTGCCCCAGCTGCACACCCTCGTACTCGAAGACCTCCCGCAGTTCGAACCACTGGCGAAGCTGGCGGAGTGTCCGCGTCTGAGCGCCCTGCACCTGGGGCTCCAAGTGCCCTGGCGTGGGCTCGCCGACCTGTCCCGCCTCGGAGGCCTGCGCGTCCTCACGCTGCCGCTGGGCACGGTCGACCTGGCGGAGATCGGCCACTTCCAGGCACTGGAGGAACTGCGCCTGCACGAAGCGGGGGAGCGGCTGCTGCCGGACGGGTGGGGCGCCCTGCTCGCCCGACTGCCCGAACTGCGCACCCTGACCCTCTCCCCGGAGCAGCTGAGCACACTGCTCTTCGACCCCAAGGCGCAGGTCTCGCAGGTCACCCACCTCTATGTGTACGCCAAGCCGGGCGCGCCCGTGTCGCTGCGGCGCATCGCCCGCAGGCTGCCGGGCCTTGTCGAGATCCATCTGACCCAGGGCACCGACATCGATCTCTCGCATCTGGCCGGACTGTCCGGGCTGCGGCGGGTCAGACTCGCGTACCCGGGGGAGGTTCGTGCGGCGGCGAACCTCCCTGACCGGGTCGATCTGGAGATTTACCCGCAACCCTGAAGCGAACGGGGGTAAGTTCCACTGTTCCGAGGGGAGTAGGAGCAGTAGTCAGCGGCTGGTGACCGGGGGAGCGCTGCGCCTCGCCCCGGTGGCGGCCGGCGAGCTCCCAGGGGGAAGCGGGAAATCGAGGGATGGGCAAGCCGCAAACACCACTGCTGTACGGTCGCGGTCCTCTGGTGGGCTCACTCATTCCGTCCCTCACAGGGCTGGCGTACGAGGAACGGGCGCGCAGGAAACGGGAGTTCGGGGACGACGTGCCCGTCGTCCTGCTCACCGGACAGCACGGCCTCGGCCGCAGCGCCGTCCTGGACGGGCTCGCGCGCCACTACCACAAGAGGCTCCCGCTGGCCCATGTGCGGGTCGTCGTGCCGGGGGAGTCCGCCGCCGTGCCCGTCGTCCCCGCGGAGCCGGGAAGTGTGCACGCCGCGCGGGCCGCCGACTTCGTGCAGGTCCTGGAGCGGATCGTGTGCGCGCTGGCACCCGGGCTCGGTCTGTTCCCCGTCCTGGTGCCCGGCCTGTTCGCGGTGTCCGGCTGGTCCGTCGACGACGCGGACGGCCGGGACGCCGTGTGCGCCCGGCACGCCCGGCTCCTCATCGCCTGCGGTCTCCTCGCCGGGGGCGAGCGGGATGTGGCACGGCAGTGGTCGGAGCGGGTCGAGGCCTCCGTCGCCGAGGCGGCGGGCGCGACCGCCGCCGGTATCGAGGTCCAGGACGACGACGGCTCGCAGCCGGTCACCGCGGCGATTCTGCGCGAGCTCCAGTCCCTGCGCGTGCTCGCCGCGGCCCGCACCTGGTACGGCCGGCGGCACACCACTCCGGACGGCGCCACCGGGAAACCGGACGCCCTGCTGGAGCTCGGCCGGCGCTTCCACCGGGGCGGCGACTACCGCAACGCCGTCGAGAACACCCTCATGGCCGCCTTCCTGGAGGAGGTGGCAGGCGCCTACGGCCTGGTGCGGCACCTGAACCGCGAGCCCTGGCCGCTGATCCTCCTCGACGAGGCGCACGCCCCCGCCGGGCAGCGCTTCCTTGACCTGCTCCTCGAACACCGCGCCACCGTGCGGCGGCCGTACCGCGACCGGATCACCGTCGTCGCCACCCGCCTGGGGGACGTACCCCACGAGGAGGCGCCGCAGGCCGTGCGCCGCGAACTGACCGACCTGCTGCCGACCGTGGGCGGCGCGCGGCGCAAGCAGGCCGCCGCCATCTGGCAGCGCACCGGACACGACCCCTCCGCCGGACTGCTCGTCGTGCCGCTCACGCCCCTGGGCAGGGACGACGTCCTGTCGATGCTCGACCGGGCCTCCGCGCGACTGCTCCACCCGCACCTGGCGTCGGCGCTGCACTCCCTGACCGGCGGGCACCCGGCGGCAGGCACCCTCCTGTGCGACGCCGTGGTGCACGCGGCCCGGCAGAACCGCACGGTGGCCCCCAGGGACCTGCTCGACCTGCCCACCCCGCAGGGCCGCCCGGTCACCCAGGTGCTCCTGGAAGACCTGCTGCCGGACCGGCGTCAGCGCGACCGGCTCCTCGTGCTCTGCCTGGCACGGGACAACGCGACCGCGGAGGCCCTCGCCGAGGACCTGCGGCTCGACGGGCCCGAGCAACTGCCCGCCAACGCGGCGGCGCAGTACCTGGTGGAGCGGCAGTGGCAGCAGTCCGTGCCCGTCGAGGGCCCTTTGGTCGAGAGCAGGCTGCTCCAGGCGCTCCTGGTCCATGAGGCCCGCCGCACCTCGCCGCCCCCCGACGACCCGCACAGCTGGCACGAGATCCACCGCTTCCTGCACCGCTACCACGTGCAGCGCTCCGCCATGGGCGAGGCGGACGCGCTGCGGCACAACCTGGCCGCGGGGAACGCGGCAGGGGTGGTCGAGATGCTGGCGGACGAGTTCGGCGCGGAGGAGGCGGTGCAGAGCGTCGAGCACTGGCTGAAATGCCTGCGGCACTGCGCCACCGCCCCGACCCCGCCGCCACGCAACGCCCCGGATGCCGTCAACCCCCATGAGGACACCGGCGGTTGGATCGATCACCGGGTGGAGATCGCCCTGGGCGAGCACGCCGCCCGGTTCGCCCACCTCGACGAGGCGGGCCGCTCCATCAACCGGCTCCTGCACGCCCTGTGGTATCTCTCCGAGCCGTACGCCGACGCGGCGATCGACACGGACGCCGAGACCCTGTGCCAGGCCGTGGGCGACGAACTCGGATATCTCTCCCGACGCCACCACACCTGGTACGCGGCCCTCGGCCGAGCCGCCCGCGACTGGCCGGTGGCGGCCCGCAAACGGCAGGTCCTGCCCGTCCCCGCCAGTGAGGGGTCATGATGTTCAACCACCCGCCCAAGGAGTGGGGCCCCCTCGAATGGCTCGTGACCGCGGTGGTGGTCATCGCCCTCGTCGCGGGCCTCCTCACCTGGAACAGCTCGCGCCCCGGCCCGTGCGGCGACGGCCTCGAGGAGATCGCGGGGGAGTGCGTCGGCGTCACCGACCAGGCCTTCGACGCGGACGAGAAGACCAAGAGCCTCATCGAGGCCGTGGCGGACGAGAACGACCGGGTCCGGCAGGACTGGGAGAACCCGTCGGGCGACAAGGCCCCGGTCCCGTACGTACGGGTCGCCCTGATGATGCCCTTCACCTCGAACGCGTCCAGCGCGATGACCGGCGACATGATCCGCCGCGCGCTCGCCGGCGCCCTCGCCGCGCAACTGGAGGCGAACAGCGCGAGCGGGCCGCACTACCAACTGCTCTTCGCCCCCGACGGCAAGCACCTGGGCGAGTGGAAGCCCGTCGTCGACCGCCTCGCCGAGATGACACGGGACAAGGAGACCCCGCTGGTGGGTGTGACGGGCATCCCGAGCAGTACGACGGAGACCCGCAAGTCGGTCGCCGAGCTCACCAGGCGCGGCATCCCCACGGTCGGCCCGGTGATCACCGCCGCCTCCATGAACTTCCGGTACTTCTTCAAGACCTCGCCCAACAACGAACAGTTCGCCAAGGCCCTCTCCCGCTACCTCGACCGCTATCCGCAGAAGGAGAAGGGCCTGCTGCTCTGGGACAGCCGCGAGGGCGACGTGTACTCCCAGAACCTGCGCAAGGTCTTCGACCGGCACTTCGGCAAGACCTACGACCTCAAGAACCACAACTCCCACTACATAGGCTCGTCGGGCGAGGACCAGGGCATACCGCAGCGCTTCGCCGACGCCGTCGCGAGGATCTGCCGCGACCAGGCGGACACGGTCTTCTTCGCGGGGCGCGACCAGGATCTGCCCGCCTTCATCAACCGCCTGGCCAACGAGGGCGGTTGTGAGCGCAGCGGCAAGCTGCGGATCCTCAAGGTCGGCATCGGCCTGGAGCCGACGCTCACCTCCCCCGACATCGAACGCAGCCTGGACAGGGCCAGGGCCACGATCGTCGACGCCTCGGCCTACGACCCCGCCTGGGGGAAGGACCCCGGCGCGGCGCCCTCGGGCTTCTCCCCCTTCCACGCGCGCTTCAAGAAGATCGACAGCGAGCACGAACTGGGGACCAAGGCCCTGGCGGACGGGTACGCGGCCATGTACTACGACGGGTTCGCGCTCCTTGCGTCCGCCGTCGACCGTTCGTACAGCGAGATCACCGAAGGCGACAAGGAGACCTCCGATCCGGCGCGGATGCCCTCCGTCAAGGACGTGTACAGCACGCTCACCTTCTCGACCATCAGCGGCGGCACGTGCACCGGCTGCCTCGTCGGGGCGGGCGGCACGTACGGCTTCACCGGCCCCGGCGAGAACAACCAGTGGGCGGTCTGCAAGCCCGTCCCGATCATCGAGTTCCCCCCGGTGGCCCGCTCCGGCGGCAAGGAGAAGCTGCCGCTGTACCGGACGTACCGGGGGGACAAGGAGAAGAGCTGCCCGTCGTGAACTACGCGGGGAAGCCGCCGTACGGCACCGTGATGATCTCCATCGCGTGCGCCGACGGGTCCAGGAAGTAGACCCCCCGGCCGCCGTCGTTCGTGTTGAACTCGCCCGGCAACTTCTGGTGCGGGTCGGCCCAGTGCTCGACGCCGCGCGCCTTGATCTTCTCGTACGCGGCCTCGAACTCCGACTCGGAGACCAGGAACGCGTAGTGCTGCGGGGTGATCTTCTCCGCGGGGACAGCGGCGAAGTCCAATGTGACTCCGTTGCTCAGTTCCACCGCGATGAACGGGCCCCACTCCGAGGTGATCTCAAGGCCCAGCAGGTCCGCGAAGAACTCGGCGGACTCCCGGTTGTCCCGGGCATGGATGATCGTGTGGTTCAGTTCGACCGGCAAGGAATGCCTCCAGAAGGCATCTCCCGACACCTCCATGCCTCACCCAGCCGGTGACCGACACGCGATGTCGCCGTCGATCTTAGGCACGGCGACACCACGCTGTCACCCCTCTTCCCAGCCCACACTGCCGACACCCGTGCCGGCGATGCAGCGGGCACTCGACACGTCGGACGCACCCGGGTTGAGCGTCTTCCACTCCCCGGCGGTGTCGGGCCACTCCCCGCAGACCACCGTGACACGGAAGGCCGTCACGACCCCGGTGTTGTTGGTGCAGTGCGCGTGACCCCAGTAACCGTCGGTGTCCGTCGTGCAGTTGAGCACCTTGGCCGCCGCGGCCGGTACCCGCTCCGCCGCCGCCGCGCCCGGCGCGACGGCGAACACCGGCAGTGCGGCGGCAGCCACCGCTGCGAGCCTGAGGGCGAACCCGGTGAGGCGGTGAGACTTGTTCATGCGCTGGTCTCCTTCTGGATCCTGGATCGTGTTTCCTGCGTCGGCGTCGCGGTGCACCGCTCGTGCACCGCCGTCCGCACTCCAGTGATGTTTCCGGGCGCCGCTGTCGTGCCGGTCTCGCGACGGTCACTCGACACTCACCCCTCGTGCTGGAATGATGACTCTGGGTTACGGGGGTGAGGATCACGGAGTTCGAGTACAGGCTTCTCGGGCCGCTTGAAGTGCTGTCCGGCAGCAGGCCCGTGGCGATGCGGGCGGCCAAACAGCGGGCGCTTCTGGCGTCGCTGCTCGTGGACGCCAACAAGGCCGTCCCCACCGACACCCTCATCGGCAGACTGTGGGACGCACCACCGGACGGCGCCCGCAACGCCCTTCAGAACTACGTCCTGCGGCTGCGCCACGCCCTGAGCCGGCCGTCCGGCGGACCCATCCGCACCTGCCCCGACGGCTATCGCATCGACGTTCCCGAAGACGCCCTGGACCTGCACCGGTTCGATGCCCTGGTGGTGCGTGCGCGGGCCGCCGCGGCGGCGCGGGCGGCGGAGCGGGCCTCGGCGCTCCTGGGCGAGGCCCTCGCGCTGTGGCGCGGAGAGCCGTTCGCGGACGTACCGTCGGAGCGGCTGCGCCTGGAGGTCGCTCCCGCGCTGAACGAACGCCGCCTCGGCGCCCTGGAGTTGCGCACCGACGCCGATTTCCAGCTCGGACGGCACACGGACGTCCTGCCGCGGCTGCGCGAACTCACCGCCGCCCACCCGCTCCAGGAGCGCTTCTGGGCCCAGCGCATGCTGGCCCTCTACCGCTCGGGCCGACAGGGCGAATCCCTGGACTGCTACCGGACCGTCAGCGCCCTGCTGCTCGACGAGTTGGGCGTCGACCCGGGTCCTGAGCTGTGGCAGCTCCATCAGCGGGTGCTCACCGCCGACCCCTCCCTGATCGCACCGCCCGCACCGATCGCGGCGGCCTCACCCGCCGTGGCGGCCTCTTCGGCGCCGGGCGGCCCACGGGCCGAAGGGAACCTGCCCGCCGAGACGACGACGTTCATCGGCCGCGAGAGCATGCTCCGCAGCACGCACAAGCTCCTGGAGAGCGCCCGCCTCGTCACCCTCACCGGACCGGGCGGCGTCGGCAAGACGCGCCTGGCCCTGCGCGCCGCCGCCGAGGCCTCGTGGGCCCACCCGCACGGGACATGGCTCGCCGACCTCGCTCCGCTCACCGAACCGAAGCTCCTGGACCGCGCGGTCGCCGAGGCGCTCGGCATCCCCGACCAGTCGCTGCGCCCCGGCACGCAGGTGCTCGTCGAGCACCTGCGGGAGCGGCGGCTGCTGCTGGTGCTCGACAACTGCGAGCACGTCGCCGAGGCGGCCGGACACCTCGTGGGTACGCTCCTCGCCGCTGCCCCGGGCCTGCGCGTGCTGGCCACCAGCCGCCAAGGGCTGCGCGTCCCCGGGGAGTACCTCCTGCCCGTACCGCCGCTGGCCGTCCCCCAGGACCGGGGCGCACCCGCGGCCCTGACCCGGTGTGAGGCCGTGCGGCTGCTCGCCGACCGTGCCGAGGCCTGCGCCCCGAACTTCCGGATCACCGGGCGCAACGAAGAAGCGGTGGGCCGTCTCTGCCGGCGCCTCGACGGCATTCCGCTGGCGATCGAGCTGGCCGCGGTGCGTCTGGGCGCCCTCTCGGCCGAGGAGATCCTGGAGCGCCTCGACGACCGGTTCCGGCTCCTCTCCGATGCCGGGGCACCCACCGGGCCCCGGCACCAGCGCACCCTGCGCGGCGTCGTCGACTGGAGCCACGACCTGTGCGACGCACGCGAACGGAGCCTGTGGGCAGGGGTGTCGGTGTTCGCGGGCGGCTTCGACCTCGCGGCGGCCGAGGCGGTGTGCCCGGACGAGGGCACCACCCGCGAGGACATCGTGGACGTCCTTGCCGCGCTGGCGCACAAGTCGGTGCTCACCGTCGACACGACAGGGCCCCGGGCCCGCTACCGCATGCTGGAGACCCTGCGTCAGTACGGGCAGTGCAGGCTCCGGGAGCTCGGCGGGGACATCGCGCTGCGGCGGCGCCACTGCGCGTACTACGCGGACATGACCGGGCGGGCGGCGGCGCGGTGGTGCGGTCCCGACGAGGTCGCGTGGCTGTCCTGGCTGCGCCTGGAGTCAGCGAACCTGCGGGCGGCCCTGGACTTCTGCGTCACGGGGGAGGGCGACGCCACGGCCGGCCTCGCGATCGCCGCCAGCCTCACCCGTACCCGCTACTGGTTCTTCAGCAGCTCGCTCGGGGAAGGGCGGCACTGGCTGACCCGCGCGCTCGACCTCGCTCCCCAGGCGCCCGCACCGCTGCGCGTCGGCTGTCTGGCGCTCGCCGCCTGGATCGCGCTGTGCCAGGGGGACCAGTCGGCCGCCGAGCGTTTCCTGGCGGAGGGCGTGCGGCTCGGCGACGGCCTCGCGGACGGCGCGTCGTCGGCCGTACTCGCCTACATGGAGGGCGCCTTCGCCTTCCTCGTGCACGAGGACGCGGGGGCCATCGCGCTCCTGTCGGGTGCCAGGGAGCGCTTCCGGGCGGGTGGCCAGGTGGGCGACGCCCATATGGCCACCATGCTCTGGGCCATGGCCGCGGCCTTCCTCGGCGAACGGGAGCCCGCCCTCGCGGCCGGGCGGGAGTACATGACCGAGGCCGACGCCCATGGCGCGGGCTGGGCATGCTCCTGGGGGGTTTGGGGCATGGGGCTCGCGGAGCTCCGGCACGGCGACCCGCACCGGGCGGTGCGGCTGTTCCGCGACTCCCTGCGCGGGCAGCGGGCCATCGGCGACCGGTGGGGTCCCGTGTGGGGTCTGGAGGGCCTGGCGTGGGCCGTCGCCGCGACCGGCGACCACGCCAGGGCCGCCCGGCTGATAGGGGCGGCGTGCCGGCTCCTGCGGACGACGGGCGTCGTGCTGACGGGCCTGCGGCCGCTGCACGGCGCCCATGTCGAGGCCGAGCGCCGGGTGCGTCACGCCCTCGGCGAGCGGGCCTACGCGGCCGCGTTCGCGGAGGGGGAGGGGACGCGGGATCCCATGCGGTTCGCGCTGGGCGGGAGTGCGGCAGGGTGAACGCTCTCAGCGAGCCGCCGCGTCGAAGACCGATTCGCCCTCGACGAACGTCATCTTGACCCGGGTGGCGTGCACTTGGGTGATGGGCGCCTCGAAGGGGTTCTGGTCGACGACGATGATGTCCGCGAGCATGCCCGGGGCGATGTGGCCGACGCGGTGCGACATCCCCTCCTGGCGTGCGGAGTTGACCGTGAACAGGTCGAAGGCCTGCTCCAGGGTGATGGCTTGGGACGGGCCGAAGGAGTCGGCGCTGCCCCCTGGCTCCTGCCGGGTGACGAGCGTTTCGATGGCGGACCACGGGTTGACCGACGGCACGACGCACCAGTCCGACCCCGCCACGACCAGCGCGCCCGCTTCGAGCATCTCGCGCACCGGCCACACGCGTTCGATCGCCGCCGGGCCGACGGCAGCCGCGATGTCGGAGCAGATCGGGGAGGGCTGCCACAGGTAGGGAGAGACCTCGAACGTCGCGCCGATCCGCGACGCGCGCTCGATGTCGCTCTTCGCCACGAACGTGCAGTGTCCTACGTTGTGCATGTGCGGGCCGTGTCCGTTGGCCGTGCGGGCGGCCTCGATGGCGTCCAGGGCCGCCCTGACCGCCGCGTCCCCGGCGGCATGGAACTTGACCGTGATGCCCATCCGGTCGAAGCGGGTCACCGCCTGATTGAGGACCTTGGGCGCGATCGCGAGCATTCCGTGCCGACCGGCCCCGCCGTCCCGCCCCTCCACGGTGTCTTTGTACGGTTCGATCATCGCCGCCGTGTGGCTGTCGGTCGGCACCCCGTCGAGGAAGATCTTCACGCAGTCGGGCGCGATGTGGCCGCTCGCGTGCAGGTTCCGAGCCCCGATCACGTCCTCGCACGTGGGGTCGTAGGGGGACCACACGAGACTGAGGCGTACGCGCTGTTTGACGGCCCCGCGCGCGGCGAGCCGGGTGTAGGCGCGCAGCTCGGCCCGCGGCCCCGCGGTGAACCCGACCGCGGCTTCCGTGAACGACGTGATCCCGTGGGACAGCATCTCCTTGAGGGCCCACTCCAGAGCCGCCTCGACGGCGTCGTCGGCCGGTTTGGGGGCCGAGGCGGCGAGCAGATCGGCTGCGGTCTCGCGCTGGATGCCGCTCGGGTTGCCCGCGAGGTCCCGCTCGAAGATGCCACCGGCCGGGTCGGGCGTGCCGGGGCCGATCCCGGCAGCGGCGAGCGCCGCGCTGTTCGCCCAGGAGCTGTGCCCGCTGGTGTCCTCCAGGAGTACCGGATGGTCGGGGGCGACCGCGTCGAGCAGGGTCCGGTCCGGGACGGTGCCGAGCGCGGACGTGTCCCACTGGCCGCCGAGTATCCAGGTGCCGGGGGCGGCCCGTGCCACGTGCTCGGCCACGATGCGCAGGGTGTGGGCCAGACTCGACCCCTGGGGGACCTTGCAGCGGCGTTCGCGGATTCCGGCGTAGATCGGATGCACGTGCAGATCGTGCAGGCCGGGAAGGACGGTGTCGCCGGCCAGTTCCACCACCCGGGTGTCCGGACCGCGCCGGTGCAGTACGTCCTCGCGCCCGCCGACCGTTTCGACGACACCGGCGCGCACGGCGAGCCCCTGAGCCCAGCCCGTGGGCGTCCTGACCTGCCCGCCCACCAGAATCGTGTCCGCGTACTGCTCGGTCATGGCGCTCCACCTCTCGCTGGGCGGCTCAGTGGCGGTTGATGAATCCGGCGTCGACGGGCAGCGTCACACCGGTGACGTAGCGGGCTTCGTCCGAGGCCAGCCACAGCACGGCATGGGACACATCACCCGGTTCGATCGTGGCCACCGGCAGGGCGTTCGGCGACCCCGCGGAGAGAATCGGGTCCTGGGCGACGAACTCGACCATGGCCGGATCGGCGACCATGGCGGTGGCAACTCCGGTGGGGTGCACGGAGTTCACCCTGATGCTGTGCGGGGCGAGGTTGTTGGCGTACGTACGCATCAGCCCGACCACACCGTGCTTGGAGGCGGCGTAACCAAGCCCGCCGTTACTGGCCCCGCCGATGCCGACGAGCCCGGCGGTGGAGCTGACGATCACGATCGAGCCGCCCTGCCCGGCGGCGACCATCGAGGGGACGGCCACCTCGATGGTGTGAAAGGTGCCGGTCAGGTTCACGTCGATGGCGTCGTGCCACGCCTGCACCCTGTCCTCCACCAGCAGCGGCGCGATGCCCGCGTTGGCGACGACGACGTCGATCCGCCCGAACTCCTCAAGGCCCGCGTCGTACGCCTCTTGGAGCGCGGCCCGATCACGCACGTCCGCCTGCCGTGCCACGACGCGGCGCCCCAGGGCCTCGACTTCCTCGACGGCGTCGCCCAGGTCCTCCGGCGTCGACAGCGGATAGGGCACGGTGTCGACCGACCGGCAGATGTCCACGATGACCAGGTCGGCGCCTTCCTCGGCCATCCGCCGCACATGGCTGCGGCCGAGCCCCCCGGCCGCCCCGGTGACGAAGGCCACCTTGCCGTCAAGACGCCCCTTGACCCGCTGAGTCTCCTCGTCCGGCATGACGTGGCTCCTTGCTGGATCCCTCCGCGAGGGCGCTGAGCGCCTCCCGCACCTCCTCTTCGAAGTAGTAGCCCGCTGACAGGCCGTACGCCAGTACATGCTCGGCTGCTTCCTCGGTTCCGAGCCGGGCGAGGGCTCGGAGCGCGGCCCGGGTGCAGAAGTACCGGTGCTCGTCGGCCAGCAGCACCCCCAACGAAGCGGCACTCTCCGGCGAGTGCCGACCGCCGAGGGCATCGGCCACCGCCGCGTGGATCTCATCCGGGTGAGGCGTCCTGGCCAGTTGGCCCAGGGCGGCGTCCACTTCAGGCCCTTCACACCCGGCGAGCGCGGCGATCAGCTCACCCGCGACGTCCGTCCGAAGCTGCCCGGAGAGCGATACGAGGACAGGTGCGGCCGGAGCGCCGATCCGGCCCAGGGCGTGGAGCGCGGCCCGCGCGGCTTCGCGGTTCGCGTCGCGCGCCACGACCACCCCGAGCGCCTCGGCCGCCTCGGGCGACGGGAACTCGCCCAGGGCGTCCACCGCACGCAGCCGCACCGGTTCCTTCGCAGAGCACGCGCAGGCGAGGAGCACGGGAAGCGACTCCGGGGCGCCGATCAGACCCAGGGCGCGCACGGCGTGCGCGCGCAGGGTGCCGGGCTCCGCCTCGTCCGCCGCCAGCGCCGCGAGCCGCTCGGCGGCCGGACGGTGACGCAGGGCGCCGAGCGCGTCCGCGGCGGCGGTACGCAGCTTCGGCGGCTCCTCCTCGTCCAGTGCGGCCAGCAGGAGCGGGGTGGCTTCCTCGCTGCCCAGGAGTCCCAACGCTACGGCTGCTCCCCAGCGTTGAGGGCCCTCACCCCCGTCGGCCAGCAGGGTGAGCAGTTCCCCGACGGGCGGGGCGCGAAGGCGGGACACCTCGCTGGCGACGGCCTCGACGATCCTCTCGTCGCCGAGGGCGGCCAGCAGGGCGTCGACCGTCTGCTCGCCCCCGAGCGCGCCGAGGGCCGCGGCCGACGCCCTGCGTACGGTGGTCGTCGGCGCCGCACGCAGCAGCTTGACCAGGGCGGCGTTGTCCTCGCCGGACCTGGAGTCGCCCAGCTTGGGCCGTTTCACCACCTGGCCGCAGACGGCCAGGACGGCGGAGGGCGGTGCGTGAGGACTGCGGGGGTCGTATACGGCAATCCGCAGCACGCCCCACAGCTGATGTCGGCCTTCGTGCGTTCGGGACAGCAACTGTGCTGCTGCGTGGGCGGTTTCGCGGTCCGGATCGCACAGCGCCCGCAGCAGCAGGTGTTCGTGGTGTCGACCGGGCCGGGACAGCTGATTGATCCGGGGAAGTGCGCACAGCGCCTCGACCGCCGCCCTGCGCAGGTCGACGGGTGAGTCCTGCGCGTGGGCGAGGAAGAGCAGGGCAGGTCCCGCGCGAGGATCGCGCAGTTCGCCGAGGACCTGCACGGCCCGCACCGCGTCGCCGGGCAGCAGCACCCACAGCGCGACGAGGAGCGGGTGCACCGCCTCTGGAGGGCGCAGCTCGGCCAGCGCGTCGAGGACCGCAGGTGAAGCGGGCTCATCGGTCAGCCGGTCGACGAGCGCGCGGACGGCCTCCGGTCCGCCGATGGCGGCCAAGGCCCGGAGCACGGCGGCTTCCTGCTCCACCTCCCGCTCCGTGCCGAGGGATCGCAGGAGCGCGGGGACCGCACGGGGTTCACGCAGCCGCCCCAAGGCCGTGACGGTCACCTCGAAGTTCCAGCCGCGCGCCTTGCCGGGCGACTCCAGGTACGCGATGAGAGCGTCCGCGGCCGACGGGTCCGCGAGATCGCCGAGCAACGCGACGGCCATCGACGCGGTCATGTCGTCACCCGACCGCAGGGCCTCGCACAGGCCCTCGGCATCACCGTCCACCCGCATCCGGGCCAGGTCGGGTTGTGGCGGGGGCTGCTCCATTCAGGACTCCTGGTCGTCGTCCGCCATTGCCACGTACAGCGGCGTGCCGATGACGATGTTCAGCTCCCGCCCGTCGTCCAGCGTGATGCTGCCGCGCAACAGCCGCCGGGCGAGGAATTCACAGAAGACGCCGGGCACGATCAACCTCTCCGACATCTCAAGCACGTCGTGCAGCGCGCCCTCCTCATGCGTCGGATGCGTTCGCACTACCGAGGGAAGGCCGAGAGGCCAGTCCTCCGGGGCGTCCCGCAGGAGCTGGAAGAGGGCGGGCAGTGCGGAGAAGGCACGCACCATCACGTCCGGAGCGGGCCGCTGTCCGATCAGGTGGTGCGCCGACCCGATGAGCGCCACGACCGTGTCACCCTCGCGACCCGTCATGAGCACCGGGCCCTCCGAGGACCCGTAGCCGCCGGTACGCAACGCCATGTCACCGCGGAACCAGGACCTCGGTTCCGTCATCCAGCTGACGTCGAACTCCCGCTCCAGGTACTTCTCGACGATGTCGAGCTGGTCATACGTGGTGGCATCCGCGCGCGGCGACTGCACGGCGACGCTCAGCACCTTCAGGTCGACCTTCGCCTCCACGGCGAGCCGCTTCAGGAGCTTCTGCGGGATCTGTCCGTACAGCATGTCCAGCTTGGCGGCGGACAGGTACAGGTAGTACCGCACGGGCGGTCAGGCGCGGGCCTGGGGGAGGGACAGGAACGCGGTCCAGGCGTCCGGGGCCACGGTGAGGTGCGGGGCGCCGTCCGGGTTCTTGGAGTCGCGGATGTGTACGGCGGCGGGGTGCGCGGCGAATTCCAGGCACTGGCCGCCTTGCTCGCTGCTATAGCTGGACTTACGCCAGGCGTAGGCGACTTCGAGGCAGGCGCCGCCCTGCTCACTGCTGTAGCTGGACTTGAACCACTCAAGCGCGATGCTGCCGCTCATTGCTCTCCTAGCAATCGGTCCAACAGGCCTCTGGTCTCATGGGGGTTGAGGGCCTGTGTCCGCAGCATCGCACATTTGCGCTCCAGGATGGATACCTCGTCCGGGTTGGTGATCAACTGGCTGCCGCGCTGAGCCTCGGTGTAGCCCAGCCGCTGGTGGTCCGGGGTTTCGATCAGGATGAACGGCCCGGACAGCCCGGCGTGAAAGCTGCGGCCGACCGGCATGACCTGGAGCGTGACGCCTGGCAGGCCGGCCAACTCGCGCAGGTGCAGCATCTGCTCGACGTACACTTCGTCACCGCCCAGGCGGTCCATCAGGGTCACCTCGGAGATGATGAAGCAGATCGTCGGCGGCTCCTTGCGGTGAAGGATCTCCTGGCGCTCCATGCGGGCCGCCACGCGTAGTTCGATCTCGTCCTCGGTGAGAGCCGGAACGTCGTTCTGGAACACGCCCCGCGCGTAGACCGGTGTCTGAAGCAGCCCCGGCAGGACCTGGTTGTCGTACCAGGACAGTGCGAGCGCCTCGCGCTCCAGGTCCATGTACTCCTCGGCCCACCGAGGAACCAGATCCACCTCCGGCATATTCTCGACGGCCGTCTCCAACGTCCGGTTGGTGCCGAGGAGTTGGTCCAGCTGCACCGCCAGGTCCATCTTCAGCGGCCGCCGCCCCTGCTCGATGGAGGCGATCAGCTCCTCGCTGATGACGAACCGCTCGGCCAGCGACCTCTGTGTGTACCCGGCGGCCTCCCGGTGGACGGCGAGCAGCGCCCCCACCATGCGCATCGCCGAGGCATTTCGCCGTGACCGTCGCTTTGGGCTGTTCATACGGTGCAACTCCCCACCAGAAGCCGCACGTTCACGCGGCCAAACCCGTACAGCCCGGCTGTACGGGTGCACGTACTGCTTCATGATGGCCACGGAGAGTGACTCTCGTCACGTGAACGACGAAACTCCACCCCCGTCCCCGCGCGAACGCTTCTACCGGCGCGAACGCCAGTCCGTCCCCGCCGCCCGCGCCTTCGCGGCCGACGCGCTCGCCGACTGGGGGGTCGGTGACCGCGCGTACGACATCACGCTCTGCGTGAGCGAGTTGGCGACGAATGCTCTCCTGCACGGGGTGCCGCCGGGTCGTGGGTTCCGGCTGAGCCTGGCCCTCTCCGGTGACGTACTTCGTGTCGAAGTGCACGACAGTGGAGGCGGATGGCCCCGGGGCGGCGGTGAGGGTGATGACGCCGACGAGTCGGGGCGCGGACTGCTGCTGGTGGCGGCACTGGCCGACAAGTGGGGAGTCGAGGAGCGCGATCCCGGCAAGGTCGTCTGGTGTGAGTTCACTCCGGCCGCTGCCTGTGCCCCGCTCATCGTGGCGCGGTCAACTTCCGTTCCGCACGGCTGCCTTGGTCCTCGCTGGTCACGGTGACCGTCTCCGCGCTCTTGTCACCGTCCCACCACTCCGCGAAAGCCCCGCTGAGGGTGTCGACCTTCTTCTGGGTCTCGTCGTCCTTGCGCGTGAGGTAGTCGGTCGAGACGGTGGCGGCGCCGGAGCCCTTCGCCCCGTACCCGATGCCGAGTGCGGTGATGTGCGGGGTGAGGCGTTCCCCGCTCGGGGAGTTCTTCGCGGCCCAGGAGCGGAATTCCTTGAGGAGGTTCGACGGTTTGTCGCCGTCGTAGAGCGTGGTCTTCGTCGCTGTCTTTCCGCCCTGCCCGAGGAAGTGTGCGCTCTTGGCGGCCGGGTCCGCGTCCCACCATGTCGTGAACGCCTCGGCGAGCGGCTCGACTTGGTCCTCGGCCTCGCCCCAGGGTCCGTAGTCGGTGAGGACCGAGACGACCCCGTCGCGGTCACCGGAGCGGTAGTCGAGGCTGACGTTCAGGGCGTGGCCCGCCAGGGCGTCGTCGCGCTCCGAGTCGTTCGTCTTCAGCCACGTACGGAACCCGAGCAGCAGGTTGGGGTTCGACTCGCGCGCGGACCCGCTGTCGCCGTCATCCCCGGAACACCCCACCGTCAGGAGCAGCGCTCCCGCCGTGAGCGCCGCCGCGCGCCTTCCGGTTCGAGTGAATCGCCCCGTCTTCCCCACTGCTTCTCTCCGATCAACCGGCCGGTGCAATACAACACTTACGGGGCAAGTAGCAAGTTTCGCCCCCAATCGACACATCGTTCGATCTGTGCGTAACGTACCTTCTCGATTGATCTGTACCAATCGGACCCCGGATGGCCGGGGTCCGTTTTTGTGGGGGAACACCACCGTGAGAATGAAACGCAGCCTGACTGCGACAGCCGCGGCGACCGCAGTCGCCGCGCTCCTGACCGCCGCGGGACCGGCCTGGTCCGCCCCGGACCCGACCCCGGCGCCGACGACCACCGCGGCCACGCCGACGCCGACTCCGACGCCGACCTCGGTCCCGTCGGAAGTCTCGGCCCCGACCCCGACCCCGACGCCGACTCCGACCCCGTCCAAGACATCGAAGTCGCCGTCCCAGGACCCTGACCAGGACCTGGCCCGCGAGCTCGAGAAGTTCTGGACGCCGGAGCGGATGGCCCAGGCCAAGCCGGTCGAGGAGCAGCAGGTCCGTGAGGCCGCGGCGGCCGAGGACGCCAAGACGGACGCAGAGGAGGGCTCCGGGGGGAGCGACGAGGAGGCCGCGCCCCGCGAAGGCATGCTGCGCTCGCCCTCGCACACCTTCAAGGGCATCAAGGAAGTCGGCACCTTCTACTGGGCGCAGAAGGCGGGCAACGACTACCCGGACCGCTACGACTACCGCTTCTGCGGCGGCACCGTCGTCCCGTCCCCGGGCAAGAACCTGGTCGCGTCGGCAGCGCACTGCTTCGACAGCAATGACCAGAAGTCGAACTTGGTCTTCGTGCCGCAGCACAGCGCGAAGAGCCCGATGCCGCACGGCATGTACCCCATCAAGAAGGGCCACATCTTCAAGGACCCCGGCTACACCGGGTCCAAGAAGAGCGAGGAAGACTTCACCGACGTCGACGTCGCGTTCCTCGCCACAGAGCCGCGCAGCGACGGCAAGGAGGTCGAGAGCGTCGTCGGGGCCGTCCCGATGGGCTTCAACACCGGCTTCCACCACACCGCGCACGCCATCGGCTACCCGTACCTGTACGGCGGCGGCAACTACAAGCCGAAGCAGGACCCGCTCAGCTGCACCACGCCGACGAAGAAGTACACCACCGGCAACACGAAGGACAGCGGCGGCCGGCTCTGGCGCGGCGGCACCTTCACCGAGATCAACTGCGACGGCTACGTCGGCGGCACCTCCGGCGGTCCCTTCATCACCGCGGGCGGCGAGTCGGCCAAGCTGATCGGCGTCACCGGCGGCTGGCTCACCGGCGGCCACAGCGCCAACACCTCGTACTCGTCGTACTTCGACGACGACGTCAAGCGGATCTACGACGCCGCGAAGGCGGGCAGGCAGTCCGCGAGCATCAACCCGCCGCCGATGGCCGACCCGGTCCTGCCCGGCGGCGGCACCTGGAAGCACGCCAAGTCCATAGCCAACGGCTACTTCGCCCTCGACGGCCCGGTCTCCGAGGACCGGATGGACATGTTCGTCATGTGGTCGGACGGCGAGCTGAGCGTCTACCGCGGCGCGGGCAAGGCCAAGAACCACTTCGACAAGGAGTTCAAGGTCCAGGGCCCGAGCGCTCTGTGGCGCGATCACGCCAAGCAGGTCGTCGCGGGCGACTTCACCGGCGACAACGGCTCCGACCTCGTCGTCCGCTGGTCGGACGGCGAGGTGACGCTCTACCCGTCGGTCGACGAGCAGGGCTTCCACGGCGAGGTCCAGCTGGCCGCGCCGAACGCCACCTGGAAGCACGCCGAGGCGATGACCTCGGGCCGCTTCGGCGGCAACAAGTGGCAGGACGACCTCGTCGTGCGCTGGTCGGACGGTGAAGTGACGCTCTATCAGAACACCGGCGACAACAGGCGGCTAGGCAAGGAGATCAAGGTCGTCTCGCCGGGCACGCCGGACGCCGGCACGTGGAAGCACGCCACGCAGATCACCGCGGGCGACTACTCGGGCGACGACACCTGGGATCTGATCGTGCGCTGGTCGGACGGTGAGCTGACGCAGTATCAGGACTTCACCGGCACCGGCTCGTCCTGGGGCGAGAACAAGTGGCAGGCTCCGAACGGCCTCTGGAAGCACGCCCTGATCGTCAGCGGCGGCGACTTCACCGACAACGCATGGGCCGATGACACCGTCGTGCGCTGGTCGGACGGCGAGCTGACCCTCTACACCGACGGCAACGCCTCCGGCATCGGCGCCGAGAACCAGCTCGTGGCGCCCGCGTAACCCGTGGGCAGAGCCTCTTGAGCGAGGGGCGCGAGGGGCGCGAGGGGCGGCGGCAACCTCGGGGTGCCGCCGCCCCTCTTCCTCTGCGGACGACCGTACGGAGACGACACACGGAGATCACCACACCATGAAACGCGTGTACGCAGGCGCCGTGGCCCTCTGCCTCGTCCTGTCGGGGTGCGACACGAAGCCCCAGGACGCCGCCCCCGCCCGGAAGTCGGAGCACCGCCTCCTGGAGCAGTTCCGCTCCTGGGCCCGGGACACCGACGAGTCCCGCACCGCACGCCACGCCCAGGCCCTGTACACGGTCGAACTCACCGACACCGACGCCGACGCCGAGCACGCCTACGACGTCGAGGTGAGGACCGATCTGTCCCCGAAGTCGGCAGGGGCCAAGGAGTTCACCGAGCTCTTCCGCACCTGGTGGGACGGCGACGACGGCGAGGGCACCGCGAGAGACCTCGTCCTGCTGGACGTACGCGGAGACCGCCTCACCCACGACCACCTGTTCCCGGCGCTCGGCAACGACGGCTACGACGTCCAGCACTACGGCCTGACCCTCGACTACACCCCGGACGGCAACCGGCTCGCGGGCACCGCCGTGATCACCGCGCGGGCGACCCGCGACCTGCCCCGTTTCGGCCTGGACTTCGCGGGCCTGCACGTGCGCGGGGCCCGCGTGGACGGCTCCGACGCGCGCTTCAGCAGGAAGAAGAACAAGCTGACGCTCACGCCCGCCCGGCCCATCGGCAAGGGCAAGACCTTCAAGGCCACCGTCCGGTACGACGGGACGCCCCGGATGCTCACGGCGGCCGACGGCGGCGACGAGGGCTGGATCGAGACGGACGACGGCGTGGCGGCGCTCGGCGAGCCCACCGGCTCCATGACCTGGTTCCCCGGCAACCACCACCCCTCCGACAAGGCGACGTACGACATCGACGTCACCGTGCCGTCCGACTACACCGCGGTCAGCAACGGAACGCTGCGCGGGACGCGGCAGCGGGGCGAGCGCACCACCTTCAGCTGGCGCAACTCCGAGCCCATGGCGAGCCACGCCGCGTCCGTCGTCACCGGCGTCTTCGACATCTCCACCAGCACGACGGACGACGGCCTGCCCCTCTACACGGCCGTCGACCCCGACGAGGCCGAGGGGCCCGTCGACGTCCCCGAGCTGCTGCCCGAAGTCATCGACTGGGCCAGTGACCGCTTCGGCCCCTACCCGTTCTCCTCGGCAGGCGCGGTCGTCGACCACCTCCCCGACCTCGGCTACGCCCTGGAGACGCAGACCAAGCCGTACTTCCAGGAGGCGCCGGACGCACGCCTGGTCGTCCACGAACTGGCCCACCAGTGGTTCGGCAACTCCGTCACGCCGCGTGCCTGGCAGGACATGTGGCTGAACGAGGGCTTCGCCACCTACGCCGAGTGGCTGTGGGACGAGGAGCACGGGCACCGCAGCGCCCAGGAGACCTTCGACTCCTTCTACGACGGCACGCACCCGGAGAGCGAGGGCATCTGGGACTTCCCGGCCGCCGACCCGCCGAGCGCCACCCGCGTCTCCGACTCACCCGTGTACGGCAGAGGCGCCATGACGCTGCACCAGCTGCGCAAGGCCGTGGGCGACCGCACCTTCTTCACCGTCCTGCGCACCTGGACGCGCGAGCACCGGCACAAGAACGCCGACACCGAGCAGTTCATCGCGCTGTGCGAGAAGGAGTCGGGGCAGGACCTCTCGGACCTGTTCGGGACGTGGCTCTTCTCGGCGGGCCGGCCCTAGCCGGCTCCGGCCCCTGACGTCAGGACGCGGTCACGGTGTACGTGCCGGACCCCGCCTTGTTGACCGCGCACGGCGGTCTTGGCGTCGGCCGGGTCGGAGTCCATCAGGAACAGCTCCGCGTCCTGGCTCGCGTCGGACGGCGTCGCGGTGACGGTGACCTCGGCGCCCGCCGCCGGGCAGGTGTCCCAGACGGCCGTCACGTCGTCCGCGCCGTTCATGGCCTTGGTGTCGGAGCCGGTGAGCAGCTTGCCGCTGTCGGCGACCTCGATGCGGTAGTCCGTCGTGGCCCTCCTGGCAGGTGTCTCACGGGATGAGTCTCTATCCGCGGGGAGGGAGAGGCCAGGGTGTGTTCCGGCCAACGAGGTGACACACGTGAAAGGGGCGGGAGTGGACCAGCCACTCCCGCCCCTGTGTTCGCCGCGCCCGGTCAGCTCAGGAGCTCGACCTCCGCGAGCGTCGCGGAGCCGTCCGGCACGAGCCGGTAGTGCGCGTACGCCCCCGGCTTGTCGACCGTGAAGACCCGGGTCTGGTGGTCCCAGGCGAAGGACTCACCGGAGCGCTTGTCCAGGTCCTTCCACTTCTCGCCGTCGGCGGAGCCCTGGAGGACCCAGCCGCGCGGCGCCTTCGCCTTGTCGGCCGCCGACGTCAGCGTGTACTGAACGGCCTTGGTCTCCTTGGCGACCGGAAGGTCCACGGCGGCGGACGAAGTGGCGTCCGTCTCCGAGGTGTTGTCGAAGAGCGCGCCATCACCCTTGATGGCGTCACCACGCGGCGACGGCACCTTGTCGTCCTGCGTGATGGACGAGGGCTGGGCGTTCTTGCCCGTGCCCCACGCCGAGGGCTTGGGTCCCATGTCGAACTCCAGGACACCGCCGCGGGCGATCTCCTTGTGCGGCAGGGCAGTTGAGGTCCACTTCTTGCCGTTGACCTTCAGGCCCTGCACGTACACGTTCTTCGCGCTGTTCTTCGGCGCCTTGACGACCAGGTCGCGCCCGCCGTCCAGGTGCACGGTCATCTTGGTGAACTGCGGTGAGCCGATGGCGTATTCACCGCTGCCCATGACCAGCGGATAGAAGCCGAGCGAGGAGAAGAGGTACCAGGCCGACTGCTCGCCGTTGTCCTCGTCGCCGTGGTAGCCCTGCCCTATCTCGCTGCCGGTGTAGAGGCGGGAGAGGACCTCGCGGACCTTCTCCTGCGTCTTGGACGGCTGCCCGGCCGCGTCGTACATGTAGGCGACGTGGTGGGCGACCTGGTTGGAGTGCCCGTACATGCCCATGCGTACGTCGCGTGCTTCGGTCATCTCATGGATGACGCCCCCGTAGGAACCCGCGAACTCGGCGGACCCGGTCTCCGGAGTGGCGAAGTACGTGTCGAGCTTGTCGCCGAGGCCCTTGCGGCCGCCGTACAGGTTCGCCAGACCGCGCGAGTCCTGCGGGGCGGTGAAGGCGTAGCCCCAGGCGTTCGTCTCCGTGTAGTCGTGACCCCACACGCGCGGGTCGAACTTCTCCGACGGGACGCGCCACTCGCCCTTCTTGTCCTTGCCCTGGAAGAAGCCCGGCGCGGTGCCTCCCCCTGCCGCCTTGTCGTCGAACAGCTTCACGTACTCACGGGCGCGGTTGAGGAAGTACTCGGACTCCTCCTTGTAGTGCTTCTCGCCCGTCTTCTTGTAGAGGGCCGTGCCCATGCGCGAGATGCCGTAGTCGTTGAGGTAGCCCTCCAGCGCCCAGGACAGGCCCTCGTGGGTCTCGCTCGGGGTGTAGCCGAGGAAGGGCGAGGTCTCCATGCCCTTGCGGCCGACGCCCGAACTCGGCGGCACGACCGTCGCGTTCTTCAGCGCCGCGTCGTACGCGTCCTTGGCGTCGAAGTCCACGCCCTTGACGTACGCGTCGGCGAACGCCACGTCCGACGAGGTGCCCGTCATCAGGTCCGCATAGCCCGGCGACGACCAACGGGACGTCCAGCCGCCGTCCTTGTACTGCTGTACGAAGCCGTCGACCAGCTCACCCGCCTTCTTCGGCGTGAGCAAGGAGTACGCGGGCCAGGTCGTGCGATACGTGTCCCAGAAGCCGTTGTTGACGTACGGCTTGCCGTCGACGATCTTCGCGCCGGTGTGCGTCGGGGTGTCGGGTCCCGTCTGCGGCGAGAACGGCGAGGCGTACTGGTACTTCGACTTGCCGCCCGAAGTGACCTTCTCGAAGCCCGAGTTGGGGTAGAGGTAGAGGCGGTACAGGCTGGAGTAGAGCGAGGTCCGCTGGCCCTCGCTCGCGCCCTGGACCTCGACCTTGCCGAGGATGTCGTCCCAGCTCTTCTGCGCGCGGTTCTTCACGCGGTCGAAGGAGGTGCCCGAGGGGATCTCGCTGTTCAGGTTGGCCTTGGCCTGGTCGAGGCTGATGAGCGAGGTCGCCAGGCGCAGATTGACCGTGCGGTCCTTGCCCGCCTTGAAGCGCAGATAGCCGGTGACGTCACCGCCGCCACCGCCCTCCAGCTTGCCGCCCGCGGTGACGGGGGCGTCGAAGGTCCCGTACACGAAGAGGCGGGTGGCGCCGGTGGAGAGGCCGGACTTGACGTCCGAGAAGCCGCTCACCACACCGCTCTCCTTGTCGAGGGTGAGGCCGCCCTTCTCCGAGACGTTGTCGAAGATGACGCTGGCGTCGTCACCCGGATAGGTGAACTTCATCATCGCCGCGTGATCGGTCGGGGCCATCTCGGCCTTCAGACCGTTCTCGAAGGTCACGCCGTAATAGTGCGGCTTCGCCGTCTCCTTCTCGTGCTTGAAGGGCAGCGCGCGCTTGGTGCGGGACGCCGACGGGGTGTCCTTGTCCACCGACGGCATCATCTGGAAGGTCTGCCGGTCGCCCATCCAGGGGCTCGGCTCGTGGCTCGCGCTGAACGCCTGGATCGTCGGCAGGTTGTCCGCGTTGTTGCCGCGCGCGTAGTCGTAGAGCCAGCTCAGGGAGCCCGCGTTGGTCACCGGCGTCCAGAAGTTGAACCCGTGCGGGACGGCCGTCGCGGGGAAGGTGTTGCCGCGCGAGAAGCCGCCGCTGGAGTTGGTGCCGCGCGTGGTGTCCGCGTAGTCCGAAGGGTGGGCCTTCGGCTTCGCCGGAGCCTTCTCCTTCAGGGACACGTCGTCCACCCAGCCACGGAACTTCGCCGGACCCTTGGGGGAGTCGTACGCGAGGAGCACGCGGTCCACGGTCTTGCCGCGCGCGACCTGCCCGATCCGCGAGGCCACGTTGTTCCACTGGTTGACGTAGAGACCCTTCGCGGCGCCCTGACCCTGCGGGGTCAGCTGGAAGCCGTGCTGGTCCATCGCCTTGAGGTCACTCAGATAGGTGCCGTCGGTGAAGGCCAGGTCCATGGACACGTTCGTGGCGTCGTAGTCGAGGTCGCCCTCCGCCATGGACGGGAAGACCCGGTACGAGAGCTCGGTGTCACGCCGCACCGCGACGTTCACGTCGAAGACCTTGTTGTACGAATAGCCGCGTGCGTCCGCCTTGTGCGTGCCCGCGTAACGCAGTGCGTGCTTTCCGGTGAACCCGGCGCCCGACTTCGCGGTGGGGGAGCCGCTGGGGCCCCGGTCCACGAGGGAGAGCATGTCCTCGGGGACGGGCGACTCGCTGCCGCCGACGGAGAGCTGGACGTCGGAGAGCTGGAGGGCGTCGGACGCGCCGTTGTTGGCGGTGACGTCCAGGCGGTAGTGCGCGTACGCCGTGTCGTTCTCGAAGTCGTACTTCTTCGTCTGGTGGCGCTTGTCGAACGCTTCACCCTTACGGGTGTCGAGGACCTTCCAGTCCTTGCCGTCCGTGGAACCCTTGAGGGTGAAATCCTTGGGGTCGCGCTCGTCGTGGTCGTTCGCCGACGTCAGCGCGTACGTCACGGCCTTGGCCGGCTCGTCCAGGTCGAACTCGACCCAGCCGGTGGGCTCGAAGGTGAGCCACTTGCTGGTCGGCTCCCCGTCGATCAGGTTCTCCTTGACCTCGCCGCTCCCGGAGTTCTCGCCGCTGGCGCGGACCTCCGTGACGTGGTCGTTCACACTGCCGGGGATGCCC
The DNA here is from genome assembly GCF_042667685.1 of Streptomyces sp. NPDC057302. Taxonomy (NCBI): domain Bacteria; kingdom Bacillati; phylum Actinomycetota; class Actinomycetes; order Kitasatosporales; family Streptomycetaceae; genus Streptomyces; species Streptomyces sp. NPDC057302. Next base: position 22,949 of record NZ_JBHUZJ010000029.1, on the reverse strand, counting down.
GAACTGAACGCGCCGTTGACACCGGCGGTCCGCTTCTTTCCGTCGGGGCCGGTCTCCACGGTGTTCAGCCAGTCGGGCTGGGCCTCACCCTCCTCGAAGGAGGAGACGAACTCCGCGGTGGCTTTGGGTGGTTTATCCGGTTTGGCGACGGCGGCTCCCTGCGCTGTCGCGACGAGCGTGAACGCGGCCGCTCCGAGGACCGCGGCCGAACGGTGGTGTCTGAAGCGAGGTCTGCGTGATCTGTGCGGCATCCCCGAGCCCCTCCCTGCGAGTTGGACAACGTTGTCATATCGCTGCGCAAGGTCCAGTAGGGCGCCAAGTTGCCGGTGGTGTCAAGGCTGTTGGAAGGGTCGGCGGAGGACGGAAGGGGACGGTGGAGGCGGCGGGACCAGGGGGAAAGTCCAAGGGGAGCCTGGGGAAAGTCCAACGAGGAGCGAGGAAGGGAGAGGCAAGATCGGTGGGCGAGGCGGCGGGCCCCAAACACCCGCATTACCTCAGGAAACACTGTCCAGAACCCTGGCCGCATTTGCCAACACCGTGAACGAACCAGTCCACATCTCCGCGAGGTCTCAACTCGGGAAAGACTGCTGGCCCAAGCTGCATTCGATCTTGCTCTGCCGCCGAGAAGTGGACTATACCTATCGGCACCCTGAGTGGCGGGTGCAAGCCCTTGCCATGTAGTTGTCGCACACGTAACGCACCACCAAAGCTTCAACTGACCCGCGGTGTCGGGCCCTTCGCCACTGGCGAGCTGTCGGGAGCCCCGCACGCCGCCTGAGTCCTGGAGAAGGCGAGGACTTGAGCATGGGATCCACCAGCATCAACCGTCGTGACGTGATGAAGAGGGCGGCGGCCACCAGCCTTCTCGCAGTGCCGGCCGTAGGCGCCCTGAGTTCCTGCGCGAGCGGGGGCGGCGATGAGAACAAGGCGGAAAAGGGCGACAAGTCGAAGAAGAATCCGCTCGGCGTGAAGAAGGACGCCGGCCTCGCCGTGGTCGTCTTCAACGGCGGTTACGGCGACAAGTACGCCCAGTTCGTGACCGACATGTACAAGAAGCGGTACCCGGACTCGGACGCCGGCCAGAAGTCGACGACGAAGGTCGCCACTCAGGTACAGCCGAAGATCGTCCGCGGCAAGCCGACGGCCGACGTCATCAACAACTCCGGCGCCGACCAGATGAACCCCGGCAAGCTGGTCTCCAACGACCAGGTGGCGGACCTCACCGAGCTGCTCGACGCGCCGTCGTGGGACGACCCGAGCGTCAAGGTGCGCGACATCCTCGAACCTGCGGTCGAGGCGAGCGGCAATTTCGGTGGTCCTGGCACCTTCCAGGCCGGCATCTCGCTGACGGTCTACGGCACCTTCTACTCCAAGAAGCTCCTCGAAGAGGGCCTGGACTCCGAGTACCCCAAGACCTGGGACGAGATGCTGGCCGTCTGCAAGAAGGCCAAGGCCAAGGGCATCCACGGCTGGAGCTACCCGGGCGGCCACCCGCGGTACATGTTCTTCAGCATCTACACGATGTTCGCGCAGCGCGGCGGGCGCGAGATCACCACGGCCATGGACTACCTGGAGCCGGGCGCCTGGAAGAACGACGCGGTCAAGGACGTCTTCGAGGCCTGGGAGGAACTGGTCGCCAAGAAGTACGTCCTGACCGGCTTCGACGGCACCGAGGCGCACACGGAGATGCAGACCGCCTGGACCAAGGAGGGCAAGTGCGTCTTCGTGCCCAACGGCTCCTGGGTGGAGAACGAGGCCAAGGACACCACTCCGAAGGACTTCGGGATGTCGTTCGGCCCGAGCCCGTCCCTGGACTCGGGCGACAAGATGCCGTTCGGCACGATCAACGCGCCGGCCGGTGAGTTCTACGTCGTCCCCGAGAAGGCGCAGAACCGGCAGGGCGGCCTGGAGTGGCTGCGGGCGATGTACAGCAAGCAAGCCGCCCTGAACAACTTCAAGGAGCTCTCCGCTCTGCCGGTGGTCAAGGGGGCCATCGACGGCCAGGAAATGCCGCACGGCGTGGCGAGCGTGCAGGCGGCGATCAAGGCCGCCGGCAAGAACGTCGTCATCGCGAAGCACATGGACTGGTACAACGAGCTGTTCCGCGAGGACTTCAACAACATGATCGCCAAGTTCATGCTGGGCCAGATCGGCACCAAGCAGGCCATGGACATCATGGAGAAGGCCGGGGCCCGGATCCTCAAGGACCCTGACGTCGTCAAGGTCAAGAAGTCCTGATCAGCGGCGGATCGACCGAGAACGCGGGCACGTGAACGAGGCGGGGCGGAGTGGCGTGAAGAGTGACACCCGGGTGGACGATTCACCACCTTCGAAGAAGGCACCGGACCCGGCAGGACGGCCCAAGCCGCCGAACGGGCTGCTGTTCCTCCTGGCGGTGCTGCTGCCGCCCCGCTTCACGCCGCAGAGCGTGCGCTACGACCGGCGCTACCGGACGCTCGACAAGTACCGCTTCATCGCGGGCTTCCTGGCGCTGCCGCTCGCGTTCTACGCCCTGTTCGTGATTTCGCCCTTCATCCAGGCGATCTACTACTCGTTCACGGACTGGTCCGGCGGTCCGGTGGCGAACTTCATCGGCTTCGACAACTTCACCAAGATGTGGGACGACGAGCGCTTCTGGGACTCCCTGGAGGTCAGCGTCACGCTGGCGGTCGTCGCCCCGGTGATCACGCTCGTGCTCGGCATGTTCTTCGCGTACATGATCACGTCGGGCGGCAGGCACCGGAAGGGCCAGGCCATCGCGGGCGTCGCGGGCTCATCGGTCTACAAAGTCGTCTACTTCTTCCCCCAGGTCCTGTCCGTCGCGATCATCGCCGTGGTCTGGGGCCGCGTCTTCAACACCAACAGCGGTCTGATCAACGGCGGCCTCGACAAGGTGGGCTTCGACGGACCCGCCTGGCTGGGCGGCGACCGCTCGCTCGCCCTCATCGCGGTGATGATCGTGCTCTCCTGGAGCTTCGTCGGCTTCTACGTGGTGCTCTTCTCCGCCGCGATGGGCGCGATCCCCAAGGACATCTACGAGGCCGCGCTGCTCGACGGCGCGGGCCGGGGGCGGACCTTCTTCAGCGTGACGCTCCCGCTGATCTGGGACACCGTGCGGACCGGCTGGATCTACATGGGCATCCAGGCACTCGACTCGTTCGCGATCGTCCTGGTCATGGTTCCCGAACACGTCCTGAAGGTCACCCCGGTCTTCCTCTACGAACGGTTCCGTGACGGTCAGTACGGCTATGCCACCTCCATCGGCGTCGTCCTCCTCGTCCTCAGCATGGCGTTCTCGCTGATCGTCATGAGGATCGGGAACCGCGACCGGATCGAATACTAAAGACCGCGGGAGCCCTGCATCATGACCACGACCACCGCACCCCGCGCCGAGTCCGCCGACACATCCCGCCGGGAGGGCGACTCGGCGAGCGGCGCGACCCTGAACGTCTTCTCGCACGCCTTCCTCGTCCTGTGGGTGGTCCTCGCGGCGGGTCCCCTGATCTGGGTCGCCCTCACCGCGTTCCGTCCCTCGGTCGAGATCCTCAGCGACCCGATGGGCTGGCCGACCTCCTTCCACTGGGAGAACTTCACCAACGCGTGGACCGAGGCGAACATCGGCCAGTACGCCATCAACTCGGTGATCATCCTGGCGGGTTCGCTGACCGGCACCATGCTGCTCGGCTCGATGGCGGCCTATGTGATCGCCCGCTTCACCTTCCCGGGCAACCGGTTCATCTTCATGCTCTTCGCGGGCGGCATGATGTTCCCCGTCATCCTCGCCCTCGTCCCGCTCTTCGCGGTCATGGAGAACTTCGGTCTCCTGGACACCAGGCCGGGCCTGATGATCGCGTACATCGCGTACTCGCTGCCCTTCACCGTCTTCTTCCTGACGTCCTTCTTCCGCACGCTGCCGACCGGCGTGCAGGAGGCGGCGATGGTCGACGGGGCCTCGCACACGCGCACGTTCTTCCAGATCATGCTGCCGATGGCCAAGCCGGGCCTGGTCAGCATCGGCATCTTCAACTTCCTCGGCCAGTGGAACCAGTACCTGCTTCCGCTGCTGCTCAACAACGAGGAGGAGAGCAGGTACGTGCTGCCGCAGGGGCTCGCCACGCTGGCGGTCTCGCAGGGCTACCGGGGTGACTGGGGAGCGCTCTTCGCGGGTCTGACGATCGCGATGGTTCCCGTGCTCGTCGTGTACGCGGTGTTCCAGCGCCAGGTGCAGGCAGGCCTCACCGCGGGTGCTCTCAAGTGACCCTGAGCGCCGGTGATTTCAGCTTGGCCACGAAAGTGGTCTAGGCCTGTTGCGCCAATTCCGGCCGTGAGTAATGTCGGCCCCACGGCGCCGCGGGGGGAACCTTTTGCCCGCGTTCAAGTCGACACCGATGTCGAAGGGTTGAACAGCATGAGGAATCGAGTAATCGCCACCGGTGCGGCAACGCTCGCGATGGCCATGGGACTTACCGCCTGCGGCGGTGACAGCGACAGCGGCGACGGCAAGACCATCAAGATCGTCGCCGCCGACTACGGCGACAAGGCCTCGAACGCCTCCAAGAAGTACTGGGACGGCGTGAAGAAGGACTTCGAGGCCGAGAACAAGGACTACAAGGTCGACGTCCAGGTCATCAACTGGAACGAGATCGACAAGCAGGTCAAGAACATGATCCAGGCGGGTAACCAGCCCGACCTGCTCCAGACCGGCGGCTACGCGGACAAGGTCGCCGACGACCTGCTCTACAAGGCCGACGAGGTCCTCTCGCCCAAGACGCAGGAGAACATCATCCCCACCTTCGCCAAGGCCGGCGAGGTGAAGGGCACGCAGTACGGCATCCCGTGGGTCTCCTCCAGCCGCGTGATGTTCTACAACAAGGCCGTCCTCAAGAAGGCGGGCGTGAAGACGCCGCCCAAGACCTGGGACGAGGTCGCGGCGGCCGCAAAGAAGATCAAGTCCTCCAAGGCCGCCGACACCCCCTACGCCCTCCCGCTCGGCCCGGAGGAGACCCAGGGCGAGACGATGATGTGGGAGCTCGGCAACGGCGGCGGCTACACCGACGCGAGCGGCAAGTACACGCTCGACAGCGCCAAGAACGTCGAGACCTTCGACTGGCTGCAGAAGAACCTGGTCAAGCCCGGCCTCACGTACTCCAACCCGGCCTCCACCGACCGCAAGACGGCCTTCGCGGACTTCGCGGCCGGCAAGGTCGGCATGCTCAACGGCCACCCGAGCCTGATCCAGATGGCCAAGGGCGGCAAGGTCGACTACGGCGTCGCGCCGATCCCCGGCAAGACGGGCCCGCTGGACTCCACCCTCGGCGTGGCCGACTGGATGATGGCGTTCAAGGACGGTGGCGCGGAGAAGGAAGGCGTCAAGAAGTTCCTGGACTTCACGTACTCCAAGAAGATGCTGGAGTTCGACGAGATGTACAACCTGATGCCCGTCACCCAGGACACGCTCAAGACGATGCAGACCAACGGCAAGCACAAGGACCTGGAGCCGTTCTTCGAGGTCCTGCCGAACGCCAAGTTCTACCCGCTCGGCGACACCTCGTGGGACGTCATCTCCGCCGAGATGAAGAAGACCGGCGGCAAGGCCGCGAGCGACGACCCGAAGTCGGTCCTCGGTGACCTCCAGAAGAAGGCGGAAGACGCCGCGGCCGCTGCCAAGTAGCCGTCGGGCAGTGCCTCTTCGTTCCGTCCCTCTCGTACGTCCCGTTCGCTAGGAGACCTCGTGTCACTGAAGGCCCCTCCGCCCCCGGCCGACACCGGCCGGGGACGGAGCGGGCGCGCACCCAGGCCGGTGAGCCGTCGCAGCGGCATCGCCCGACTAGGCCCGCTGCCCTGGATAGCGCCCGTCATCCTGCTGATCCTCGCCGTGGTCATCTGGCCGGTCGTCGAGCTGATCCGCACCTCGTTCCTCAACATCTCCATCGCCGGCATCGTGCGCGGCGGCGCGGGGACCGACAAGTACAAGAAGCTCTTCGACGAGACCGACTTCGGGGCCGTCCTGCTCTGGACGGTCGTGTGGACCGTCGTCGTCGTGAGCGTGACGATGCTCCTCTCGCTGGCCCTCGCCCAGCTGTTCAACCAGAAGTTCCCCGGCCGCACCGTCACCCGCTGGGCGCTCATCGCGCCCTGGGCGGCATCCGTCCTGATGACCGCCATCGGCTTCAAGTGGATGCTCAACCAGACCGCGGGCGTGCTCAACACCGTGATGCTGGACCTCGGCCTCATCGACAGCTCCAAGGACTGGCTCGGCAAACCGGAGACCGCCTGGCCGTGGATGATGGCCGTCGCGATCTTCGTGTCGCTGCCCTTCACCACGTACACGCTGCTGGCCGGTCTCCAGACCATCCCGGGCGAGGTCTACGAGGCCTCGCGGATCGACGGGGCGAGCCCCGGGCAGACGTACCGGCACATCACGCTGCCGATGCTGCGGCCCGCGTTCCTCGTCGGTGTGGTCATCAACCTCATCAACGTCTTCAACTCCTTCCCGATCATCTGGGCCATGACGCAGGGCGGTCCCGGCTATGACACCTCCACGACCATGGTGTTCATGTACAAGCTGAAGGAGACCGACATCGGCGAATCCGCCGCCATGTCCGTGGTCAACTTCGCGATGGTCGTCGTGCTCGTGCTGATCTTCCTGAAGGTCAGCCGGTGGAACGAGGAGGACTGATGGCCACCGCGACGGCGCCCCGCACCGGGTCCCCGAAGGGCTCCGCGCCCCAGCGCAAACCCAAGCGCACGTTCAGGCCGCGCACGCTGGTCATCACGGTGGTCGCCTGGGCCCTCGCGGCGATCTTCCTGGCTCCGTACCTGGAGATGGTGATCACCGCGCTCCGTCCCAAGAGCGAGCTGCGGGACCGGACGTATCTGCCGACGGACCTGGAGTGGTCGAACTTCATCGAGGTCTGGAAGGAGTCGGAGCTCGGCCAGAACCTCCAGGTGACCCTGTTGGTCGCGGGCGGTGCGACGCTCCTGGTGCTCCTGGTCTCGCTGCCCGCCGCGTACTACACGGCGCGCATGCGCTACCGCGGACGCAAGGCCTTCCTGCTCCTGGTCCTGATCACCCAGATGTTCCAGCCCACGGCCCTGCTGGTCGGTCTCTACCGCGAGTTCCACCAGCTGGACATGCTCAACTCGGTCTGGACGCTGATCATCACGAACGCGGCGTTCAACCTCGCGTTCGCGGTGTGGATCCTGACGGCCTACATCAGCTCCATCCCGCCGGAGCTCGAAGAGGCCGCCATGGTGGACGGCACGAGCCGTTTCGGCGCCATGATCAAGGTGACCCTGCCGCTCGCGCTGCCGGGCGTGGTCACCGCGGTGATCTTCACTTTCATCACCTCATGGAACGAGTTCGTGATGGGCCTCACGCTCACCACCGAGCCCGACAAGCAGCCGCTGACCGTCGGCATCAACAACTTCATCGGCGCCTACACCGTGGAGTGGAACTACCTCTTCGCGGCGTCCGTGGTGGCGATCGTGCCGGTCATCGTGCTGTTCGCCTTCATCGAGCGGCATGTCGTCTCGGGTCTCACCGCGGGATCGGTCAAGTAACGGATCGGCCCTCTCAGGCCGGGTCTGGGTGGTTTGGGGTGCATCCTCGCCACTTGGACCCGGCCTGTCCCGCTGCTCAGGAGTGCTGATTTGGGTCAAGGACTTGACTGCGCCAACCCGTTCAGCAGAGCTTGGAGTTCACAACTTGTACGGGCGGCGAAGGTGCTGCTTCGACATTTCGGCATACGGAATAAGGGTGGCTGAGTCAATGGAGACTCCGGGGTCGCAGTCGTCGCTGCACCGGGCCAATCTCGAGCGGGTCGTACGTGCCGTACGGCTCGCCGGGTCGCTCACTCAGGCGGAGATCGCCAGGACGACGGGTCTGTCCGCGGCCACGGTCTCCAACATCGTCCGGGAGCTCAAGGACGGCGGAACGGTCGAGGTCACGCCCACCTCGGCAGGCGGCCGCAGGGCCCGCAGCGTCTCGCTCAGCGGCGACGCGGGCATCGTCATCGGCGTCGACTTCGGCCACACGCACCTGCGCGTGGCCGTCGGCAACCTCGCCCACCAGGTGCTCGCCGAGGAGGCCGAGCCGCTGGACGTGGACGCGTCGGCCGCGCAGGGCTTCGACCGCGCCGAGCAGCTGGTCAGCAGGCTGATCGCGGTCACCGGCGTGGACCGCGCGAAGATCGCGGGCATCGGCCTCGGCGTGCCGGGCCCCATCGACGTGGAGTCGGGCACCCTCGGCTCGACCTCGATCCTGCCGGGCTGGACGGGCACCAAGCCCGCAGAGGAGCTCAAGGACCGCCTCGGCGTCCCCGTGCACGTCGACAACGACGCCAACCTGGGCGCGCTCGGCGAGCTGGTCTGGGGCAGCGGCCGCGGGGTCAAGGACCTCGCGTACATCAAGGTCGCGAGCGGTGTCGGCGCCGGTCTGGTGATCAGCGGGCGGATCTACCGCGGCCCCGGGGGCACGGCCGGCGAGATCGGCCACATCACCCTGGACGAGTCGGGCCCGGTCTGCCGCTGCGGCAACCGCGGCTGCCTGGAGACCTTCGCGGCGGCCCGCTATGTGCTGCCGCTGCTCCAGTCCAGCCACGGCACCGAGCTGACCATGGAGCGCGTGGTGGCGCTCGCGCGGGAGGGCGACCCGGGCTGCCGCCGTGTGATCGCCGACGTCGGCCGGCACATCGGCAGCGGCGTCGCGAACCTGTGCAACCTCCTCAACCCCAGCCGGGTCGTCCTCGGCGGCGACCTCGCGGAGGCCGGTGAGCTGGTCCTGGGGCCCATCAGGGAGTCCGTGGGGCGGTACGCCATCCCCAGCGCCGCCCGGCAGCTGTCCGTCCTCCCAGGGGCCCTCGGGGGTCGCGCCGAAGTCCTCGGCGCACTGGCTCTCGCACTCAGCGAAATGGGCGATTCAACCCTTTTGGACGGCTCGTTGCCCGCGAGCGCACCTGCCTTCACTTAGATAACGCATGGCACCGTTGTCATCTCGTTAAGGATTTACTCCTTGACGATGGTGTGGCGGCCGAGTTGACTTCGAGCCACCTCGGCCGCAACGACGCGGCCACGTCAGGGAGGTTGGACAGTGAACACCCATCTGCGTCGTGCCGCGATAGCCATGACCGCTACCGCGATGGCCGTATCCCTTGCCGCTTGTGGCGAGGCCGGTGGTGACAAGGGCGATGACAAGGACAACAAGACCATCGGTCTGTTGCTGCCCGAGAGCAAGACCACGCGTTACGAGTCCTTCGACTACCCGTTGATCAAGGCGAAGGTCACGGAGCTCTGCTCCGACTGCAAGGTCAACTACAAGAACGCCTCCGAGAACGTCTCGACCCAGAAGCAGCAGTTCGACGACCTCGTCGACTCCGGCGTCAAGGTCATCGTTCTGGACGCGGTCGACTCCGGTGCCACCAAGGCGTGGGTGCAGGAGGCGAAGAAGAAGGACATCAAGGTCGTGGCGTACGACCGCCTCGCCGAGGGTCCGGTCTCCGCGTATGTCTCCTTCGACAACGAGAAGATCGGCAAGCTCCAGGGCCAGGGCATCATCAACGCCCTGGGGGACAAGGCCAAGGACTCCAATGTCGTCATGATCAACGGCAAGGAGTCGGACCCGAACGCCGCCCTCTTCAAGAAGGGCGCGCACTCCGTCCTGGACGGCAAGGTCAAGAAGGTCGTCTACGAGCAGACGGGTGAGTGGGACCCGAAGATCGCGGGCGAGAAGATGGGCACCGCCATCACCTCCCTGGGCAAGGACGGCTTCGACGCCGTCTACTCGGCCAACGACGGCATGGCGGGCGGCATCGTCGCGGCGCTGCAGTCGGCGAAGGTCAAGGGGATCCCGGTCGGCGGCCAGGACGCCGAACTCGCGGGCATCCAGCGGATCCTGAAGGGCACGCAGGCCTTCACGATCTACAAGCCGTACAAGCCCGAGGCGGAGAAGACCGCTGAGGTCGCGGTGAAGCTCCTCAAGGGCGAGAAGATCGACTCGCTGGTGACGGCGAAGCTCGACAGCCCCAGCGACAAGGGCATCCCGTCGGCGCTCGTCCAGGCCTTCGTCGTGACGAAGGACGACATCAAGGACACCGTCGTCAAGGACAAGTTCTACAAGACGAGCGAGATCTGCACCCCGGACTTCGCCAAGGCCTGCGCGGACGCCGGCATCAAGTAGCCGCGTTGCAGGCACCGGACTCGTACGGCGTCTTCGCCCTCTTCACGCTTGCCCCGCTGTCGGGGGCAAAGACGCCGTACGTCTGCTCGCACCCCTGCTTCATCCCCCCTTAGCCCACACTCACATCCCGCCGTACGCCATGCCCGTACGGCCCTCCGCCGCTCCCCCTCGGCGGACGAAGGAGATGGTTCACATGTCCGCTCCGCCCGTGCTGGCGTTGCGCGGCGTCTCCAAGCGATTCGGTGCCGTCCAGGCGCTCACCGATGTCGAACTTGAAGTACACGCAGGTCAAGTGGTCGCCCTGGTCGGCGACAACGGAGCCGGTAAGTCCACCCTCGTCAAGACGATCGCGGGGGTCCACCCCATCGACGAGGGCACCATCGAGTGGGACGGCGACTCCGTCTCCATCTCGCGCCCGCACGACGCCCAGGGTCTTGGTGTCGCCACCGTCTACCAGGACCTCGCGCTCTGCGACAACCTGGACGTCGTGGCCAACCTGTTCCTCGGCCGTGAGCTCGGCCGCGCCAAGGTCCTCGACGAGGTGGCGATGGAGAAGCGTGCCAAGGAGCTCCTCGACACCCTCTCCATCCGCATCCCGAGCGTGCGCATCCCGATCGCCTCGCTCTCCGGCGGTCAGCGCCAGGTCGTCGCGATCGCCCGTGCGCTGGTCGGCAACCCCAAGCTGGTGATCCTCGACGAGCCCACCGCGGCGCTCGGCGTCGAGCAGACCGCCCAGGTCCTCGACCTGGTGGAGCGGCTGCGCGAGCGCGGCCTCGCCGTGCTCCTCATCAGCCACAACATGGCCGACGTCAAGGCCGTCGCCGACGAGGTGGCCGTCCTGCGCCTCGGTCGCAACAACGGTGTCTTCAGCGTCAAGGACACCAGCAACGAAGAGATCATCGCCGCGATCACCGGGGCCACGGAGAACGCCGTGACCCGGCGCAAGGCGCGCAACGCGGAGGCCACGAAGTGAGTGAGACCGTGAACACCTCGAAGAAGGTGGACGCCGAGGCCCCGGCCGCCGACGCCATCCCGGCCGTCGACCCGCGCCTGCTCGTGCGTGAGCAGGGTTTCGCCGGTTACCTCACCGAGTTCAAGCGCAAGATCAAGGGCGGCGAACTCGGCTCCATACCGGTCGTCACCGGTCTGATCGTGATCTGGGCGATCTTCGAGATAACGACGGGCCGCTTCCTCGACCCGTCCAACCTCAGCAACATCGCGCAGTACATCGTCGGCCCCGGCCTCATCGCGACCGGCATCGTCTTCGTCCTGCTGCTCGGCGAGATCGACCTGTCGGTCGGCTCCGTCGCGGGCCTCACCGCGGCGGTCAGCTCGGTGCTCGCGATCAAGCAGGACGTGAACGAGGGCCTCGCCGTCATCATCGGCCTGGCCGCCGCGGGCGCGATCGGCGCCCTGCACGGCTTCTTCTTCGCCAAGATCGGGGTCCCGGCCTTCGTCGTGACCCTTGCGGGCTTCCTGGGGTGGAGCGGCCTTCAGCTGTACGTCCTCGGCAACACCCTGAGCCTGAACAACCTCTCCGACGGCATCATCTACAACCTGAACAACTACTACTTCACCGACGTCGCCGCCGCCTACGGCCTCGCGACCGTCGCCGTCGCCGCGTACGGCTACTCCCAGTGGAGCCAGCGCCGCCGCCGCAAGGCCGCCGACCTGCCGCACCGCCCGGTCAGCGAGCTGACCCTGCGGACCGCGGTCGTCGCCGTCCTGGCCTACGTCGTCGCCTTCGTCCTGAACCAGGAAGACGGGCTCCCGCTCGGCCTGACCGTCTTCGTCGGCGTCGTGGTCCTGGCCAGCTTCGTGCTGCGCCGCACCAACTACGGCCGCCAGGTCTTCGCGGTCGGCGGTGGCGTCGAGGCGGCCCGCAGGGCCGGCATCAACGTCGTATGGATCCGGATCTCCGTGTTCACGATCTCCGGCTTCCTCGGCGGTCTGGGCGGCCTCTTCATCGCCTCCCAGTCCGGCGTCGCCGACTCCAACCTGGGTGGCGGTGACACCCTGATGCTGGCGATCGCCGCGGCGGTCATCGGCGGCACCAGCCTCTTCGGCGGCCGGGGCACCCCCTGGTCGGCGCTGCTCGGCATCCTGGTCATCCAGTCGATCATGACTGGCCTGTACATGTCGGGCAGCTCCAGCAAGGCGGTCCAGTCGATGATCACCGGTGCGGTACTCCTCGCCGCGGTCGTCCTCGACTCCGTCTCGCGCCGCAGCCAGAAGGCGGCAGGACGCGCCTGACCTGGCAGAACCCAGAGCAGAGCTGCCCGGTACCGCAATGAAGCGGTGCCGGGCAGCTCTCTGTCCGCCTCCGTCGTACGGCCGTTCGCGTGACACGGAACTCACGGCCCGGACGCGGTCTTCAGCAGCGGAACATTAGACTCAACAGGCCCGGCAACAATCCGGTCAACGCTTGAACAGCTCTACTGCACGCTCTACCGCAAGGAGGCACGGGTGCCGCTGCTGACCCGCATCAGGGGACCGCGCGATCTGGACCGGCTCAGCCCGGAGGAGCTGAACCAGCTGGCCGGCGAGATCCGCGCCTTCCTCGTCGACGCAGTGTCCAAGACAGGCGGCCACCTCGGCCCCAACCTCGGCGTGGTCGAGCTCACGATCGCCATGCACCGCGTCTTCGAGTCCCCGCAGGACAAGGTCCTCTTCGACACCGGTCACCAGAGCTACGTGCACAAGCTGCTCACCGGCCGCCAGGACTTCGCCAAGCTGCGCACCAAGGGCGGCCTCTCCGGCTACCCCGCGCGCGCCGAGTCCGAGCACGACGTGATCGAGAACTCGCACGCCTCGACGGTCCTGGGCTGGGCCGACGGCCTCGCCAAGGCCAACGAGGTACAGGGCAAGGACGACCACGTCGTCGCCGTCATCGGTGACGGCGCCCTCACCGGCGGCATGGCCTGGGAGGCGCTGAACAACATCGCCGCCGCCAAGGACCGCCCCCTGGTGATCGTCGTCAACGACAACGAGCGGTCGTACGCCCCGACCATCGGCGGCCTCGCGAACCACCTGGCGACCCTGCGCACCACGGACGGCTACGAGCGCTTCCTGGCCCGCGGCAAGGACCTCCTGGAGCGCACCCCGGTCGTCGGCAGGCCCCTCTACGAGACGCTGCACGGCGCGAAGAAGGGCCTGAAGGACTTCATCGCCCCGCAGGGCATGTTCGAGGACCTCGGCCTGAAGTACGTCGGCCCGATCGACGGCCACGACATCGAGGCCCTGGAGTCCGCCCTGGTGCGCGCCAAACGCTTCGGCGGCCCCGTCATCGTGCACTGCATCACCGAGAAGGGCCGCGGCTACAAGCCCGCCCTGGAGGACGAGGCGGACCACTTCCACGCCGTCGGCGTCATCCACCCGGACACCGGCCTGCCGATCTCGGCCTCCGGCATGGACTGGACGTCCGTCTTCGGCGAGGAGATGGTCAAGCTCGGCCGCGAGCGCGAGGACATCGTCGCGATCACCGCCGCCATGCTCCAGCCGGTGGGCCTGAAGAAGTTCGCCGAGGAGTTCCCCGACCGGGTCTACGACGTGGGCATCGCCGAGCAGCACGCGGCCACATCGGCTGCGGGCCTGGCCACCGGCGGCCTGCACCCGGTCTTCGCCGTGTACGCGACGTTCCTCAACCGTGCCTTCGACCAGCTCCTGATGGACGTGGCCCTGCACAAGTGCGGCGTCACCTTCGTCCTGGACCGCGCGGGCGTCACCGGCACGGACGGCGCCTCGCACAACGGCATGTGGGACATGTCGATCCTCCAGTGCGTGCCGACCCTGCGGATCGCCGCCCCGCGCGACGCCGACCAGGTCCGCCTCCAGCTGCGCGAGGCCGTCGAGGTCGACGACGCCCCGACCGTCGTCCGCTATTCGAAGGGCGCGGTCGGCCCGGCGGTCAAGGCCGTCGGCAAGGTCGGCGGCATGGACGTCCTGCGCAAGGCGGGCATGAGCCGCCCCGACGTCCTGCTGGTCTCCGTGGGCGCGCTCGCCCCCATGTGCCTGGAGATCGCCGACCTCCTGAACAAGCAGGGCATCACGACCACGGTCGTCGACCCCCGCTGGGTCAAGCCCGTCGACGAGGCGCTCGCCCCGCTCGCCGAGCAGCACCGCGTCGTCGTCACCGTCGAGGACAACTCGCGCGCCGGCGGCGTCGGCTCGGCCATCGCCCAGGCCCTGCGGGACGCGGGCGTCGACGTACCGCTGCGCGACTTCGGCATCCCGCCGCGCTTCCTGGACCACGCCTCGCGCAAGGAGATCATGGCCGAGATCGGCCTGACCGCCCCGGACATCGCCCGCCAGGTCACCGGCCTGGTCGCCAAGCTGGACGGGCGCTTCGAGCGCACGGCCGCCGTGGACTCCGTCGAGGCGGGGGAGCCCGCGCGCGACTGAGTCAACGCGCACCGCCGATGGGCCGGTTTCACCACCCTGTACGGGTGGTGAAACCGGCCCATTCGCGTGAATAGGCTCGCGCCGGGGCCTATGGGGTACTCGCCCTCTCGATCATGTCGGGGACGACAAGCGTGGAGGTACGCCCGTGGCAAGCAGCCTTTTCAGAACGAAGAGCATCGAGCAGTCCATCCAGGACACCGAGGAGCCGGAGCGCGCGCTCAAGAAGTCGCTGTCCGCCCTCGATCTCACGGTCTTCGGCGTCGGCGTCGTCATCGGCACCGGCATCTTCGTCCTGACGGGGAAGGTGGCCAAGGAGACCGCGGGGCCCGCCACCGCGCTCGCCTTCGTCGCCGCGGGCATCGTCTGCGCCCTCGCGGCGCTCTGCTACGCGGAGTTCGCCTCCACCGTGCCGGTGGCCGGGTCGGCGTACACCTTCTCGTACGCCTCGCTCGGCGAGCTGCCCGCCTGGACCATCGGCTGGGACCTGGTGCTCGAATTCGCCCTCGGCACCGCGGTGGTCGCCGTCGGCTGGTCCGGCTACGTACGCTCGCTGATGGACAACGCGGGCTGGCACCTGCCCGAAGCGCTCACCGGGACCGATTCCACCGACGGCTTCGGCTTCGACATCCTCGCCTTCGCCCTGGTGCTGATCCTCACCGTCGTCCTCGTCCTCGGCATGAAGCTCTCCGCCCGCGTCACCACCGTCATCGTCGCCATCAAGGTGGCCGTCGTCCTGGTCGTCATCATCGCGGGCGCCTTCTTCATCGACGGGGACAACTACAAGCCGTTCATCCCCAAGGCGCAGGAAGTGGCCGCGGGCGACAGCATCGATTCCCCGCTCATCCAGCTGATGTTCGGGTACGCGCCCACCAACTTCGGCGTCCTCGGCATCTTCACGGCCGCCTCCATCGTCTTCTTCGCCTTCATCGGCTTCGACATCGTGGCCACCGCCGCGGAGGAGACCAAGATGCCCCAGCGGGACATGCCGCGCGGCATCCTCGGCTCGCTCCTCATCTGCACGGTCCTCTACGTCGCCGTATCGATCGTCGTCACGGGCATGCAGCACTACAGCGAACTGTCCGTGGACGCCCCGCTCGCCGACGCCTTCAAGGCCACCGGGCATCCCTTCTACGGCGGCGTGATCAGCTTCGGCGCCGCCGTCGGCCTCACCACCGTCTGCATGATCCTGCTGCTCGGCCAGACCCGCGTGTTCTTCGCGATGAGCCGCGACGGACTGCTGCCCCGGTTCTTCTCCCACGTCCACCCCAAGTACCGGACGCCGCACCGGCCGACCATCCTGCTCGGTGTCCTCATCGCGATCCTCGCGGGCTTCACCAGCCTCGACGAACTCGCCGAACTGGTGAACATCGGCACGCTCTTCGCCTTCGTCGTGGTCGCCCTGAGCGTCATCATCCTGCGCCGCACCCGCCCGGACCTGCCCCGCGCCTTCCGCACCCCGCTGGTGCCGCTGGTGCCCATCCTGTCCGTGGCGGCATCGGTGTGGCTGATGCTGAACCTGCCCGCCGAGACCTGGCTGCGGTTCGGCATCTGGATGCTGCTCGGCTTCGTCGTCTACTTCGTCTACGGGCGCTCGCACAGCCAGCTGGGCAAGCAGCAGAGGCAGGCCGCCACCGGTGACGTCCAGTAATCAGGATGCTCGCCGAGCCCTCCGCCTCACTACGCTCCGTACGCGAGCTCGGGCCGTCGCGCCCGCGTACGGAGCGGGCCCCGGCGCCTCCCGCGCGGTACTGGCCGCGCCTGCTCCCCCTGCTCGCCGCCCTGGCCTGCGTCACCCGGATCCCCTCCTTCCGGTGGCCGCTGTGGAGCCCTGACGAGGGCTATCTCGCCGTCCAGGCAAGGATGCTGGCCGACGGGGGAGAGCTCTACGAGAGCGTCGTCGACCGCAAGCCACCGCTCGTCCCCTGGCTGTACGAGGGGGCGTTCGCGCTCTTCGGTGACGCGACGCTGCTCCCGCTGAAGGTGCTCGCGGTGGCGGCCCAGCTCCTGACCGCCGTCCTGCTCGTCTCCCTCGCCCGGCGCCGCTGGGGCGACGGCGCGGGCCGCACGGCGGGCGTGCTCTACCTCCTCGTCTCGGTCGGCCTGAACCCCGAGGACGCCCAGGCGGCCACCTTCGAGGTCTTCATGCTGCCGTGCACCGCCGCCGCCATATGGTGCGCCGACCGGCGCCGCTGGGGCGCGGCGGGCGCCGCGGTGGCCTGCGCCTTCCTGGCCAAGCAGACCGGGGGAGCGGCCCTGGTGCCGGTGGCGTGGCTGCTCTGGCAGGCGGGCGGCGCCCGACGGGACGCACTGCGCCTGGCGGCCGGTCTGTGCGGTCCTGTCGTCGCGGTGGCCGCGGCCACGAATCCGGCCGGGTTCCTGTTCTGGACGGTGACGGGATCGGGCGCGTACGCCTCCTTCACCGGGTCCGAACTCCACGTGCTGCTGCGGGGCCTGACCAACGCGGCCGTCCTCGCGGCGGCCTGCGCGGGCATCCTGCCGCCGGTCGTACGGGTCCTGCGCATCGCCCGCACCGGCTCGACGGACCTGTGGCTCTGGCTCGCCTCATCGGCGGGCGCGGTCCTCGTCGGCTTCCACTTCTTCGGGCACTACTACCTGCAACTCACCCCGCCCCTGGCCCTGCTGGGCGCCGCCGCGCTCCAGATCCTGCCCCGGGAGCGCACCCTGACGGCCGTGTCGGTCTCGGCCGGGGCGTGCGCGCTGTTCCTGGCCTGGGGGATGCTGGCCCCGCGCCCCGAGCTCGCGCACGCCGAGCGGATCGCCGGGGAGGTCCGGGCGCGCACGTCACCGGGGGAGCGCGTACTGGTGTGGGGCATACACCCCGAGACGTACTGGCTGGCCGACCGCGCCCCCGCGAGCCGCTACCTCACGGCGGGGCTCCTGACCAACTACAGCGGCGGCCGTGACGGCCCTCAGGTGGGCGAGAAGTACGCGGTGGACGGCGCCTGGCCGGTCTTGCGCGGCGAGCTCGCGGCGAGGCCGCCCGCGCTGATCGTGGACGACTCCCGGGGCAAGCCCTTCGCCCCCCAGCGGGTGCCCTCGCTGCGGCGCATCCTCGCGGCGGGCTACCAGCCGGTGGGGACGGTCGACGGCGCGGTGCTCTACTCCCGCTCGGCTCCCGGCTGACGCACCGAGCGCGGGCCCAGACACTCGGCGCCCAGCTCGCCCACGCGCCGCCGCAGCTCCCGGTCGGCGGTGACGACCAGGCAGGGCCGTGCCGCGGCCTCGTCGGCGACCAGCTCCACGATGCGGTCGTCCCCGCTGCCGGGCGCCGCGACCACCCGTACGCCCTCGACGGACTCCACGCCACGCGCCGCGCCCTCCACCACGAGGGTCACGTCGAGCGGCCCCGGGTGGTCCGGGAGCCCCGCGTCGGCGTACGCGACGAGCCGGTCCCGCAGCCGTTCGGCGGCTCCGTGCCGGTCGCGCCACCAGCCGTCGGGGACCGAGCCGACGACATTGGCCGCGTCCACGACAAGAAGAGTCCTCATGGCGTCACCCTGGCACACCGGGGGCCGAGCCCCGGACAGGAGCGGTGTGCGCCAAACGTAGACTTGGCGGGCCGGAGAAGACGCACGCTCGTAGGAAGGTCGGCGCAGAGTCATGCCGCAGAGGTCCGCCCCCAGGCCCCAGCGGGAGCCCTCCCGCCCGACGGCCGCCGCCGCAGAGCACGTCGCGAGCGGCACCCTCGCCACCGGCCGCTGGCTGCTGCGCGGCAAGGACGACAGGCTCACCGCGTACGCCCGCTCGGCCGACGGCCTGCTGCGCTGGACGGAGGACCGCCCCGGAGGCCCGGACTGGACCGGCCCCGAGCTCTTCGCAGCACCGCACCTGACCCACCTGACCCTGGCCCAGGGCGCCGACGGGTACGTCCACTTCGTCGCCCTGCGGGGGCTCCCCATGGAGGGCGGCGGCACGGAGGTCGACGTCGTGCACGCCGTGCAATACCAGTCGGGCAGGCCGCTCATGGACTGGCGCTCCCTCGGCAACCCGCACACCAAGCTCGTCGAGCGCGCCCCGCACCTGGGCGCCCCGACCGCCGCGGTGGACGCCGCGGGCACGGTCCACGTCTTCGTACGGGACGCGGTGAACAGCGTCCGGCTGCGGCGCGAGGGCAAGGGCGGCAAGTGGGAGGGGTGGAAGGACCTCAAGGTCCGCGAGGTCCTGGACGGCATCACGGCCGTGGCCACCTCCACCGGCCGCGTTGAGGTCTTCGGCCCGGCGGAGAACAAGACGCTGCACTGGACCCAGGAGAAGCAGGGCGGCGAGCTGACGCGCGCCGACGACATCGCGCTGCCCCCGGCCCCCGGCTCCGGCACGGCCCTGGAGACCGCCCCCGACCGCCTCACGTACTTCGCCACGGACGTCCGGGGCAAGGGCGTCATGGCCCACCGCTGCGACGCCGCCCGCGCCGAGGACACCCTGCCCCTCGGCGGAACTCCCGGGACGGGCCACACGGCGGCGCTGCGCGCGACGATAGAGGGCCACGACTGCACGGTCCTGGCGCACCGGGGCGCGGACGGCCGACCGGTGATAGCGGCCTATCCGACGCAGGACGAGAAGGCGGGCGTCTGGTGGGCGGCCACGGGCGAACCCTGCCTGGGCTCCCCGGCGTTGGCGCTCGACGCGCGGGGCCGCGTGGTCATGGCGACGATCGGCCTCGACGGCACGCTGCGGCTCGCACGCCAGAAGGCGGAGTCGGGCCTCGCGCTCGACGCGTGGGCGCGGGTGTAGGACACCCCGCCGAACGACTCCCCGCCGAACGGCCGATGCCCGGCAGACCTCGCGGCCTGCCGGGCATCGTCGTACGCGTTCAGGCGTTACGCGGGCACGCTGGCCACGCCCGGCGCCAGGAACCGCTTGCCGGTGACGCGCTCGCTGACGCCCTCACGGTCCAGGTACGGCGTGATGCCGCCCAGGTGGAAGGGCCAGCCGGCGCCGGTGATCAGGCACAGGTCGATGTCCTGCGCCTCGGCGACGACGCCCTCGTCGAGCATCAGGCCGATCTCCTGCGCCACGGCGTCCAGCACGCGGTCGCGGGTCTGCTCCTCGGTCAGGACGGTGTCGCCCTGCTTGAGGAGAGCGGCGACCTCGGGGTCCAGCTCCGGCTTGCCGGAGTCGTAGACGTAGAAGCCGCGCTTGCCGGCCTTGACGACCGCCGCGAGGTTCGGGGAGACCGTGAAGCGCTCCGGGAAGGCACGGTTGAGCGTCTCGGAGACGTGCAGACCGATGGCAGGACCGACCAGCTCCAGGAGCACCAGCGGCGACATCGGCAGACCGAGCGGCTCGACGGCCTTCTCGGCGACGGCGACCGGGGTGCCCTCGTCGATGACGTTCTGGATCTCGCCCATGAAGCGGGTGAGGATGCGGTTCACGACGAACGCCGGGGCGTCCTTCACCAGGACCGCGGTCTTCTTCAGCTTCTTGGCGACACCGAAGGCCGTGGCCAGCGAGGCGTCGTCCGTCTGCTCGCCGCGCACGATCTCCAGGAGCGGGAGGATCGCGACGGGGTTGAAGAAGTGGAAGCCGACGACCCGCTCGGGGTGCTTCAGCTTCGACGCCATCTCGGAGACCGAGAGCGAGGAGGTGTTGGTGGCGAGGATGGCGTGTGCCGGAGCGACCGCCTCGACCTCGGCGAACACCTGCTGCTTGACGCCGATCTCCTCGAAGACGGCCTCGATGATGAAGTCGGCGTCGGAGAAGCCCTCGGCCTTGTCGAGCACGCCGGAGACGAGCCCCTTCAGGCGGTTCGCCTTGTCCTGGTTGACACGGCCCTTGAGGAGGAGCTTGTCGATCTCCTCGTGGACGTAGCCGACGCCCTTGTCCACGCGCGCCTGGTCGATGTCGGTCAGCACGACCGGCACCTCGAGGCGGCGCAGGAAGAGCAGCGCGAGCTGCGAGGCCATCAGACCGGCGCCGACGACGCCGACCTTGGTGACCGGGCGCGCCAGGCTCTTGTCCGGGGCGCCCGCGGGGCGCTTGGCGCGCTTCTGGACGAGGTTGAACGCGTAGATGCCGCTGCGCAGTTCGCCGCCCATGATGAGGTCGGCGAGCGCCGTGTCCTCGGCGTCGAAGCCCTGCTGGAGGTCGCCGTCCTTGGCGGCCGCGATGATCTCCAGGGCGCGGTAGGCGGCGGGGGCCGCGCCGTGCACCTTGGAGTCCGCGATGCCACGGCCGCGCGCCACGGCGGCGTCCCAGGCCTCGCCGCGGTCGATCGCGGGGCGCTCCACCGTCAGCGAGCCGTTGAGGACGTCGGCCGTCCAGATCAGCGACTGCTCGAGGAAGTCGGCGCCTTCGAAGAGCGCGTCGGCGATGCCGAGCTCGAAGACCTGCTTGCCCTTGAGCTGGCGGTTCTGGTTCAGCGAGTTCTCGATGATGACCGAGACGGCCTTGTCGGCGCCGATCAGGTTCGGGAGCAGCGCACAGCCGCCCCAGCCCGGTACGAGACCGAGGAAGACCTCGGGCAGCGAGAAGGCCGGAAGCGCCTTGGAGACGGTGCGGTACGAGCAGTGCAGACCGACCTCGACACCGCCGCCCATGGCCGCGCCGTTGTAGTACGCGAAGGTCGGCACGGCGAGCCCGGAGAGCCGCTTGAAGACCTCGTGGCCGCCCTTGCCGATGGCGAGCGCGTCCTCGTGGCGTCCCAGGATCTCGACGCCCTTGAGGTCGGCGCCGACGGCGAAGATGAACGGCTTGCCGGTGACACCGACGCCGACGATCGTGCCCTCGGCCGCCTCCTTCTCGACCTGGTCGATGGCGGTGTTCAGGTTCGCCAGCGAGCCGGGACCGAAGGTGGTCGGCTTGGTGTGGTCGAAGCCGTTGTCGAGCGTGATGAGCGCGAAGCGGCCCGCGCCCGCGGGCAGGTCGAGGTGGCGAACGTGCGCCTGCGTGACGACCTCGTCCGGGAACAGCTCGGCCGCGCCCTTCAGAAGCTCCGTGGTGGAGCTGGTGGAGCTGCTCACTTGTCGCCTCCGGCGTCCTTGTGGTTCGGGTTCTCCCAGATGACGGTGGCGCCCATGCCGAAGCCGACGCACATCGTCGTCAGGCCGTAGCGGACGTCCGGCTGCTCCTCGAACTGCCGCGCCAGCTGCGTCATCAGACGCACGCCGGAGGAGGCGAGGGGGTGGCCGTAGGCGATGGCGCCGCCGTACTGGTTCACGCGGGTGTCGTCGTCCGCGATGCCGTAGTGCTCCAGGAAGGCGAGCACCTGCACGGCGAAGGCCTCATTGATCTCGAAGAGACCGATGTCGGAGATGGAGAGGCCCGCCTGGGCGAGCGCCTTCTCGGTGGCCGGGATGGGCCCGTAGCCCATGACCTCGGGCTCGACACCGGCGAACGAGTACGAGACCAGCCGCATCTTGACCGGCAGGTCGTGCTCGCGCGCGAAGTCCTCGGAGGCGATGATCGACGCCGTGGCGCCGTCGTTGAGGCCCGCGGCGTTGCCCGCGGTGACGCGGCCGTGCGTACGGAAGGGCGTCTTGAGACCGGCGAGGCTCTCCAGGGTGGTGCCCGGACGCATCGGCTCGTCGGCGGTGGCAAGACCCCAACCGGTCTCACCCGCCTCCGCGTTGGTCCGCCGTACGGAGACGGGCACGAGGTCCTGCTGGATCTTGCCGTTGGCGTACGCCTTGGCGGCCTTCTCCTGCGAGCGCACCGCGTACTCGTCGGCACGCTGCTTGGTGATGCTCGGGTAGCGGTCGTGCAGGTTCTCGGCGGTCATGCCCATGAAGAGGGCGGACTCGTCGACGAGCTTCTCGCTCACGAACCGCGGGTTCGGGTCGACGCCCTCGCCCATGGGGTGGCGGCCCATGTGCTCGACACCACCGGCGATGACGGCGTCGTACGCACCGAACGCGATGGAG
This sequence comes from Streptomyces sp. NPDC057302, assembly GCF_042667685.1. NCBI lineage: Bacteria > Bacillati > Actinomycetota > Actinomycetes > Kitasatosporales > Streptomycetaceae > Streptomyces > Streptomyces sp. NPDC057302. The sequence continues at coordinate 491 of NZ_JBHUZJ010000029.1, read as the reverse complement.
CCCGCGGTCGCCGTCACGGCGGTCAGCGCGCCCGCACACATGCGGTCGATGGAGTAGCCCGGCACGGACTGCGGAAGCCCGGCCAGGATCCCGGCGGTGCGGCCCAGCGTCAGGCCCTGGTCGCCGATCTGCGTGGTCGCGGCGATGGCGACCTCGTCGATCTTGGCGGGGTCGAGGGCCGGGTTGCGGCGGAGCAGCTCCCGGATGGCCTTCACGATCAGGTCATCCGCACGGGTCTCGTGGTAGATGCCCTTCGGGCCCGCCTTGCCGAACGGGGTGCGGACGCCATCAACGAAGACGACGTCCCTGACGGTACGAGGCACGATGGCTCTCCTCCAGGGTGCGGGTGCGCCTGCCGGCGCGCTTCCGTGCTCCATGCTACTTGCCGGTAACTATGCGGCCAAGGGTTGCCGAGGACTGCCTCGGGGAGGCGAAGGTCACACTTGGCGTTGGACGCGCAAAAAGCGGTGGTGGTCCGGTGGCTGTCGAAG
>NZ_JBHUZJ010000028.1:0-99566 GCF_042667685.1 Streptomyces sp. NPDC057302 | reverse complement strand
TTCCGACTCTATCAGACTCTTTCGTGTCCGATTTTCCTCGGTGCCTTTCAGGTTTCCGCTCCGGCCTTTCGGCTTTCGCGTTTCCCTTTCCGGCGGTTCCGACTTTATCAGAGATTCTGAGTCGGAATTCCCCGCCCCGTTCGGTTCGCTCCGGGCACGTGAGTGCGGGGTGCTTCCCGTTCAGGCGGAGACGTAAACGTACTGGAGCGGGGCGCCCCGATGCAAATCGAGGCGCCCCGCTCCGGAAGTGACGCAGTGTCGGGTCAGACCTCGACGACCACGGGAAGGATCATCGGGCGCCGACGGTAGTTGTCGGAGACCCACTTGCCCAGCGTGCGGCGGATGAGTTGCTGCAGCTGGTGGGGCTCCACGACGCCGTCCTGGGCCGACTTCTCGAGGACCTCCTGGACCCTCGGCATGACGGCCGCGAAGGCCGAGTCATCGATGCCGGAACCGCGGGCATGGATGTGCGGGCCCCCGGTGAACTTGCCGGTGCTGGAGTCCACCACCACGAAGACCGAGATGATGCCCTCGTCACCGAGGATCCTGCGGTCCTTGAGGGAGGACTCCGTGACGTCGCCGACCGAGAGGCCGTCCACGTACACGTATCCCGCCTGGACCTTGCCGACGATCTTCGCCTTGCCCTCGACGAGGTCGACGACGACGCCGTCCTCGGCGATCACGATGCGGTCGTGCGGGATGCCGGTAAGGGCGCCCAGCTCGGCGTTGGCGCGCAGGTGGCGCCATTCGCCGTGCACCGGCATCAGATTCTTGGGCTTGCAGATGTTGTAGAAGTACAGGAGCTCGCCCGCCGACGCGTGGCCGGAGACGTGCACCTTGGCGTTGCCCTTATGGACGACGTTCGCTCCCCAGCGGGTCAGGCCGTTGATCACGCGGTAGACCGCGTTCTCGTTGCCGGGGATGAGCGACGACGCCAGGATCACCGTGTCGCCCTGGACGATGCGGATCTGGTGGTCGCGGTTGGCCATCCGGGAGAGGGCGGCCATCGGCTCACCCTGCGAGCCCGTGCAGACGAGCACGATCTGGCTGTCGGGCAGGTCGTCGAGCGTCTTGACGTCGACCACCAGGCCCGGCGGGACCTTCAGATAGCCCAGGTCCCTCGCGATGCCCATGTTGCGGACCATCGAGCGGCCGACGAAGGCGACCCTGCGGCCGTACTCGTGGGCCGCGTCCAGGATCTGCTGGATGCGGTGGACGTGGCTGGCGAAGCTCGCGACGATGATCCGCTTCTGGGCGCCGGCGAAGACGCCCCGGATCACGTTCGAGATGTCGCGCTCCGGCGGGACGAAGCCCGGGACCTCGGCGTTCGTCGAGTCGGAGAGAAGGAGGTCGATGCCCTCCTCGCTCAGCCGCGCGAACGCGTGCAGGTCGGTGAGGCGGCCGTCCATCGGCAGCTGGTCCATCTTGAAGTCGCCGGTGGCGACGACCATGCCCGCGGGGGTGCGGACGGCGACGGCCAGGGCGTCCGGGATGGAGTGGTTGACCGCGATGAACTCGCAGTCGAACGGGCCCAGGCGCTCGCGGTCGCCCTCGACGACCTCGAGCGTGTACGGACGGATGCGGTGCTCCTGGAGCTTCGCCTCGATGAGCGCGAGGGTCAGCTTGGAGCCGATCAGCGGGATGTCCGGCTTCTCGCGAAGGAGGTAGGGGACACCGCCGATGTGGTCCTCGTGGCCGTGCGTGAGCACGATGCCGTCGATGTCGTCGAGGCGGTCCCTGATGGACGTGAAGTCCGGCAGGATCAGGTCGATTCCGGGCTGCTCCTCCTCGGGGAAGAGCACTCCGCAGTCGACGATCAGCAGGCGACCGTTGTACTCGAAGACGGTCATGTTGCGGCCGATCTCACCGAGGCCGCCGAGCGGGGTGACCCGCAGGCCGCCCTTCGGGAGCTTCGGCGGGGCGCCGAGTTCAGGATGCGGATGACTCAAAAGACTCTCCTCACCACACGCGCCACGTACCTCCAGGGCACGTGGCGCGCATGACGTTCGTGCAGTAGCAGTTGTTTGGTGTGGGTGCAGGACCGTGTCAGTCGGTGTCCTGCGGTGTTGCGCGTATTCAGTTGTGAAGTCTGTGGTTAGAGCTGTACCCCGCCGGCGGCGAGATCGATCTTGAGCTGGGCCGTCTCGTCGGGCGACAGTTCGACCAGGGGCAGCCGCAGCGGTCCCGCGGGACGGCCCTGGAGGGTGAGCGCCGCCTTCGTGGTGATCACACCCTGCGTACGGAACATGCCCGTGAAGACCGGGAGCAGCTTCTGGTGGATCTCGGTGGCCTTCTGCACGTCACCCGTGGAGTACGCGTCGAGCATCGCGCGCAGTTCCGGGGTGACCACGTGGCTCACGACGGAGACGAAGCCGCAGGCGCCGACGGAGAGCAGCGGGAGGTTCAGCATGTCGTCGCCGGAGTACCAGGCGAGGCCGGAGCGGGCGATGGCCCAGCTGGCGCGGCCGAGGTCGCCCTTGGCGTCCTTGTTGGCGACGATCCGCGGGTGGTGGGCGAGGCGGACGATCGTCTCGGTGTTGATCGGTACGCCACTGCGGCCGGGGATGTCGTAGAGCATGACCGGCAGCTCGGTGCTGTCGGCGATCGCGGTGAAGTGCCGGAGCAGGCCCTCTTGCGGGGGCTTGTTGTAGTACGGCGTGACCGTGAGGAGGCCGGTGGCGCCGACACGCTCCGCGTCGCGGGCGAGCTCGATGCTGTGGCGCGTGTCGTTCGTGCCGACGCCCGCGACGACGTGGGCGCGGTCTCCGACGGCTTCCACTACGGCTCGTACGAGCTCGGCTTTCTCCGCGTTGCTGGTGGTCGGCGACTCACCGGTGGTGCCGTTGATGACGAGGCCGTCATTGCCTGCGTCCACCAAGTGGACGGCGAGCTGCTGCGCGCCGTCGAGGTCGAGTGCGCCGTCCGCCGTAAAGGGCGTGACCATAGCGGTGAGGACCCTGCCGAAGGGGGTCTGCGGAGTGGAGGTCGGAGCCATGGGTAACACGCTACTCGCTGCTCAGCGCGGGGTCCCCCCTCGGGGGATGTATGCGGACCTGACAAGTGAGGAGCCCGGCACTGCCTGCTCGGGGGTTCAAGCAGTGCCGGGTCCGTTTGATCAGGCTAGATGAACTTCTCGAAATGCCGCAATACGGACACCTCACTCAGCCCACCCGTACATCAGTGCCTTACGGCGCCACGCGTCCGTTGCCGTTGAACGCCGCGTGCGTGAGAGGCATGAGCTTGGCCCAGTGCTCCTCCATCTTTTCGCCGACCATCTCGATCTCCCGCTGCGGGAAGGACGGGACCTTGGCGAGCTCGTGCTGCGTACGCAGACCGAGGAAATGCATCAGCGAACGGGCGTTGCACGTCGCGTACATCGACGAGAAGAGGCCGACCGGCAGGACCGCGCGGGCGACCTCGCGGGCGACACCGGCGGCGAGCATCTCCTGGTACGCGTCGTACGCCTGGCGGTACGAGTCCTCCATGACGCGGCCCGTGAGCTCCTGCTGGGCCTGGGTGCCTTCCACGAAGACGTACTTCCCGGGGCGGCCCTCCTGGACCAGCTTGCGGGACTCGTCCGGCACGTAGAACGTCGGCTCGAGCTCCCTGTAGCGGCCCGACTCCTCGTTGTACGACCAGCCCACGCGGTGCCGCATGAACTCGCGGAAGACGAAGATCGGGGCGCTGATGAAGAACGTCATCGAGTTGTGCTCGAAGGGGCTGCCGTGGCGGTCCCGCATCAGATAGTTGATCAGGCCCTTGGAGCGCTCCGGGTCCTTCTGGAGCTCCTCCAGGGACTGCTCCCCGGCAGTGGAGACACGGGCGGCCCACAGGACGTCGGAGTCGGTCGCGGCATGCTTCACCAACTCGACGGTGACCTCGCTGCGGAAGCTGGGCTTGAGGTCTTCGGTGGGGGTCTCGCTCACTGGCGGGGTCCTTCCATGTGCATCACTCGGGCGGCGCCCACTCTATGGCCCGGCACTGACAATCGGCCGTTCGGTGGCCCGCCTCGACATTCTTCGGCGAATTTGGCGAAACCGGGCACCATTTGGCCGTTTCGAGCGTCTGTCTAGACAACAGAGTTAAGTTCGAGTCGCGTGAGGAGAAACGCACCCCATGTTCCGTCGGCGCGAGCCAGTCCCGTTCGCCTTCATCGCCGAAGCCGACAAGTTTCGCAGCAATGTCACTCCCCCGCCCCGAGAGCGCCCTTCGGCCGCTCAGGTGGTGGGCCGCACCCTGGTCGGCCTGGTCGTGGTCGCCGGACTCGCAGGTTCCCTGCTGTTCGGCATGCCCGCCCTCTCCCCCGATCAGGGGCCCGCGCAGAATCAGCAGTCCGAGGCCACGGACGGTCGATGAAGACCGCCACGGCCCTCTGACGCTCCCCCACTGCCCCAATGGCGTGGGACGTACCCCCATGGCCCCCCAAGGGTGGTAGGCGGAAGCAGGGCTCGGTAGCCTCACCGGGCACAGCCCGTGCGTGGATCGAGTGAGGATTCAGTCGTGCCCCTGCCCTTTCTGACGGCGGACCGCGCCTTTGACGAGGCAGCGGATGACGCTGCGCTGCCGTTCGACGACCGCGACCACTGGCGGCGGCCCTACCGGCCGGGCCCGTGGCGGGTGGGGGCGGCCGCGCTGCTTCTGCTGCTCGCCTCGTACGTCCTCGTCGCCGCCGTGATCATCGCGTTCGCGGACTCACTGGCGGGCGCCGCGATCTGCGCGGGGCTCGCGGTGGTCATCATCGTGAGCGCGCTGCGGCTGCTGCGGATGGGCACGTGGGTCAGCGCCCACGGACTGCGTCGTGTCGCCTTCCTGACGACGCAGACCGTGCCGTGGGCGCACGTCGTGACGGTGCGTACGACGCAGCAGCCCGTGCGTTGGCTCGGGCTGCCCCGGACCGTTCAGGGGCAGGCACTGGTCCTCGTACGACGGGATCAGCAGACCGGCGCGCAGCCGCCGCTGCTGACCGACCGCAATGCCGACTTCCTGGCGCGGTACGAGGCCTTCAACCGGGCGGCCGACTCCATCGAGGTCTGGGCCGACGAGTACCGCAGGACCGCCTGAGCTAGACGTTCACCGGCCGGCCCGCGCGCAGCGCGATCGCGCGCTGCATGGCCTTTCGCGCGCGCGGGGTGTCCCGGGCGTCGTGATACGCGACGGCGAGGCGGAACCAGCAGCGCCAGTCGTCCGGTGAGTCCTCCGTCTCGGCCTTGCGCCGTGCGAAGACCTCGTCGGCCGAGTCACGGTCGATGCGGCCGCCGGGCGTGCGCTTCAACTCGTCGACGGGCAGGCCGCCTTCGGCTTCGAGCTCGGCGGCGAGACGGTTGGCGCGCTGGACGAACTGCGTGTTCTTCCAGAGGAACCAGATGCCGATGAACGGCAGGATGAGCACCGCGACACCGAAGGTGACGGTGAGCACGGTGCCGTGCTGTATCAGGAGCACGCCGCGGCTGCCGACCAGGAAGAAGTAGACGACCAGGACGGCAGCCGTGACGGCGTAAGTGATCTTTGCTCGCATGACGGTCAGTTCAGCTCGGTTCAGCTCGGTGCAGCTCGGTGCAGCTCGGTTCGGCGTGCGTCAGTTCAGGTCCAGGAAGTGTTCCAGGCCGAACGTCAGGCCCGGGGTGCTCACCACACGGCGTACACCGAGCAGGATGCCCGGCATGAAGCTGCTGTGGTGCAGCGAGTCGTGCCGGACGGTCAGGGTCTCGCCCTCGGCGCCGAGCAGCACCTCCTGGTGGGCCAGGAGGCCGCGCAGCCGCACGGAGTGCACCGGCACACCGTCGACGTCCGCGCCGCGGGCGCCGTCGAGCGCCGTCGACGTGGCGTCGGGCTGCGGGGCGCTGCCCGCCTCCCGACGGGCCTCGGCGATGAGCTGGGCGGTGCGCGTGGCGGTGCCGCTGGGGGCGTCGGCCTTGTTCGGGTGGTGCAGCTCGACGACCTCGACGGACTCGAAGTACGGCGCCGCGATCTGCGCGAACTTCATGGTGAGGACCGCGCCGATGGAGAAGTTCGGGGCGATCAGGACGCCCGTCTTCGGCGATGCGGCCAGCGAGGCCTCCAGCTGCGCGACGCGGTCGTCGGTCCAGCCCGTCGTACCGACCACGGCGTGAATGCCGTTGCGGACGCAGAAGTCCAGGTTGCCCATCACCGCGTCGGGGTTGGTCAGTTCGACCACGACCTGGGCGCCGGTCTCCACCAGCGTGTCCAGCGAGTCGCCCCGGCCCAGTGCGGCGACCAGTTCCAGGTCGTCGGCGGCCTCGACGGCCCGGACGGCCTCGGAGCCGATCCGGCCCTTGGCTCCGACGACCGCCACGCGCAGCTTGCTCATGTACCTGATTCCTTAAGGGGGATAAGGGAGTTAGGAGACCACTTCGTGCAGGCGGGCGGCCTGCTTGTCCTTGAGCGGGCCGATGGCCGACAGGGAAGGACGGTGGCCGAGGACCTCGCGGGCGACCTCACGGACGTCGTCCGGGGTGACCGCCGCGATCTTCGCCAGCATGTCGTCGACCGACATCTGCTCGCCCCAGCACAGCTCGCTCTTGCCGATGCGGTTCATCAGCGCACCGGTGTCCTCGAGGCCGAGGACGGTGGAGCCCGCGAGCTGGCCGATCGCACGGCCGATCTCGTCGTCGCTCAGGCCGTTCTGCGCGACGTCGTCGAGTTCGTCGCGGCAGATCTTCAGCACGTCGTGCACCTGGCTCGGGCGGCAGCCCGCGTACACGCCGAAGAGGCCGGTGTCGGCGAAGCCCGACGTGTACGAGTACACGCTGTAGGCCAGGCCGCGCTTCTCCCTGACCTCCTGGAAGAGGCGGGACGACATGCCGCCGCCGAGGGCGGTGTTCAGGACGCCCATGGCCCAGCGGCGCTCGTCCGTGCGGGCCAGGCCCGGCATGCCGAGGATGACGTGGGCCTGCTCGGTCTTGCGGTTGATGACCTCGACCCGGCCCGCCGTGCGCAGGGTGCGGGAGCCCTGACGCGGGACAACCGGGGTCGCGTCGGTGCGGTGGAGGGCGCCGGCCTTCTCGAAGGCGGCACGGACCTGTCGTACGACCTTGTTGTGGTCGACGTTGCCCGCGGCCGCGACCACCAGGCGGGTCGGGTCGTAGTGCTTCTTGTAGAAGCGGCGGATCCGGTCCGCGTTGAGGGCGTTGACCGTCTCCTCGGTGCCCAGGACGGGGCGGCCGAGGGGGGTGTCGCCGAGCATCGTGTGCGCGAACAGGTCGTGCACGCAATCGCCCGGGTCGTCCTCGGTCATCGCGATCTCTTCGAGGATGACGCCGCGCTCGGCGTCGACGTCCTCCTGGAGGATCAGGGAGCCCGTCAGCATGTCGCAGACGACGTCGATGGCGAGCGGCAGATCGGTGTCGAGCACGCGTGCGTAGTAGCACGTGTACTCCTTCGCCGTGAAGGCGTTCATCTCGCCGCCGACCGCGTCAAGGGCGGAGGAGATGTCGAGGGCGCTGCGCTTCTTGGTGCCCTTGAAGAGCAGGTGCTCCAAGTAGTGCGTGGCGCCGTTCAGAGCCGGGGTCTCGTCGCGGGAGCCGACGTTCGCCCAGATCCCGAAGGTCGCGGAGCGTACGGAGGGCAGGGTCTCGGTGACGACCCGCAGGCCGCCCGGCAGCGTCGTACGGCGGACCGTGCCGATGCCGTCCTTGCCCTTGAGGAGGGTTTGGGTACGGGCGACGGCCCGCCCCTCCGAAGAGAGGCGGGCCGTCGTCGTGGTGCTACGCGACGTCACTTGTCGGTGTCGTCCTTCGTGTCGTCGCCCTCTTCGCCCTCGACGACGGGGATGAGGGAGAGCTTGCCGCGGGAGTCGATCTCGGCGATCTCGACCTGGACCTTCTGGCCCACGCCGACGACGTCCTCGACGTTCTCCACGCGCTTGCCGCCGGCGAGCTTGCGGATCTGCGAGATGTGCAGCAGACCGTCCTTGCCCGGCATCAGGGACACGAACGCACCGAAGGTGGTGGTCTTGACGACCGTACCCAGGTAGCGCTCGCCGACCTCCGGCATGGTCGGGTTGGCGATGCCGTTGATCGTGGCGCGCGCGGCCTCGGCCTGCGAGCCCTGCTGGGCACCGATGTAGATGGTGCCGTCGTCCTCGATCGTGATGTCGGCGCCGGTGTCCTCCTGGATCTGGTTGATCATCTTGCCCTTCGGGCCGATGACCTCACCGATCTTGTCCACCGGGATCTTGACCGTGATGATGCGCGGCGCGTTCGGGGACATCTCGTCCGGAACGTCGATCGCCTCGTTCATGACGTCCAGGATGTGCAGACGCGCGTCACGGGCCTGCTTCAGCGCGGCGGCCAGGACCGAGGCGGGGATGCCGTCGAGCTTGGTGTCGAGCTGGAGCGCGGTCACGAACTGCTTCGTACCGGCGACCTTGAAGTCCATGTCACCGAACGCGTCCTCCGCACCGAGGATGTCGGTGAGGGCGACGTAGTGCGTCTGGCCGTCGATCTCCTGGGAGATCAGGCCCATGGCGATACCCGCGACGGCGGCCTTCAGCGGCACACCGGCGTTGAGCAGCGACATCGTGGAGGCACAGACCGAGCCCATGGACGTCGAGCCGTTCGACCCGAGGGCCTCGGAGACCTGACGGATCGCGTACGGGAAGTCCTCGCGCGAGGGGAGCACGGGCACGATCGCGCGCTCGGCGAGCGCGCCGTGGCCGATCTCGCGGCGCTTGGGCGAACCCACGCGGCCGGTCTCGCCGACCGAGTACGGCGGGAAGTTGTAGTTGTGCATGTAGCGCTTGCGCGTCACCGGCGAAAGGGTGTCGAGCTGCTGCTCCATGCGGAGCATGTTGAGGGTGGTGACGCCCAGGATCTGGGTCTCGCCACGCTCGAACAGCGCCGAACCGTGCACGCGCGGGATGGCCTCGACCTCGGCGGCGAGCGTACGGATGTCCGTGACGCCACGGCCGTCGATGCGGACCTTGTCCTTGATGACGCGCTCGCGGACCAGGTTCTTGGTCAGCGCGCGGTAGGCACCGGAGATCTCCTTCTCGCGGCCCTCGAACTGCGGGAGCAGCTTCTCGGAGGCGATCTCCTTGACGCGGTCCAGCTCGGCCTCGCGCTCCTGCTTGCCGGCGATGGTCAGGGCCTGGGAGAGCTCCGACTTCACGGCGGCGGTCAGGGCCTCAAGGACGTCGTCCTGGTAGTCCAGGAAGACCGGGAACTCGCCGGTGGGCTTGGCGGCCTTGGCGGCGAGGTCGGCCTGGGCCTTGCAGAGCGCCTTGATGAAGGGCTTCGCGGCTTCCAGACCGGCGGCGACGATCTCCTCGGTCGGCGCCTCGGCGCCGTCCGCGACGAGCTGGATGGTCTTCTCGGTGGCCTCGGCCTCGACCATCATGATCGCGACGTCGCCGTCCTCGAGGACGCGACCGGCGACGACCATGTCGAAGACGGCGTCCTCGAGCTCGGTGTGCGTCGGGAAGGCGACCCACTGACCCTTGATGAGCGCCACACGCGTGCCGCCGATCGGGCCCGAGAAGGGCAGGCCGGCCAGCTGCGTGGAGCAGGAGGCGGCGTTGATCGCGACCACGTCGTACAGGTGGTCGGGGTTGAGCGCCATGATCGTCTCGACGATCTGGATCTCGTTGCGCAGGCCCTTCTTGAAGGAAGGACGCAGCGGCCGGTCGATCAGGCGGCAGGTCAGGATCGCGTCCTCGGAGGGGCGACCCTCACGACGGAAGAACGAACCGGGGATCTTGCCGGCGGCGTACTGCCGCTCCTCGACGTCCACCGTGAGGGGGAAGAAGTCGAGGTTGTCCTTGGGCCGCTTGGAAGCGGTGGTGGCCGACAGCACCATGGTGTCGTCGTCCAGGTACGCGACGGCGGAGCCTGCGGCCTGCTTGGCCAGGCGGCCCGTCTCGAAGCGGATGGTGCGGGTGCCGAAAGTGCCGTTGTCGATAACAGCCTCGGCGTAGTGGGTCTCGTTCTCCACTAGCGTTTTCTCCGTTACTTGTCGTCTTTCGTCCCCTTGGCCCGTGTGGCACGGGGACGGTGGCGGAGAAGCGCTCCTACTGGTGCGGGCCGGTCTTCGATCGAAGCACCCGGGTGGTACTCGATCGCTCGACGTTCGAGTTCTCCTCGACGCTCGAGCTCTCCCTGTACTCCGGGGGCCACTACCGAGGACCGGCGGCGGCTTTCCTTGAGGTGCGCTTCTCCTCGTACGGTTGACGTCGTCTCGTCGCCATGTGCGACGCCGTTACGTCCGTGGACCGTGCAGTCCGATTCTGCCCGGTCCGGTATGGCGTGTGCGTATGACGCCGTTCATGACGTCGTGCGACCAGACTACAAAGGCCCGGTGACACTTCGCACGTAGAGCGCGCGTACATCAATGCGTACATGACGTACGGCACGCTTGCATACAGCAAAGGGAGCGGCCCCCTCTTGCGTGGGAACCGCCCCCTTCACGATGTCTTACTTCGCGCCCGCCGCACCGCGACGGATGCCCAGACGGTCCACCAGCGCACGGAAGCGCTTGATGTCCTTCTTGGCCAGGTACTGCAGCAGACGGCGGCGCTGACCGACCAGGATCAGCAGACCACGACGGGAGTGGTGGTCGTGCTTGTGGGTCTTGAGGTGCTCGGTCAGGTCCGAGATACGGCGGGAAAGCATGGCGACCTGGACCTCGGGGGAGCCGGTGTCGCCCTCCTTCTGGCCGAACTCGGTCATGATCTGCTTCTTCGTAGCGGCGTCGAGCGACACGCGTACTCCTCGTAGTCTTTTCGTGGCCACCGAGTGCCCCTGGTCTAAATCGCAGGGGAGCTTCCGTAACTCGGGAGGCGAGGTCCGCTGGGGGCTGCCTCCGGGTCCTTGATCGGGATTCCGATCTTGGGGGGTCGGGGGCGCGTACACATACGGCCGTTACATAGCGTACCAGTCGGCCTGTGAGGGCTTGACCGGGGGCCGCGGGCACCCCGGGTCAGCTGGTCATGGCCCGCGCGGCCGCGTACACGTCGAAGACGGCCAGGGTAAGCGGGACCAGCGTCAGCAGGACGAAGCCCTCCGCGATTTCCGTGAAGCGCCCCCAGAAGGGGGTGACTCCTCGGCGTGATGCAATCAGTCCTACGGCGGTGACCAGCGTGGAGGCGGCCGCGATCGCAGCGATCAGCCACAGCGTCCGCACGTTGAGAGCCGCGCTGTCGCCGTGCAGCGCATCGCGCATCAACGCGTGCGGCGGGTTGACGCAGAGGCCGAGCCCGAGCAGTACCAGCGCCCCCAGCCCCGCGGCCAGCGTTGCCGCGACCTGTGCCGCGTACCGGAAGAGCTGGGCGCGCATCAGCATCGCGACGCCGGTGGCGAAGGCCAGCAGCTGCCCCCAGAGGTCATCGGAGAAGCCGAGTACCGCGGCGGCTCCGACGGACACCAGGGCACAGCCGCCCACCAGGCCGACGAGGAGTTCGTGACCGCGGCGGGCCTGGGCGGCGATCCGGTCGGCGTCGATCGGTTCCTGCGGCTCCGGCTCCGCGCCGTACTCGCCCCGCGCCGCGTGCGGGGAATCGAAGCCGATGGGGAGACGGGCGAACCGCATGGAGAGGCCCGGCAGGAAGGCGAGAGCCCCTACGGCCAGCGGGGCGCAGAGCGCCGCGGTCTCGATCGGCTCGAGGTTCCTGAGCGTCGCGACGAACACCGTGAGCAGACCGACGGCGGAGGCGAAGACGAACGCGACGAACGGACCGTCCCCGCGCGGCGACACCAGAGTGAGGATCACCGAGGCGATGAGCACGGCCGTACAGGCGAGCAGGAACTGGAGCCTGCCGATGCCCTGCCCCTCCGTCAGGGGCAGCAGCCCGGAGCCGGCCACCGCCAGGTTCGGCAGGGCGCCGAGGCCGAGTGCGACGGCCGAGGCCCGGTCGTCGTAGATGCGCGCGCGCACGCAGGCGAGGGTGAGCAGCAGCAGGCCCGCGACGGCGGCGAGGATCCCCGGGAGGCTGTGCATGTCGTGGCGGGGTTCCGCGGTCCAGGCCACGAAGGCGATGAGGGCCGGCAGGACGGCACCGCCGACGAGTCCGGCCACCCGCGTCAGATCGCCGTTCCACAGCGTGCGGTCACGCGTCACGGCGGAGGCGATGGCCTCGGACACATCGTCGAAGACGGCGGGCGGCAGCGACTCGGAAAAGGGACGCAGGGTGAGGAGCTCACCGTCGAGGATGCGCTGCGCCGCGAAGGAGCGGGCGCTGTCGAGCACGGCGCCGTCACGGCGTACGAGGTGGTAGCCGACGGGGGCGCCTTCGGCAGGGCTCTGCCGGGAGAGGCGCAGGATCTCCGGGTAGATGTCGGCGACCGGGATGTCGTCGGGCAGCGCCACGTCGATCCGGCTGTCGGGCGCCACGATGGTGACCCGGCAGAAGCCGAATCCCGTGCCGGTCCCGGAGGGGGGTCCCGGAGGTGTTCCCTGGCCGGGGCGGCCCGATCCGGTGGTCGTCGCGGAGGCCGTCATGCTCACCTTGTTGCTCCCCCTCAATGCTGGTGGTCCTGATGGCGGTGTCATCAGTGGTGCGGGTGTGGCGTGCTCGGCGTGTCCGCCGACTGTGCCGCATCGCATGGTGCGTCGCGTCGCAATCGGGGCCGGCTGGCTGGTTCTTGAGGTCGGCCCTCACCACATACCGCTAAATGCCCTGATTCATCGCCCAGTTGCCCGGTCGGTTCTTCGGCCGGATTAGCAGGTGCTCACGCGCACATTCGGCACCCTACCGCCGACCGGTCACCACCTGTATCAGTAGGATCACACAGCGGCCTGCGTCCGCCTGAAACGGGGCGGCGGACGGAACACCTCGGCCCTGTAGGGGAATTGGTGCGTAGTGAGCCACATCGTCGTGAAGCGCCCACCTCGGGCTCTGCCGTCCCACGTGCCCACCGAGGCGGTCGAGCTGCAGCCTCCGCCCGAACTGCCGCGTGGGCAGCAGGAGGGCGCGATGATGCAGCTCCTCCCCATGCTGGGCATGGGCGGTTCCGTGGTGTTCTTCTTCATGCCCAGTTCGCATCCGTTCATGAAGATCATGGGCATGGTGATGGTCGCGTCGACGGTGGCGATGTCCGTCGCGATGCTGATCCGCCACCGCCGTGGGACGCAGGGTCAATTGGCCGACATGCGGCGCGACTACCTCCGCTACCTGAAGCAGGCCCGGCGCCAGGCCCTGGACACCGCGAGGGTTCAGCGCGACGCGCAGTACTACCTCCACCCCTCCCCCGAGCAGCTGTGGGCCCTGGTCGCCGAGGGCAGCCGGGTCTGGGAACGCCGCACCGGGGACGAGGACTTCGGGCAGGTGCGCGTCGGGCTCGGTCCGCAGGCGCTCGCCACGCCGCTCGTCCCGCCGCAGTCGGCCCCGGTGGACGAGCTGGAGCCGCTCACCGCGGGCGCCATGCAGCGTTTCCTCGCCGCGCACAGCACGCTGGAGGACCTGCCGATGGCGGTCTCCTTGCGGGCCTTCTACCACGTGACGGTCAGCGGAGAGCCCGGCACGGTGCGGGCCGCTGCCCGCGCGCTGACCGGCTCTCTCGCTTCACTGCACTCCCCTCAGGACCTGGTCATCGCGGTCGCGGCGGGGCGCACGGCCGCTCCGGAGTGGGAGTGGTCCAAGTGGCTCCCGCACTGCCAGACGCCCAACACCGCGGACGGGGCCGGCAGCCGTCGCCTGATCACCGGCGACCCGGCAGAACTCGAGGCCATGCTCGCCGCACGGTTGCAGGGGCGCCCCCGCTTCCACCCCGGCGGGGCTCATGTGCCGGACGAGCCGCACATCGTCGTCGTACTCGACGGCCTGTCGCTGCCTCCCACATCCGTCCTCGCCTCCCCCGAGGGGCTGCAAGGCGTGACGGTCGTGGAGGTCGTGCCGGGAGAGCTGAGTGGCGGGCGCGGCGGACTGTCCCTCGTCGTGCAGCCGAGGTCGCTGCGCATCGAGTCAGGACACGGCCTGGTGTACGAGGGCACGCCCGACCTCCTCTCCTACGAAGCCGCCGAGGCGCTGGCCCGGCAGTTGGCCCCGCTGCGGGTGGCATCGGGCGGGGACGACGACGAACCGCTCCTGGCCAATCTCGAGTTCACGGATCTGCTGAGCCTGGGTGACGCGAACTCCGTCGACACGGCCCGGACGTGGCGCCCGCGCGCACAGGCGGAGCGGCTGCGCGTGCCGATCGGCGTCGGCGAGGACGGCCGTCCCGTGATGCTGGACCTCAAGGAGGCGGCGCAGGAGGGCATGGGTCCGCACGGGCTGTGCGTGGGGGCCACCGGATCCGGGAAGTCGGAGCTGCTGCGCACCCTGGTCCTCGGCCTCGCCGTCACCCACTCCTCCGAGAGCCTGAACTTCGTGCTCGCCGACTTCAAGGGCGGTGCGACCTTCGCGGGCATGGCGCAGATGCCGCATGTCGCCGCCGTGATCACCAACCTGGCGGACGACCTGACGCTCGTCGACCGCATGGGTGACTCCATCCGCGGTGAGCTCAACCGGCGCCAGGAACTGCTGCGCGACTCGGGCAACTACGCGAACATCCACGACTACGAGAAGGCGCGCGCGGCCGGCGCCCCGCTGCAGCCGATCCCGTCCCTGGTCCTTGTCATCGACGAGTTCAGCGAGCTGCTCACCTCCAAGCCGGACTTCATCGAGATGTTCGTGCAGATCGGCCGCATCGGCCGCTCGCTCGGCGTACACCTGCTGCTTGCGTCGCAGCGTCTGGAGGAGGGCCGACTGCGCGGTCTGGAGACCTACCTCTCCTACCGGGTCGGCCTGCGTACGTTCTCCGCCGCGGAGTCACGTGCGGCGCTCGGTGTGCCGGACGCGTACCAACTGCCGAACGTGCCCGGCTCCGGCTACCTGAAGTTCGGCACGGACGAGATGGTCCGCTTCAAGGCGGCGTACGTCTCCGGGGTGTACCGCTCGGGCTCCGCGCAGGCCGCGGCGCTCGGCGGCCCGCTCCCGGTGGACCGCCGCCCTGTGCTGTTCACGGCGGCCGAGGTCCCCGTGCGCTATGCAGCGGTGGCCGTTCCGGAACCGCGCACGCAGTCGCCGACGGACCCGGACGACGCGCTGGCCGACACTGTCCTGGACGTCATCGTGCGACGCCTGGAGGCGCAGGGCCCGGCGGCCCACCAGGTATGGCTGCCGCCGCTGGACAGCCCACCGTCCCTGGACCAGCTGCTGCCGGGGCTCGCGGCCGTGCCGGGGCGTGGGCTCACGCAGCCCGGTTACGAGGGAGCGGGGCGGCTCGTCGTCCCCCTCGGCCTGGTCGACAAGCCGTACGAGCAGCGCCGTGACGCACTGTGGTGCGACTTCTCGGGCGCGGCGGGTCACATGCAGATCGTCGGCGGCCCGCAGTCCGGCAAGTCGACCTTGCTGCGCTCGCTGATGGCGTCCTTCGCCCTCACGCACACGCCCCAGGAGGTACAGCTCTACGGACTGGACTTCGGCGGCGGCGGAATGGCGTCCGTGGCGGGACTCCCCCACGTCGGCGGGGTGGCCTCACGCCTGGACCCCGAGCGGGTGCGGCGCACGGTCGCCGAGGTGTACGGCGTGATGACGCGCCGCGAGGAGTACTTCCGCGCATCCGGCATCCCGTCGATCGCCGACTTCCGGGCGCGCAGGGCGCGCGGTGACATCACGGTGGCGGACCAGCCCTGGGGCGACGTCTTCCTGATCATCGACGGATGGGGCAACTTCCGTTCGGAATACGAGGGCTTGGAGCCGGCGGTCCTGGACATCGCGGCGCGAGGCCTCGGCTACGGCGTCCACCTGGTCCTCACCGCATCAAGGTCGATGGAGGTCCGCGCGAACCTCAAGGACCACCTCATGAACCGCCTCGAACTGCGCCTCGGCGACACCATGGACTCGGAGTTCGACCGCAAGGTGGCGGCGAATGTCCCCTCCGGCGTGCCCGGCCGGGGCCAGTCCCCGCAGAAGCAGCACTTCATGGCGGCGGTCCCACGCATCGACGGGCTGACGTCCGACACGGAACTCGCTGACGCGACGTCCACCCTGACCGCCGAGGTCGCCCGCCACTGGACGGAGCCGGGCGCACCGCAGGTCCGCCTGCTGCCGAGGGAGCTCCCCTGCGAGCAGCTGCCGCCGGGCAACGTCTTCCCGAACCGGGGGGTGTCCTTCGCCCTCGACGAGAACAACCTCGAACCGGTCTTCGTGGACTTCGAGCAGGACCCGTTCTTCTTCGTCTTCGGCGAGAGCGAGTCGGGCAAGTCGAACCTGCTGCGGCTGCTGATCACCCGTCTCACGGAGCGCTACAGCGGCGACGAGTGCAAGCTCTTCGTGGTCGACAACCGCCGCTCCCTCCTGGACGTGACCCCGGCCTCGCACCTGGCGGAGTACATCCCCATGTCGAACGCCATGGACCACCACATGGCGGCCCTGGCCGACCTGATGAACCGCCGCACACCCACGGCCGACGTCACCGCGCAGCAGCTCCGCGAGCGCAGCTGGTGGCGGGGCCCGACGGTGTACGTGATCGTCGACGACTACGACCTGGTCTCGACGTCCAGCGGCAACCCGCTGGGCCAGCTCACCGAGCTGCTCCCCTTCGCTCGTGACGTGGGCGTCCGCTTCATCATCGCGCGGTCGACCGCGGGCGTGGGACGGGCTTTGTACGAGCCCTTCATGCAGCGGATGAAGGAACTGGGCGCGCAGGGTGTGGTGCTCGCCGGGGACCCGGGCGAGGGCGACATCATCGGCGGTGTGCGGCCGCGGCCGATGCCGGCGGGGCGGGGGACCTTCGTGTCTCGGCGGCGGGGGAAGCCGTTGGTGCAGACGGGGTTGTTGAGTGGGGAGTACTGATCGGATCACCCCCAGTAGTGTGGTCTCACAACTCGTTCGTACGTTGTGAAGGGACCGCGCCGCCATGACCGAGGCAAAGGCAGAGGCAGAGGCAACGGAAGCGCAGGAGAAGGCGCGCAAGGAACGCGAGAAGGATGAGCTCTACGCCCTCGACATCTCCGGCGTGGAGTGGCACAGCGCCCCCGGCACCGAGGCGCACGAGGAGCGGGTCGAGATCGCGTATCTGCCGGATGGCGCCGTAGCCATGCGGTCGTCCCTGGAGCCGGAGACGGTGTTGCGGTACACGGAAGCGGAGTGGCGCGCCTTCGTACTGGGTGCGCGAGACGGGGAGTTCGATCTCGAGCCTTCGCCTCGGAATGGCGGGGCTTCGGAGGAGTAGGCGCGCGGCGGTCCGGTGGGTATCGCGGTGCGCCATGGCTACCGCATTGGTGCACGGCTCCGTGACGACCAGTTCAACCGAGTCAACCAACTCGGCGCGTCACCAGTGCTGTTGCACCCACACACGGGGGCGATGGCAGCCGGGTCTGGGGCCGGTGTGGACAGTTCACGGGCCTCGGCCCCCACGTCCACAGAGACCTGGCACGTCCACAGAGGCCTGGATCTCCCGGAAGTGCTGGAGCGTGTCCAGCTCCTGTTGTTCCTGTTGAGTGGAGCCATCTCTGCTCAGCCGTGCGGCCTGTTCGATCAGCCTCATCACCTCGTGGATGCGAACCGCGCCCTCAGCCGCTCCCTGATGAAACGTCCGGCAAGTCCTGGCTGCGGAGCCATATCAGCCACACTCGATGGAGTCGACGATCGTGTCCATGCGGCAGACCTGTTTGTCCAGGTGATCCTGCATGTCATCGAGGTCGTCGGCGAGCTTGGTCAGCTCGGCGTCTGTTACGGCGAGATCTTTATCCTCCATAGCGCCCCAGCACGGAGTGCCAGCGTCTCAGCCACGTGGCTTCACCGTCTGCCCGGGCGACTGCCGCTTCTCGAACCAGACCGGGGTGGACACCTCCCGCGCGTGTCCACCCCGGTGTTGCGAGATGTCCGTACTCACTGGAAGTAGCTGGCACCCTTCAGGTCGCCGCCCCGGTAGTCACCGCCGGCCTGGCCGACCTTCTGGCCGATTTCGACGAGAGCCCGGTGGATGGCCTCGACGTTGTTGTCCCACTCCTTCTGCTGCAGGACATACGCCTCGTGCGCCTTGCCCTCCCAGCCCTCGGCCACCTTCGCCACCGCCCGCTTGATATCAGCGAGATCGGCCTCCAACTTCCTGGCCTGGTTGCCGAGTTCGGTCGTGATGGCGTCAAGGCCGCCGTATTTGACCGCCATCTCACCGTAGTGAACGTTGACCATGCTTACCCCGTCTCTCAGTGGTTGTGGAAGCGTCGTCCCCCAGGGACCGCAGTGCTTCAGTAGCTGCTGATGGCCGACTGCTTGCCGCCGTACTGCACGTCGATACTGTCCATCGTCGACCGGACCTGGTCCTCGAGTCCGTCCGTGAGCTTCTCGTTGCCGCTGATGCCTTCGAGGAAGTCGACCAGGATTCTGCCGATCGCCTGCATGCGCTCGTTGATCTCAGTCTGCTTCTTGTCGAATGCATGAGCGCCGACGCCACGCCAGTTCACCTCCATCGTGTCGAGGGTGCCCTGGAGGTGCTTGAGCTGCTGCTGGACCGATTCGTACTTGCCCACGATCTCGTTCTTCAGAGACGCCACTTGCTCGGTGTTCAACTTCTGGCCGTCAGCCACGGCTGGGCTCCCTTCTTGGACTTCTGTCGGTGTGTGCCGGGTGGAGGTGCGTCGCGTTCAGGCTCTGCGCCGGGCGCGCATCGCCGCGAAGGCACCGGCGCCGAACACCACGACTGCAGCGACGGAGCCCAGAATTATCCACAACTGGCCATCGTCGGCGCTGGACTTGGAACTCGAAGCCGCTGCTGCGGGATCGTCGCTTGCGGGCCCCTTCGGCTGCGACGAAGCTGATGCGGCAGCAGAGGGTGAAGGCTTCGTGCTGGAACCGACACCGGTGGTCTTCTCGTTTGTGAGGGGGTCGACATCCGCACGGCCCGGATTTCCCCTTCCCTCCAGCAGATTGGGAGCGGGACGAACGAGTCCGTATCCCAGGTAGACGCTCGGGTCGTCCTTCGGCCAGTCTCGGCCCGCGGTATCGATGAGGACGCGGAGGACTTGGTTCGAGGTCCAGTTGGGATGCTTCGACCAAATCAGGGCGGCGGAGGCGGAGGCGATGGCCGTCGCGGCACTTGTGCCCCCTCCGTCGTCGCAGTAAGAGCGGAACGTCTCGTCGCACCACTGAGGGAGATTCAGGCCTGGCGCCGCCAAGTCCACATAGTCCCCGCGCTCAGAGAACTTGGCGACCTTGCCTGACTTATCGGCAGCGGAGACCCCGGTGACAGATGGATACGCGGCGGGATACCCGATGAAGTTCTTCTTCTGTCTGTCGTTCCCGACACCAGCAAACATCAACTTACCCTTCGAAGCGGCGTACTTCACCGCTTCTTCTTGGGCTGGATAGATGAAGTCCGAACCAAAGGACATGCTGATGATCTGGGCGTCACTGTCGGCCGCAGCTCGAATTGCTTCGGCGCTTCGGCTTCCTTCCTTCTCAAACTTCTCACCCAGATTGGTACGGAAAGCGAGAACTTCGGCTCCGGGCGCCAACCCCTTGATCCCACCGCTTCGGCCGGATCCCACGATGAGCTCAGCCATGGTTGTTCCATGCCCGTCGTAGTCATCTGTCGAGCTACCAGCCATGCCTGTCACGTCCTTGCCCGGATGGACGCGACCTTTGAGAGAGGGGGTCTCAGATACGCCAGTGTCGATGACTGCGATCTTGATGCCCTCACCAGTGCTGACATCCCACAGTTCATCGGCGCCCATGGCATCCAAATGCCATAGTTTCGGCTGGATGTCGTCCGCTGAGGCACTCGGAGCAAGCCCCAGAGACACGAGAACCAGCGCACCGACCGCCAAGATGCGCTTCAGCGCATCGCCCTCGAACGGCGCGACCCGCCTGCCGCGTCGACTGCTCTCCGGCCTCATGTCCTGTACGCCCTTGCTCGCCACTAGTCGATCACAGGGGGCACGTGCCCCCTGTTGCCTGGCAGATGTGCTTCCTCGTCCTCGACCAAGTAGTCGGGCCGCTGGCCGTCCTCGTCCTCATCAATGCGCCGCGGCTTGCCCGAGGGACCACGTACTAGGCCAGCACCACCCGCTGTGAAGCCGTTCCGCCGACCGGCGGCAGCGGACGTACGTTCCTTGGGAGTTCCGACCACTCCGTCGGGACCACTGCTCAATCGTCGAGGCGTCTGGCCGTTGCCGACCGCTCCATGAGGCGCCGCCCCCACGACTCCACGTTGGCCTCCGGCTCCGTTCGTCATCCGTGAACTGCCCGGCCCCTCAGTCCCGATGACCGGGCCGCGCGGCAACCTGGGTCCAGACGCACCCGGCACCGGCCCCGGAGCGGGCCTCCCCCCGACGACACCGTTGACGCGCTCCGCGCCAGTACCCGGCATGCCGGGACGCGGGCCCGGCATGCCAGTAGGACGTGGTGTGCCTCCGGTGACACTGCGGCCGATCGGCGGCTGCCCAGCGGTCGAAGGGCCACTGATGGCTCTTCCTTGAGCCGTCGGACCTGTACGACCCATCGGGCTCGAAGGGCCACGCCCAGTTCCGGTTGGTCCCGCGGGGCCTGTCATGCCTGTTCGGCCTTGGGCCGGAAGCGACGTCTTCGGCCCTGCTCCGGGAACTGAGGTGCCCGGACCCGCGCGACCGGTCGCAGGCGCACGGGGGCCAAGCCCGAGGGGAGGAACCGGGTCTCCAGCGCCTCCCACCGATCCTGTTGTCGGCGGTGGCGAACCCGGTGCCGGACTGACGGTCTGTGGCGGCAACGTACCGACGCTGTCGATCTCCGTGCCGACAGGCCGCACCGGCGACACGAACGAGTCCGGCGAAGGGAGAGGGGCAGGTTCACGACTGTGGGCCGCCGAAGGTCCGTCTGTGCGCGGCGCACTTCCTGTCCCGGCATCAGGGGCACGATCAGGTATGGCCTGCGCGCCACCGGCGGTAGTGGCTGAAGGCTCCGCTCCCCGCTCCGCACCCGGCCCGAGGCCCGCCTCACTCGGCGTCGGCACCCCCACGTTCGGCATAGCCGAAAACGTAGGCGGATCTTGCCCAGCCATCGAGTGCTGCGACACCTGGTAGAACGACGACAAGCGATTCATCTGGTTGATCGCCTCTTGGCGATGGGTCTCCGCCTTGGCCGCGGCGTCGTACTCCGCATTGCCGTCGACCCTCTTGGGGGTCGGGATGTCCTCGACCATCTTTGGGTCGGCGCGCTGGTCACGAGGCGGCATAGAGCTACGGACGGATGCCAACCCCGCGCCGGCCGAGGCGATCTGGACACTTGCGGTATCGGCAAAGTCGGAGAGTTGATGCGTGTCCTTGACAAGGCTCTTGCCCCACTTGCGGAACGCCTCCCCCGACTCCCCTTCCCAGTCGACTCGATCGATGTGCTCGCCGAGCTCCTTGGCGGCCGCCGCGATCGCGTTGCGCGCCTTCTTGAGAGCCTCTCCTGCGCTCTCCAAGTCGGCGGGCTTCGCTTGTTCGACCAAGTCGATCATGTCGTTCAGACGGTGGCCTTCAAAGCTCACAGCCGCCACCCGGAGTCAGAGCCGTCGTCGTCGTTGCCACGAGGCGAGTCAGGCGTGCCGCTCCGCTCGCGCCCATCCGACAACTGCTTACGGCGCACCTCGGTCTGAACAGCCCAGAAGCGCTGCCGCAGGTCTTCGTCAAGATTGTCGAAGCCAACGTCCGCGCCATGCACCGCAATGCCCATGGCATCGATCTGGTCGCCAAGCATCCTGGAGAGCGAGGTCAGCCGCTCGTGAACTTGGTTGTACTGCGAGTACAGGCCGTCGGCCGCGGGAAACGCACTGCCCTCACCGCTGAAGGAGCCCCGCGAGAGCTTGTACCCCCCGACCTCGCTCGAACCGCCCGCCGACCCCTCGAACTCAGTCAGTAGCGTGTTGACTCGCCGACGAAAGGTCTTCAGCGCCTCTAGCCCCCGCTTGAGGTCGGCGTCCGATGACGGCGCCGTCCCCCCGCGCCCCTCTGTAGCAAGCACGATGCCTACCCTCCCCGTTACCTGCCTGCCCCGACCGCTTCACGATCGCGGTGGCTAGGTGGTCACTTATCGCGCCCGCGTCACTCTAGTCACACTCAGCGTGACAGCCAACTGGTCTTTGCATTCGACCAGTTGCGAATCGGCCAGTGGACGGAGCCTCAGGGGATACCAAATCCAGTCACAAGCCGTGACTCGGCACATCGGCAAGTCCGCTACCGGCCAACGGGGGTCGAGGCGCTGCCGCACAACACTTCGCGAGGGCAGGGGCGTTGTTAGGTTGAGCCTGAGCGGTGTCATCCGTCGGGGGTGGCAGAGCTGACGGGGGAAGGATGCGCCCATGGCGTGGGATGAGTGGGAACAGCTGAAGTCTCAGGCGTCGGAGCGTCAACCGGCGCAGATGCAACTGAATCAGACAGATCCCGGCATGGGCGGTGGCCCCACCGCGAGTCCCGGCTCCTACGGTGACTTGCGGGTCAGCGAGGCTGGGCTGTCCAAGATCGGCGAGCACGCACACGGCCTGTTCGAACGCCTCTGGGACGAGGCGCGATTGGCAGTGCCGAGTACCGACAAGGCCGCAGGGAACCTAGCCACACAGGGCTTCGCGCTAGGCGGCGCCCTGCAACACGTGTCCACCCGGTGGGATGAGCAACTCAAGTCTCTACGAGACGCCTGCGGGCACATCTCCAACCATATGCGGGTGACCAAGAAGCTGCATGCGGGCGACGAGGACTACATTCACCGCCAGATGAGCAGCATCGACACTCTCGACGCAGGCTTCAACGAGCGAGTAGGCAAGCCCGGTGAACCAAACCCGGTGTACGGAGAGCCGAGCAAGAAGAAGGACAACTGATGGACCTCGAAGCACTCCGTTCTGCCAACTTCTCACCGCTCGACGAAGCCATCACGGACTGGACGAAGATGGTCGACAACCTCGATCGTATGGAGAAGGCAGCCGGGAAGGGACTCAAAGCCGCCGCCAACAAGGCAAACTGGGCGGGAGTGAACGCCACCGTTTCCAAGGAGTTCATCGGTAAGACGGCCGAGGAATTCAGCGACGCGCACCTTCAAGCGAAGTCCATCCGCGACATTCTCAGTGACACCCGAGACGAACTCAAGGACTACCAGCGGAAGCTGAAGACGGCCATCAGGAATGGTCTGGAGAAGGACCTGAAGGTCACTACATCCGGCAGCGGGTTCACCGTTAGGGCGGACAGTCACCGCGACGGCGCTGCGAAGGGGGCGAAGGCCCCCGAGCCCAGCGAGGGCGACGTCACTGCCTTGCGTGATGAGATCCAGGAGATCTTGAACAAAGCCACCGAGAGCGACAGCACAGCCAGTACGGTCCTGCAGGCCATTGCAGATCAGAGCGCGGTCGGCTTCTCCGGGGTTGACTACAGCGACAGGGATGAAGCAGCCGCCGCCATCAAGAAGGCTGATGAACTCTCCAAGTTGGCCAAGAAGGACCCGGCAGATCTCAGCACAGCTGAATTCGACAGGTTGAACGCCGGCTTCAAGAAGTTCGCGGACGACGAGCTTTTCTCACAGCGGTTCGCTACCAATCTTGGCGCGAAGGGGACGTTGGAGTTTTGGGCCGGGATCAATGACCCGAACGCAAACCCCGAGTTGAATCACGCTAGGCATGAAAAGTTCGACGACCTCCAGAAGAACCTCAGCCTCACCCTTGCCACCGCTACCCAGAGCGACGCAATTGGCATGACGGAATGGACAAGCAGGATGGTCGACCTCGGCAGCCAGCCCGTGAAGGGAGGCGGCGGCCCCCTCGGATTCCAAGTAATGAGCAATCTGATGCGGTGGGGAGACTACGACGACCAGTTTCTTCACAAATACGGCACGCAGCTTATGGAGACCGAGAAGAAAATTACGGGAAACGGTGAAGTCGGGGCGTGGCAGCGGACATCCTCCGATCCCCACCTCAATCGTACGGGAAGTGACTCCGGATGGGATCCGATGACTGGATTCATGAAGGGGCTTTCGAACAACCCTGCCGCAGCCACGGACTTCTTCAACGATAGGTTCATTTCGAAGAACGACGAAAATAATCCCTTTGACGGGAAGAACAAATCCAACTTTCAGTATCTGTTCGAGGAACGCGAGTGGCCCAGCGAATCCAACTCAGACGGAGAGTCCAGCAACACTGGGCGCAATAATATGGCGTTGGCTCTTGAAGCTGCGACCACCGGGCATCCAGCTGGCGAAATGCCTACCAAGGACACGCCTGCCCATAGTCCCCAACAGGCAAAGTTGACGGAAGATCTCATCACATCGATTTCTAAGAAGCCTGAATACCTCACCGAGCACAGCTACATGTCCGACAGCATGGGGCAAATTGCGGCCGAGTATATGCCTGATATTCACAGAGGGCTGCATCCTGGCAGGGTGAACGAGGATCAGCTGTTCCCCATCGCAGGATCTGCCGCTACTCTCGGCGAACACGACACCACCCGCTTCCTCTATACCGTGGGACGAAACCCAGAAGGATATGCCGCCGTCAATCTGGGGCAGCACAGCTACACGACATCCCTGATGGAATATCATTTTCGGAACCCCGAAGCCTACATCCATGACCCCTCGTTTCCTGAGAGCGAGAACCTGAAGAAGGGCATTGAAGACATTGCCAGGGTCGCCGGAGAGGTCGAGGGAACAATCGGTGCGGGTCGCGCGTACGAGGGAGAACAGGAAGGCGGAGCAAAGGACGACGCCTATAACACCGCACTGAAGCATGCAAGCACCTGGGGAGGAACTGCCGTAGGGATCGGAATTGGCCTGGGTACTGCTCCAATGATTGGGCCCGGCGGCATCGTAGTTGGGGGCGTGGCAGGCACTGCCGCCAACGAGATCATTGCAGCCATCACTGACGGGTCTATGAAAGACGACGCCGGCGATGTGATCTACAGTAACGGTAAAGAAGTGGAAGGTACTAAAGAGTCCACGTACCAACTTGTCGAGAAGGCGGCAGAAAAGGCGGGAGAAAGCGCGGAGAACAAGTCACCACATATCATTTCAGCTGTAGCTACTGCAGCTGAATCAGGATTCAACAACGCCAAGACGAATGTGGTGGACGCGTTTGATGGCCAAGGCGTCCCACGGCAGCTGGACAAGGAAAGCTGATAGGTGTTCGTAATGCAGAAGAGGGTCCTTGCCCCCGTCGCGACACTCACCGGAGTTGTCCTGTTCGCCGCCGCGACCTATCTGCTCAAACTTCCACCCTTCGAGGTGCAGCAGGAAACCATTAAGTCTAAAGACGTATGCGAGTCACTTGGACCCTCAGCATCGGCGGCGTCCGCGCTCAGGCAGGTACTGCCGTCGGAAGCCAATTATTCCTTCCGGGACACGCCTGGGACACGAGTAGGCGACAACGATGACAGCTACACATCCTCCTGTTTCGTGAGCGGCGAAGAAAAAATCATTCTCAGCGTTCGAACAGAAATGATGCTTGCGGAGCCCTCAAAGGACTGGATCGAAAGTACAGTCCTGGATGGGCGTGGCAGTAGCCGGAAACTTGAGCCCTTCGTGGCCGACGGGACAGGCGTGGCTTCACCACGACTTGCCGCTGTCCTGGTTCCGTGCACGTCCGCAGGAAGAATTCCGGGTGGGAGCTACAGTCTCAGCGTGCTCGTTGACTTGAAAGAAAGTGGGGAGTCCAGCGAGACGAAGGCACAAAAGAGCCTCACCCGATTGGCACTCAGTTCGGCGAAATTCGCCCACGAGAAGGCCCGGTGCGATCTCCCGGCTAAACTTCCCGATGCCCCTTGAAGTAAGAAGGCTGATCGACAGCGGCTCCCCTCACGCACGATGAGCCCGCGCCGCGTCGCTCCTCATCCTCCAAGCGGTCGCCTACGCCGCCGCCGATCCCGCAAAGCAACCCCCGCCCCACCAAGCCCCGCCACCACAACCGCCGCCCCCACCGCCACGTACGTAGCGATCCGAGCCGTGCGCTCCTCCGTCGTCTCTCCGAGGTGTAGTTCAGCGGGTGTTGGGGCCTTCGCTCGGGTGATGCCCTCCTCTGCTGTGGGGGTCTCGATCGGGTGGTCGTCCTCCGTCAGGGCTCTGACCGGGTCCACCACTCCCCAGCCGACCAAGCGGTCGTGGTTCGCCACCGAGCGTTCCGCTGTCTGTTTGATCTGGGCCGTGATCTGGCGCGGCGTCCAGTTGCGGTGCTTGGACTTGATCAAGGCCGCCACGCCCGCCACGTACGGGGCCGAGAAGCTTGTGCCGTTGTCCGAGCAGTGGCCCCCGAGGGGGACGGTGGAGATCATGTCCACGCCCGGGGCAGCTACGCCCACGAACTTGCCCGACTGGGAGAACGCGGCCCGTTCGTTGTTGCGGTCCGACGCAGCTACCGCCAACACGCCCTCGTAGGAGGCCGGATAGGTCCGCTTGTCGTTGCCGCCCAGGCCGTCGTTGCCGGCGGAGGCCACGATCACCTTGCCGCCCGTCAGCGCCCTGTCCACCGCCCGTTTCAGGACCGAGTCCGGCTTCACGGCGTTGGCCGTGTCCTGCGAGATGTTGATGATGTCCGCGCCTGCGGCGACCGCGTAGTCGATTGCCGTCGCGAGAGACTTGGTGTCGCCGTGGCCCTCCGCGTCGTTCTGCTGGATGGGGATCAGCGTCGCGTCGGGGGCCAGGCCCACGAAGCCGGTGCCCTTGACCGGGCGGGCCGCGATGATGCCCGCCACGCGCGTGCCGTGGCCGACGGTGTCCGTCGTGCCCTTCTCGTTGCCACGCTTGAGCTTGTTGCCGTTGTCGTCCTTGAGGTTCTTGGGGAGCAGGTTGCGGCCCTTTGACACGTCCACCGCGCTCTTCAGCTGCGGGTGCTTGACGTCCACTCCCGTGTCGATCACCGCCACCCGTACGCCCTTTCCGGTGGACTGGCGCCACAACTCGTCCAGGAGGACCCGTTGCAGCGCCCAGGGGCGGCCCGCGTATTTCTTGCCCCCGAAGGTGCACTGGTCGCCTGCCGCGGCCACGGTGGGTGCGGCGAGAACTGTTGTCGTCGCGATCACCGTCAGGGTCGCCGCCACAGCTGCCGCAACGTGCAGTTGTCGTTGTTCGCGCGCCACCGTCATCCCTCCGGCCTAGGAGCCCTGCGGCTGGCGTGCCGCCGAGGTCGAGAGTCGCGGGCCCGTGGGGAGGAACTTGGACCATGGGGCCGGGACTGGCGTCACGTCCGTATTCGCGTAGCCCAGGCGGGTCTGGGCCTGTTGCGCCTCTTCCTGCTGCTGCTTGCGCTGCTTGGGTGTGGTGCCGATGCCCGCGTCGTCCGTCGCGCTGTCGCTGTTGGACTGCATCGCGTAGCGAAGGCCCGTGTCCGTCGCCAGGAAGACACCGCCTGCCTTCGTCTCCGAGCCCGTGAACTGCCGGTAGAGCAGGCCCGATCCGGCCGTGACGTACGCGCTGGACGAGCCCGTCGGGAGAGTGGCGGGGAAGTCCGTGCCCGCCCATGTGCTGAGCGTGGTGTGGCCGCCGTCGCCGTCAACCTTGCGCAGGACGTTGCAGACGGTGTTGCGGCTTCCTGCGTCCCCGGAAGCTTCATTGGCGGTGACCGGAGCGCGGCTCGGCCACTTGTATGACTCGTCGAACCACTTGAGATCAGGGGTGAAGGCGCCGGTGCTCAGGCCGAGGGCGTCGCCTCGCTGGCCCAGGGCGTCCGAGTCGTCGCTGCTGAGGAGCAGTTTCGCGGTGAAGTCGGAGACCGGGGCGACTCGACCGGGCTCAACTACGTAGTGCTGTGTTCCCGCCCCGTCGGACGCCTGGAGGACCATGCCGACCCTGTTCGCCCGCCGGTCTTGGAGGCTCTCCACGTTCGCGGGGGCTCCGGGAACGCCCTTCACCTTCGGGTAGGTGATCGGATCGCCGTGGTGCAGCGTGTCCAGCCACTCCTTGGACACCCTCTGCGGTTCGCGGCCGGATCCCACGATCGTGCGCAGAAGGACTTCGAGATCGTTCTTCTCCGCGATCCGGTACGCCCTGCCCCACGCATCGACCACGTAGCGGACCTTGTCGGGGCCGACGACGTACAACAGCTCGCCGTCGCGCAGCCGTTCGCTGCCCTCGGTCTTCTTCTGGTCGCGCTCCGCCAGGATGAACGCGGCCTTCTGGATGGCTTTGCCGCCCTCGACCGGGCGCTCGCAGACCGCCCAGCGCTTGGCGGAGCCCGCCTCGGCCTCCGAGGGCAGACGGTCGGGGGCGTACGGGATGCCGATGGTGGCGCCGTGCGGGATCTTGCCTTTGTCGAGGACCGACTCGTCGACGTTGATGACGTCGCCCTTGTCGGCGTCGAGGAGGAGCTTCGCCGAGGCCATGTTGAGCACCGGGTGGAGTTGGCGCTTGCCGTCCGTCTTCAGGACCACGTATCGCGTCGTGGACTTGCTCGCGATGATCACGTGCTCCTTGGGCTCGTCCCAGCCGGGCTTGGCCGCCGGTTTGAACATGCCCCACGCGCCGAAGACGGCCAGGACGATCACTCCGACGATGATGCCGGGGACTACGCCACGCAGCGGGCGCGGTGCGCCTTCCTCCGAACCCGATGGTGACGGCCGGATGAAGGACGCCAGGGTGCGGCGCTTCGCGAAGGTGTAGGCGTTGAGTTCGTCCCGCCGTGATGCCATGAGTGTCTGCTTCTCCCCCGTGCAGCGCCGGGGGCGCGCGACCCCCACCCTCCGTTGTCAGACCCGGCCCCTACTATGCCTGTTGAGTAATCGCGCGTGTGGGGTGGGTAAGGTTCCCGGGCACTCCTGGGGTGCATGTGCCTTGACCGCCAGGGGGATTCGGGAGATTTACGGGGGGTTGGACTGATGGCTTCCGCAGCGCGGGCCGGGGCTCGGGGACCATCGGGGTCGGGGCCTCAAGGGCCGGCAGGACCCGTTGGGCCCGGCGCGTTGCCGCCCCGCGGGCCCATCACCCTCCATCTCCGGGCGCGTTCGGCGCAGTTCGGATCATTTCGCTTGCAACGACTCGTGCTGATCGAGGTCGCGGTCGCCCTGCTCCTGGCCGCGTGGGTGGTAGACCCACTGGCCGTCGTGCCGACTGCCGTCGTCGCCGTTGTGCTGGTCCTGCTCGCCGTCGTACGCCGTCGTGGCCGCGCATGGCACGAATGGCTGGGCACCGCGCAGGCGCTGCGAGCCCGTAAGCGCCGGGCAGCGAGTACGCCGATACCACCCGGTACGGAGCCCGCGTTCGCGCCGGCCGTCGAGTGCGACCCCGCCCTGCGTACGTACGCCTACGGGGACCGGGACCGGCGGCAGGTCGGCATGGTCGGGGACGGGACCTTCGTCACCGCCGTGCTCCAGGTCGAGTCGGACGCCACCGCGCTACGGGCCGATCGCGGGCGGCATCCTCTGCCGGTGGGGCTCGTGCGGGACGCCTTGGAGGTGGACGGGATCCGGCTCGAGTCGGCGCAGATCGTGCAGCACACCCAGCCCGCTCCCGCGCTGCATCTCCCGCAACAGTCCGTGGCCGTCAGCAACTACGCGCCCCTGCAGGCTCAGACCGGTGCACCCGCCGTACGGATTACGTGGGTTGCCCTGAAGCTTGACCCTGAGCTCTGCCCCGAGGCCGTCGCGGCACGTGGGGGTGGGCTCGTCGGAGCTCAGAAGTGTGTGGTGCGGACCATGGACCAGCTGGCGAGTCGGCTGACGGGGGCTGGCTTCCGGGCCACGGCGCTGACCGAGGAGCAGTTGGGTGCCGCGATCGCGACTTCGGCGGGCGCCAATCCGCTGGTCACCGCTGAGGCCGGGCGGACCGAGCTGCCGGAGCGCAGGACGGAGGAGTCCACGCGCGCGTGGCGCTGCGACAACCGCCGTCACACGACCTACTGGGTGCGGCGATGGCCGCAGTTGGGGAACGCGGGTGGTCCATCGCTGCCCCAGCTCGTCGCACTGCTGACTGCTGTCCCGACGCTGGCCACGACGTTCAGCCTCACCCTGCGCCAGGGCGAGCGACAGGAGGTTTCGCTATGCGGGCATGTGCGGGTGACCGGGCGCAGTGAGGCCGAACTCGACGCGGGTCGACGTGCGTTGGAGCGGGGCGCCCGGCAGGTCGGCACGGGGCTGGTCCGGCTCGATCGCGAGCAGCTGCCTGGGATGCTCGCCACTCTGCCTCTCGGGGGTGCGCGCTGATGAGCGTCACTCCGGCCACACCGACAACGCCGACAACGCCGTCCGCGGCGCCCGCGCCGGGCGGGGGGCTCCGTACGGCGCTGCGCAGTGGGTTTGGGCTGCTCGGCCCGCGGCACGGGCGCCACGCACTCTCCGCCGAGCAGATTGACGCACTCGCGCTGCCCATCGGGGACGACGGGGTCGTGATCGGCGTGGACGCCCAGGGACAGCCCTCGGTTCTCGGCGTCAACCGGCCTACGCCGTACGACGTGCTGGTCATCGGCGGATTGTGGACAGCGCAAGTGATCGCGTTGCG
Source organism: Streptomyces sp. NPDC057302 (assembly GCF_042667685.1). Taxonomy (NCBI): domain Bacteria; kingdom Bacillati; phylum Actinomycetota; class Actinomycetes; order Kitasatosporales; family Streptomycetaceae; genus Streptomyces; species Streptomyces sp. NPDC057302. The sequence goes on along the minus strand of NZ_JBHUZJ010000028.1, from coordinate 69,217 downwards.
GACCGCCGCAACGGGAGCTCGGGTAGCCGTGGAGACCGGGCGGCCGGCGGCCTGGGCACAGCTCGTGGAAGCCCTGGGCGTCGGACCGAGCGGGATGTCGGTGCATGAGGTGGGGCGGGTGCCCCCGCAGGGCGCGTCGGCGGGCAGCCCGGTGCTCGTGGTGCGGGACTGCGGAATGCGGCCGCCCCGGGGACGGGTGGTCTCCGGGCCCTGGCAATCGGTGCTGACGCTGCTGCCCTACTTGAGTCCGGTCGCGCCTCGGCTGATTCGGCAGGCCCGGCTCGTCGGTGTGCAGCGGGTCTCGCCGGATGAGGCTGCTCAGATCGGGCGGTTCGTGGGGCTGCCGCGCGGTGACGTCGAGGCTCTGCCGACGCTTGCCGACGGGGTGACGTTGTGGTGTGCCGATCGTGACCGGCAGTACGTGATGACGCAGGCCACGGACGCCGAGACCGGATTGTTGGGTACGGCGCGGAGGATGGATTGAGCGGCCGGTTGATGTCGGTTGACCGGTCGAATTGGGGCGCATTTCGCGCCTGTTGGTTGATTTGTCCGTCACTGTTTCGGATACGGGGATCACTCACGCGGGAAGCGTGATGGAAAGGACAGCATTCGTGGGGTGGGCTGCCCTGCCGTGCTGGTGCTTTTGGTGATTACCCTGGGACTGGGCGCGACGCCAGAACCCGCGAGTGGGTCGTTCGCGTCCCAACGGGGAGAGCCAAGGCGGATCGGACGACAGGAACGGTCGCCCCCCACCACGGCACGCAGGGTGCTCGACCACATCAGGAGGCATTGTGAACAGCGATCGGGACGAGATCCGCGGGGGCTGGGACACACCCGTCGATGATCAGTCCGACGCGGAGTCCGCTGCCGAGACGACGGGCGAGTTCACCATCGACTACGCGCCGCCTGCCTGGTATACGCAGAATGCGTCCGGCAGTGCGGGGGAAACTCCTTCGGCTTCGCCTGCGACGCCCGCGCCGCCTGCGTCACCCGCGCCGCCCGCGCCATTCGCTCCGTATGCGTCGCCCTCCTCCCCTGCTTCTTCCCCGGTTGCCTCACCTTCGGCTTCGGCCGAGCCTGTCGAGCCTCCGGCTCCGCCGGTCGGGCCGCCCACTGCTGTGCCGAAGCTGCCTGTTGGGAGTGGGTTCAAGCCACAGGCGGATTGGGCTGCGCCTCTTGCTCCTGTTGCGCCTTCGCCTGCTTCTCCTTCGCCTGCTTCTCCTTCGCCTGCTTCTCCTTCGCCTGTTGATTCCTCTCCGGCTGCTCCTTCTCCGGAGCCTGTTTCGCATCCGGTTTCTGACTCCTCTCCGGAGCCTGCTTCTGCTGCGGAGCCCGTTTCTTCGCCGGCTCCGGCTCCGGCTGCTTCCGAGGGTGGGTCGCCTTCGGGGGGTGCTGCCGACTGGAGTGGGGCCGTTGCTGGTGTTGCCTCCTCTGTGCATGTGACTGGGGTTGTTCCTAAGCCTGAGGTTGCGGTGGCGCCTGAGGTGGAGCCCGAGGCTGAGGCGGAGGCGGAGCCTGTGTCGTCGGCTTCTGCTGTCGTCGAGCCCCTTGCCGAGGACAGTGGCGATCTTGAGAGTGGCGCCACCATGCGGTTCTCCGCCGGGGCCCTGAAGCGGGAGATCGAGGAGCGGGCTGCCGCTGAGGCTCCGCAGGTCGACGACGATGCCGAAGAGGTTGGTTCTGGTTCCTCCGAGTCCTCGGGCCCGGAGGAGTCGGATGCGTTGGACGACTCGGATGATTCTGATGAGCTGGACAGCCGTGGTGACGGTGCGTCCTCTGTTGCGTCTGGCGAAGAGGATGAATCCGACGAGGACGAGGGGGTTTCTGACGACGCCGGTCCTCGGGACTTCGTGCCTGCCGAGGGCGTAGAGCCCGTTGATGAGGTGCAGGACTCTGTACCGCCCTCCTGGACTCCCCCGCCTGCGCCGAACGGTGGGCTTCCGCCGTTGCCGCCCGCCTTCCAGCCCGCCGCGCCTACCTCCGCGCCGCAGTGGCCCGTGCCCGGTCAGGCCTCGACGCCGCCGCCCGTTGCCGCCGAGCCTGTGCAGCCGCCGGTGCCGCAGCAGCCAGTTCCGCAGCAGGCTGAGCCCACGCCTGCGCCCGCGCCTGCGCCTGTTCAGCCGCAGGCTCCTCAGGCCGCGCCTCCCGCCTGGCCCTCGCCTACCGGGCCCGTGGCTCCCTCGCCGGTCGCGCCCGCGCCCGCGCCGCCGGTTGCCGATACTCCGGCGCCTCCGGCTGGGTACGGCTTCCCGCAGGCCAGTGCTCCGGCTCCGGCTCCGGCTCCGGCTCCGGCTCCGGCTCCTGTGATGCCTGCGCCTGCCCCTGCTTCCGAAACTTCCGCTCCGCCTGCCGGGTATGGGTTCCCGCAGGGCGGCCCGGCGCCTGCCGCCCCTTCGCCGCAAGGCAGTTACGGGTTCCCGCAGCAGGGTGGTGCTCCCATGCCGCCGAGTGGTTATGGGTTTCCCCAGCAGGGTGCTCCCGCTCCGGTTACCAATCCCAACGCCCCTGCGCCTCAGGGAAGTTACGGGTTTCCACAGCCGCCCGCGCCTCAGGCTCAGCAGCCGCAGCCGCCTGCTCCCGTGCAGCCTCAGCCGCTGCCGCAGCAACCGCTTCCGGCTCAGCAGCCGCCCCACGCTCAGCCTCAGCCCCAGGCGCAGCCCCCGGCTCAGCCTCAGCCGCCCATCGATCCGCGTACCGGTGCCGCCTGGCCGCAGGCCGTGCAGCATGATCAGCGGGAGCGGACCAATCCGGGGGCCCCGCTCGGTTATACCGCCGCCGTCGAGCTTTCCTCCGATCGGTTGCTGCGTAACACCAAGCCGAAGGCCAAGAGCAGTCGGCCCGCTGCCGGCGGGTCACGGTTCAAGCTCGGCGGCAAGAAGGAAGAGGCCGAGCGGCAGCGGAAGTTGGAGCTGATCCGGACTCCGGTTCTGTCCTGCTATCGCATCGCCGTCATCAGCCTCAAGGGTGGCGTCGGCAAGACCACGACCACCACCGCGCTCGGGTCGACGCTCGCCACCGAGCGGCAGGACAAGATCCTTGCCATCGACGCCAACCCCGATGCCGGTACGCTCGGGCGCCGCGTGCGCCGCGAGACCGGGGCCACCATCCGTGACCTCGTGCAGGCGATCCCGTACCTCAACTCGTACATGGATATCCGGCGGTTCACCTCGCAGGCCGCGTCCGGGCTCGAGATCATCGCCAATGACGTCGATCCGGCCGTGTCGACCACCTTCAACGACGAGGACTACCGGCGCGCGATCGACGTACTGGGGAAGCAGTATCCGATCATCCTGACCGACTCCGGTACGGGGCTGCTCTACAGCGCCATGCGGGGTGTGCTCGATCTCGCCGATCAGTTGATCATTATTTCGACGCCGTCCGTGGACGGGGCGAGCAGTGCGTCGACGACGTTGGACTGGTTGTCCGCGCATGGGTACGCCGACCTCGTGTCGCGGTCCCTCACCGTCATCTCGGGAGTGCGGGAGACCGGGAAGATGATCAAGGTGGACGACATCGTGTCGCACTTCGAGACGCGGTGCCGGGGTGTGGTCGTCATTCCGTTTGATGAGCATCTCGCTGCTGGCGCCGAGGTTGATCTCGACATGATGCGGCCGAAGGTGCGGGAGGCGTACTTCAATCTTTCGGCGATGGTTGCCGAGGACTTCGTGCGGGCTCAGCAGCAGCAGGGGTTGTGGACTTCCGATGGGAATCCGCCTCCGGTGGTGGCTCCTCCCCTGCCGGGGCAGGGGGGTTATCCCGGGCAGCAGGGGGTTGCGCCTGGGCCTGGGCAGCAGGGTCCTGGGCAGCAGGGGCCCGTCCCTGGGCAGCAGCCGTACGGTGCGCAGGTGCCTTATCCGGGGCAGCAGGCGCAGCCTGGGCAGGTGGCCTATCCGGGGCAGGGGGCGCAGCCTGGGCAGGTGCCGCACCCTGGGCAGGTGCCGCAGCCGTACGCTCCTCAGCAGCAGCCTCCGCAGCAGCAGGCGCAGGCCGGTGGGCCGCAGCCTTACCCCCAGCAGCCGGGGGGTCCGCAGGGGTGGCAGAACGCCGCGCCTCCGCAGCAGGTGCCGGCGGCGCCTGGGCAGCCGTTCCAGGCGCCTGCGCCTCAGGGGGAGCCTCAGCCTCAGGGTGGGCAGGTTTCGCCGCCGCCCGTTCAGCCCGGGCAGCCGTTCCAGCCGGGTGCGCCTTATCAGCCGCAGCCCCAGCCTCCGGCGCCGGAGGCGCCCCAGCAGTAGCCTTCGCCTGTCTCAACTGGGCCCGCACCAGCTTCTGGTGTGGGCCCAGTGCGTTTCCCATGCGTCCCGCAGTAGCCGCTGACGAACAGGCTTTCCCACCCACCCACCCACCCGATTACCCCGCAGCCTTGGTCAAGCACCGAAGGGACCAGGGTGGGATGGGTAAAGGCGCCGCTCACCAAGGGACCAGGGCGGGAGGGGTGGGCAAAGGCGCCGCTCACCAAGAGGGCAGGCGGGCGAAGGAGGGGGGCGGGCGAAGCGGGCGGGCCGGCGGGCGAGTGAAGGAGGCGGGCGGGCGAAGCGGACGGGCGAAGGAAGCCGGCGGGCGAACGAAGCGGGCGGGCCGGCGGGCGAGTGAAGGAGGCGGGCGGGCGAACGAAGCGGACGGGCGAAGGAAGCCGGCGGGCGAACGACGGACGGGTGAAGGAGGCGGGCGGCGAACGAAGCGGGTGGGGTAGCCGCCGCCCCCAGCACCCCCCCACCCCAGAACTCCCCCACCAGCCCCTCCCCCCACCATCACCCCCCGACCAGCCACGCTTCACAGGTCTTGACCAATGCGGATGAAAAACGGGTCAACTCGTTATTTCCGCAGGCCACATGGGGTTCACCTGCCGTTGACTGGCGCAGACTGGCGCTGGTAGACACACACATCAACCAGCTGGCGTTCCTTGATCAACTAGCCATCTCTGCGCGAGCGATGACGCGAGGTCACCGACCCATGGATACACAAGATCAGCACGGCAGAACACGGTCCCCCCGGTCGCCCCGGTCCCCCCGGCCCTCCCGGTTCGCCGGGTCCCTCCAGTTCGCCCGGTTCACCCGGTTCACCCGGTTCGCCCGGTCCCACCCCGCCACTCCCCACACCGAGGGCCCCCCGAAGGCACCACCACGCCTCCGTCTCCTCCTGGCGGCCGGAGCCGGCGCCCTCGCTCTGACCGCGGGGCTCGCCTCTCCCCTCAATCCGGCCCCGGATCAGGCCGAGGCCAAGGCGGACGGCAAGGACACCCTCACCGTCGCGGTGGCCCAGAGCGTCGACTCGCTCAGCCCCTTCCTCGCCCAGCGGCTGCTCAGCACCAGCATCCACCGCCTGACGTACGAGTACCTGACGAACTACGACGCCAAGGACAACCACGCGATCCCCGGCTTCGCCACCAAGTGGGAGCCCTCCGCCGACAAGCTGACCTGGACGTACACCATCCGGGACGACTCCAAGTGGTCGGACGGCAAGAAGGCCACCGCCGAGGACGCCTCCTGGACGTTCAACAAGCTGATGTCCAAGGAAGGCACCGCCACCTCCAACTCCGGCTTCGTCTCCAACTTCAAGAAGGTGACCGCCCCCAGCCCCACCGAGCTGGTCATCGAGCTGAAGAAGCCGCAGGCCACCATGGCCGCCCTCGACGTGCCGATCGTCCCGAAGCACGTGTGGGAGAAGGTCGGTGACATCAGCAAGTACAACAACGACAAGTCCTTCCCCATGGTGGGTAACGGGCCCTTCATCCTCGACGACTACAAGACCGACCAGTACGTGAAGCTGAAGGCCAACAAGAACTTCTGGCGGGGTGCGCCCAAGTTCGACGAGCTGGTCTTCAAGACGTACAAGGACCAGGATGCGGCCGTCGCAGCGCTCAAGAAGGGCGAGGTCTCCTTCGTGGCCGGGCAGCCCGCCCTCACGCCGGCGCAGGCCAACGAGCTCAAGGGCACCGACAACGTCAAGGTCAACGAAGGGCCCGGTCGGCGCTTCTTCGCGCTCGCCACCAACCCCGGCGCCCAGACCCGCGACCGCAAGAAGTTCGGTGACGGGAACAAGGCCCTCCTGGACAAGAAGGTGCGTCAGGCGCTCTTCCTCTCCGTGGACCGTGAGGCGCTGGTCGACAAGGTCTTCCAGGGGCAGGCCGTCGAGGGCGAGGGATACATTCCGCCTCGCTTCTCCGAGTACGCCTGGAAGCCCTCCGCCGACCAGAAGCTGTCGTACGACCCCAAGAAGGCGGCCCAACTCCTGGACGAGGCCGGCTACAAGAAGAACGGCGACGGCAAGCGCGTCGGCAAGGACGGCAAGCCGCTCGACTTCCGCATCCTGTGTCACGCCACGGACCCGAACGACAAGGCCGTCGGGAAGTATCTGAAGGAGTGGTGGGGGGATCTCGGGATCGGGCTCAAGGTCAACTGTCTTGATGACGTGTCCGTGCCCTGGTACGCGGGTGAGTACGACCTCGCCTTCGACGGCTGGTCGGTCAACCCCGACCCGGACTTCGTCCTCGGCATCCACGCCTGCAACGCGCTTCCGGTGAAGGCCAAGGAGAGCGCGGCGACGGACAACTTCATCTGCGACAAGAAGTACGACGAGCTCTACAACAAGCAGCTGGCCGAGTACGACCCGGCCAAGCGCGCCGAGACCGTCAAGGAAATGCAGTCCTGGCTCTACGACTCCGGGTACATGAACATCCTGGCGTACCCGAACGCCGTCGAGGCCTACCGCACCGACCAGATCAAGTCCATCACCACCATGCCGACGGCCGCGGGCAACATCTACGGCCAGGACGGTTACTGGTCCTGGTGGTCAGCGGTGCCCGCGGATGGGAAGAGTTCCTCCAAGGATGGAAGCTCGACCGGTGTCATCATCGGTATCGCCGCCGCCGCGGTGGTGCTCGTCGGCGGTGGAGTCCTGTTCGCCCTGCGCCGCCGTTCGACCGCAGAGGACCGCGAGTAACGCATGACCGCTGACAGCAATCCCGCACTGCTCGACACCGAGGGCGCCGCGGCGACCGACGATCCGGTATTCGCCGGGCCGTCGGCCCGCGGCCCCCGGGCCCGCAACACCCGCGCCTATCTCCTGTACGTGGCCGGCAAGCTGGGCGGCGCCGCCGTCTCGCTGTTCGCCGTCCTCGTCACCAGTTTCTTCCTGTTCCGTCTCATTCCGGGTGACCCGGTGAAGCAGATGACGGGCGGCAAGCGCGTGTCGGCCGAACAGCTGGACGCGATGCGCAAGGAGTTCGGCCTCGACCAGCCGATGATGACGCAGTTCTTCGACTACTGCGGCAACGCGCTGACCGGCGACTTCGGCACGTCGTACCAGTTCCACACGCCGGTGATGGACAAGATCACCGACGCGCTGCCCGCGACGCTCCTGCTCACCGGCACCGCGTTCGTGCTCTACACCCTCATCGGCATCTGGCTCGGCACCCGCACCGCCTGGCGCAACGGCCAGCTCGGCGACCGCGTCCACACGGGCCTCGCGCTCACGCTCTACTCCGTGCCGTCCTTCTGGCTCGGGCTGCTTCTCATCATCACCTTCTCGGTGGGGGCCGGTCCCATTCCGGGGCTCTTCCCGACCGGCGGCCTCGAATCGGGGGGCGAGACGGGCTTCGCGTACATCATCGACGTCGCGCACCACATGGTGCTCCCCGTCATCACCCTGGTGGCGGTCGGCTACGCGCAGACGCTCCTGGTGATGCGGTCGTCCCTGCTCGACGAGATGGGCAGCGACTATCTGACGACCGCACGGGCCAAGGGGCTGCGCGACGATCTCGTACGCCGTCGTCATGCCGTCCCGAACGCGATGCTGCCCACCGTCACGCTGATGTTCGTGAACCTCGGCACGGTGGTGGCGGGCGCGATCCTCGTCGAGACCGTCTTCTCCTGGCCGGGCCTCGGCGGGCTCTTCTACGCCGCGCTCAGCGTGCCCGACCTGCCTCTCGTCCAGGGTCTCTTTTTCGTCTTCTCCGCCGCGGTGATCCTGATGAACACCCTGGCCGACGTGATCTATCCGCTGCTCGATCCCCGGGTGGGCCGATGACGACCGAATCCGCACCGACCACCCCGCCGGCCCCGCCGACCCCGCTCAAGAGCGCGCGGTCCCTCGCCTGGGCCCGCAGGCGGCACTCGGCCGCCCGCTTCTGGCGCGAGTACCGCACCCACCGGGCCGGACTCTTCGGCCTGGCCGCGCTCGTCCTGATCACGCTCATCGCCGTCTTCGCGCCGCTCCTGGTCGGCTCGGACGCGCAGAACGTGACCGACGCGCCGGGCAAGCCGATGGAGTCGCCGAGCGGCGAATTCCCCCTGGGCACCGACCAGTTCGGGCGCGATCTGCTCGGGCTCCTCGTGTACGGCGCACGGATGTCGCTGACCGTCGGGCTGCTCGCCGCCTTCCTCTCGGTGACCATCGGCACCCTCGTGGGGATCACCGCCGGGCACTTCAAGGGGTGGTACTCCACCGTCATCATGCGCGTCACCGACTGGTTCCTCGTGATGCCGACGCTGGTGCTCGCCATCGCGCTCGCCGCGGTGATGTCCGGCTCGATCTGGACGATCATCCTGGCGATCGGCGTGACGACCTGGCCGACGACAGCGCGGCTGGTCCGCGCCCAGACGCTGGCGGTGGAGTCGCGCCCGTACATCGAGCGCGCGCAGGCCCTCGGCGGCGGCCACGGCCACATCATGACCCGGCACGTCCTGCCCAACGTGATGCCACTCGTCCTCGCGCAGACCACCCTCGTCATCTCGAACGCCATCCTCACCGAGGCGACGCTCGCCTTCCTGGGCCTCGGCGATCCCACGGGCGTCTCCTGGGGCGGGCTGCTCCAGGACGCGCGCGAGGCGGGCGCGGTGAGCGCGGGCGACTGGTGGTACCTGGCTCCGCCCGGACTCGCCATCGCCGTGGTGGCCCTCGCGTTCACGCTGTGCGGGCGCGCGGTGGAATCGGTGCTCAACCCCAGGCTGGGGGTCTCCCGTTGAGTGGTTCGGACAAGGTGACGGAGACCAAGGTGGCAGAGGCAACAGGGGCGGAACAGCGCCTCCTCGACGTGCGCAACCTCGAAGTGACGTACGCGTCCGGGGCGGCCGCCGTGCGCGGCGTGAACCTCTCGGTCGACGCGGGCCAGAAGCTCGGCGTCGCGGGCGAGTCCGGCTGCGGCAAGTCGACGCTGGCGCTCGCGCTGCTGCGGCTGCTGCCCGCGGGGACGAAGGTGACCGGTGAGGTCCTGCTGGACGGCGAGGACATCCTCACCATGAAGTGGGGCCAGGTCCGCGCGGTCCGCTGGGCGGGGGCATCGATCGTCTTCCAGGGCGCGATGCACTCGCTCAACGCCGTGCACCGCATCGGCGACCAGATCGCCGAGCCGATCCTGCTGCACAAGAAGGCGACTCAGGCCGGGGCGAAGAAGAAGGCCGGTGAGCTGCTCGAACAGGTGGGTCTGCCGGCCGCGCGGGCGGAGGCCTATCCGCACGAGCTCTCGGGCGGGCAGCGGCAGCGCGTGATGATCGCGATGGCGCTCGCCTGCGATCCGCGCCTGATCATCGCCGATGAGCCGACGACTGCCCTGGACGTGATGATCCAGGCTCAGATCCTGCGCCTGATCGAGCAGTTGGTGGCCGAGCAGGATCTGGGGCTGATCATGATCAGCCATGACCTCGCGGTGCTCTCCGACACCTGCGACCGGCTCGCGGTGATGTACGCGGGCCGTGTCGTCGAGGAGGGCCCGGCATCCGAGGTCTACGAGAACGCCCGGCACCCGTACGGGAAGGCCCTCTCCGCGGCCTTCCCGCGCATCGGCGACGCGGCGTCCCGTTTCGCGCCGCGCGGCCTGCCGGGCGATCCGCCCGACCCGTCCGCGCTCCCCACGGGCTGTACGTTCCACCCGCGCTGCACGGTCGCCCTCGACTCCTGCACCACGGAGGACCAGGCGCTGCGGGACGCGGGCCCCCGGCACCGCGCGGCGTGCGTGCACGCGGGCGCGCAGCTTCCGGCGCAGCCGACGTCGGCGCCGGCGACGGCGGAGCGGACGCCGTGAGCCCCGCGAGTCCAGCACCGCGAGCCGAGCACCGCGGGCCCCGACAGATCACGTACCGAGGAGCAGCGACGCATGACCACCGATGATCCCCTGCTGTCGGCTGATCCCCTGTTGTCGGCGGGCGACCTGCACATCACGTTCCCCGGCCGCCGTGGCGCCCCGCCCGCGCGGGCCGTGGACGGCGTCGACCTCGACATCAAGCCGGGCGAGATCGTGGCCCTGGTCGGCGAGTCGGGCTGCGGCAAGACGACGCTGGCCCGCTCCCTGCTCGGCCTGGTGACGCCCACCTCCGGCAAGGTGACGTTCGGCGGCGAGCCGCTCGACTACTCGGGCCGCGCCCTGAAGGCGTACCGCAAGCGCGTCCAGCTGGTCCTCCAGGATCCCAGCGGGTCTTTGAACCCGCGCCACACGGTGTACGAGGCCGTGGCCGAGGGTCTGCGCATCCACGGGTACGGGGGCGACGAGCGGGCCACGGTCGCCGACGCCCTGTCGCGGGCGGGGCTCCGGCCGCCCGAGCGGTTCTTCCTGCGCTATCCGCACGAGCTCTCGGGCGGCCAGCGTCAGCGTGTCGTCATCGCGGGGGCGCTGGTCCTCGAACCCGAACTGATCGTGGCGGACGAGCCGGTGGCCTCGCTCGACGCGTCCGTGCGCGGCGAGATCCTCGCCCTGCTGCTCAAGCTCCGCGACGAACTGGGCCTGTCCGCCCTGGTGGTGACGCACGACCTGGGGCTCGCGTGGAACATCGCCGACCGTGTCGCGGTGATGTACCTGGGCCGGATCGTCGAGACGGGGACAGTGGAGGAGGTCCTGACGTCTCCTCAGCATCCGTACACACAGGCGCTGTTGTCCGTTCTCCCGGAGGCCCCGGGCGATCCCATCGTCCTCACCGGTGAGCCGCCGGACCCCTCGCGCATCCCGGGCGGCTGCCGTTTCCACGCGCGCTGCCAGGTGCTCGCCTCGGGTGAGGCGGAGAGGGCGGGGGTGGCGGACCGTTGCAGGACAGAGGATCTGCCGGTGCTGTCCGGCGGCGGTGAGACGCAGGTGGCGTGCCACTGGGCGGCGGTCAACGTCAGCGCGTCCGGCGTCTGATCGAATCCGGGGGCGGAGATCCGGGGGGGGGCGGAAATCCGGGGGTGATACGGAGTTCCGCGGCGGATCGTTACCTCTTCCACGTACGGGTGATGAGGGGCCTAGCAGGCGTGAGCCTTGGGGAGTCACACAGCGGCACCGTGCAACTACGGTCCGTGAGCAACCGTGAACAACTCCACCGAAGCGAAGGAGATTTCCATGCGCCGTTCCGCCGCCGTCATCCTCGGGGCCGTCGCACTGCTGGGGGCCGTCGCCGTGCCGGCGAGCGCCGTCCCGGACCCCATCTCGACGGTCGACTGCCTGACCCAGGCGGCCGGTGACGTCACCACGCTCGTCGATCCGGCGAGCCCCGGCCTCCCCTCGGAGGTACCGGGTACGGCGTGCCTCGCCCCGTGACCTGAACACCCTTGCAGCGTGACGTACTTGCGCGGTCACCCGGGATCCGCGCAAGTACGGTACGGCTGCGAGCGGAGCGGCTCCTCAGCCCGTCAGTTCCACGTGTAGCCGTCGCCGAAGTTGAGGACGTGTTCGAGCACGTCCTCCAGGGGGTCGTCGATCTGGCCGGTGCTGATCAGCGAGACCCTGGGGGCGTTGTGTGAGTTGCTGTGCGTCTCGTCGGCGTGCGCCGCGCCCGCGCTCAGGACGGACGGCACCACCGCCATTGCCACGACCAGCGCCCAACGGGACGTTGCCTGCACCCAACTGCCGTTCACTGCAGCCTCCTTGGACCGTGAACACGTGCGGGCCGCCGATCGCGGCCCGCTCGCCGTGGCTAACCACGGCGCGGCCCAGAAGTCACCGACGATCATACGAACGGGTCGTCGGACGCCGGGGCCCATGCGTCGCCCGTGTGGGCTAACGCGGCCTCTCCCGACCACCGCTCCCGACCGTCTCTCCCGACCGCCTGCCGCAAGAAGAAAGCAGAGATCGCATGCGCCATCGCCGCGTCCGGACCTACACCCTGCTCGCAGCCCTCGCCCTGTCCGCCACCGCGACCGCCGCTCCGACGGCCTCGGCGGCCTTGGTGGCACAGCACGCGTCGGCGAACCCCACGCCGCTGCCCCCCATCGAGTCACTGATCACCGAAGGGGTCACCGTCGAAGGCCCGTTGGTCAACGGCGTCAGTCTTCCGCACCTGCTGTAGCCGCGGACGACCCCGGCGGACGGATTACTCCGCGGCCTCGATCAGGTCGCGCGCCTTCTTCACGTCGTCCGCGATGGCGACGAGCAGCGAGTCGATCGAGTCGAACTTCGCCTGCCCGCGCACGAAGGCGAGAAAGTCGACGGCGACGTGCAGGCCGTACAGGTCGAGACCGACGCGGTCGATCGCGTACGCCTCGACCGTCCGCTCCGTGCCGTCGAACTGCGGATTCGTCCCGACGGAGATCGCCGCGGGCATCGCCTCGCCCTGGGCGTGCAGCCACCCCGCGTAGACGCCGTCGGCGGGGATGGCGGTGTGCGGCAGGGTCTCCACGTTGGCGGTGGGGAAGCCCAGTTCACGCCCTCGCTGCGCGCCGCGTACGACGACGCCCTCGACGCGGTGCGGGCGGCCGAGGATCTCCGCCGCGCCCTCCACGTCGCCCTCGGCGACCAGGCGCCGGGTGAGGGTGGAGGAGAAGGGCTCGCCGCCGCCGGCCTCGCCGCTCACGAACAGGTCGATGACGTCGACCTCGTAGTCGTACGTCGCGCCGAGCTCGGTCAGGAAGGCGACGTTGCCCGCGGCCTTGTGGCCGAAGCGGAAGTTGGGTCCCTCGACGACCAGACGCGCGTGCAGCTTGCCGACCAGGACCTTGACGACGAAGTCGGCCGGCGACAGCTTCGAGAACTCCGTGGTGAACGGCAGGATGAGGAGCGCGTCCACGCCAAGGTCCGCCATGAGTTCGGCGCGCCGGTGGTGCGGGGCGAGCAGCGGCGGATGGCTGCCGGGGCGCACGACCTCGGAGGGGTGCGGGTCGAAGGTGACGACCACGGCGGGCACGCCGAGCTCACGGGCGCGTGCCACCGCACGGCCGATGATCAGCTGGTGCCCGCGGTGTACGCCGTCGTAGGAACCGATGGTGACGACGCTGCGCCCCCAGTCCTGGGGGATGTCCTCCAAGCCACGCCAGCGCTGCACTGTCTTTGCTCCTCGCCGAACCTGTGTACGTGTGGGTACGTCCCATTGCCGATTGCGCAGGTCTAAGACTGCCATGCCCGCGCGATCGGGATCGCATCGGAGGGGGTGGCGGGGGTCACGCCGGGACACGTGCTCCGGCGAGATTCTCGATCATGCGGCGGGAGCTGGGACCGACCAGGGCCGACCAGTCCTGCGGGGCCGCGCAGATCCACCGGGAGACCAGGGTGGAGAAGCCCGGTACGGAACGGGCCAGCTCCACCAGCCGCCGGTCGAAGCAGGTCGCGCCTTCCGGGGTGCGGACGAGCAGGGCGCCGGTGCGGCGCACGAGCTCACGGACCCGCTCCTTGTCGCTGCCGCCCGCCACGGCGCAGAGCACGGCGTCCAGGACTTCGGGCTCCCGTTCCTGGGCGAGCAGCACGTCAAGGAGTTCGGTGCGCAGGGGGCGCGAGGCGTCGGTGCCGGGGGCGGCGACGGCTCCGGCGAGTGCGGCGCGCACCGGTGCGGTGCGTTGCCGCAGGAGGCCCGTGACCAGCGGGAGGAGGACCGTGCGGACCTCGGGGCCCTGCTCGAACCGCAGGTCCAGGTAGGCGGCCACGTGCCCCGCGAGGTCGGGGCGCAGCTCCAGCACGTCGCGTACGAGATCGGCGACCCGCCGGGCGAGCCCCGGCGCCGTCACTTCGGCCAGGCCGCGCAGTACGTCCCCCGGGGCGGGCCCCGGGCCGTGCAGGCGGGTCCGGAAGGCGGCGATGACCTGCTCCGGATGGGTGTCCATGGCGGTGACGAGCGCGCTCGCGGGCAGCTGCGGGTCGCCGGCGGTGAAGCGCTTCAGGGCGGGCGGCAGATGCAGGGCGCGGGTCTGCGGGTCGCGCACGAGGAGGGCGAGGGCGGCGCCGTGCAGGGTGTCGTCGGCGGTGCGGGCCAGGAGGGTCAGTGCCGTGTACCGCAGGAGCCTGCGGTCGGCGTCCGTGGTGGCGTGCGGGGCGGCGCGCAGGCCGTAGGCGACGGCGGCGACATGGCGTGCGGGCCGCTCGTCGTGGACCCAGCGGTCGACGGCCCGGCAGATGGCCGACGGCTCTTCCTCCGCGAGGGCGGCGAGCAGTTCGTCGGCGCGGGGGTGGGCGCAGTCGACCAGTACTTCGGTGAGGTCGTCGATGGCGCGGTGGCGGTGGGTGTGGAGGAGGGCCTGGGCGGCGGAGGCGACGGTCGCGTGGGGGGTGGCTTCGAGCGGGCGCTCGTCGGTGAACCAGCGGGTCAGCTGCGGCTGCGTTTTCGCCGGCGCGGTGGCCAGGAGCTCGGCTACGGCGTCGAGGCAGCGGGGTTGGGCGGTGCCGGGCGGGGGGTCGTGGATCACGGCCTCCCGCAGCAGGTCGAAGCGGTCGCCTTCGGTGAGGGGGAGACCGAGCCAGAACCCGGCGGGGTACTTGCCCTGCCGGGCGAGTGCTTCGAGCACCGCTCGGTAGGGCCACGCGTCGGGCACCCTCGTCAGAACCTCCCCCAGCAGCCGGGTGGCCCACCACTGAGCATCGCCCCGCGCCTCCACACCCGGCGGCACTGGGATGCTGCCCGCACCCCCTGACACCTCCGCACCCGCCAGCCCCGGCACACCGCCCGCATCCCCCACCACACCCGCACCCGGCGGCGAGGCGGCGCTGCCCGCGTCCCCTGGCACGTCAGCACCCACCAGCCCCGGCACGCCGCCCGCATCCCCCGCCACACACGCACCCGGCAGCGAGAAGGCGCTGCCCGCACCCCCTGACACCTCCGCACCCGCCAGCCCCGGCACGCCGCCCGCATCTCCCGCTGCACACGCACCCGGCGGCACGGAGGCGCTACCCGCATCCCCCTGTTTCTCGGCACCCGGCGGCGCCGGCACGCTTCCCCCTCCCCCCGCCATATCCGCACCCAGCGGCGCTGGGCCGTTACCCGCGTCCCCCGGCCTATCGGCGCCCGGCGGCGAGGGTTGTGCCCACCCCTCGCCGCGCTCTCGGCTTCGCCCGAGCAAGGGAGACCCCCATCGCCTTGCGGAAGGCCTGCCCACAGCGAGGGCGGGCTGGTCGTCCCGCTGTCCCGCAGCGGGGGCGGGCTGGTCGTCCCGCTGTCCCGCAGCGGGGGCAGGCTGGTCGTCCCGCTGTCCCGCAGCGCGGGCAGGCCGGTCGTCCGGCTCCGGCGCCGCCGCTGTGGGCAATCGTCCCGCTGGGCGATTGGGGGCTCCCCTGATCGAGCCAAGCCGAGAGCTCGGGGAAGGGTGGGCACAGCCCTGGATGCCGGGGGCCGGTGCGCCGGGCGATGCGCAGGATTCCCCGAACCTCGCCAAATCCCCCAGCCGCGCCCCGAGTTCCGCAGGCCCCCGCTGGCGGCCCAGCAGCAGCAGTGCCTGGATCACCGGGCCGATCCGGTGCCGGGGTACCGGGAGTGCTGCCTCCGGGCGGGGTTCTCGGTGGCGGAAGACCAGGGACCACAGCGCCCCGTCCACGTCCAGATGCATTCCCTGGATCCAGTCGGCAAGCTCCTCGTGCGCGAAACGGTAGCCGTCCCCGGCGGGGACGAGGAGCCCCTCCGTGAGGACCGCGGAGGCCCAGCCCGTCCCCCACGGGAAGACCTCCTCGAACGACGCCCGGTCCAGCTCCCCCTGCCCCGGCCCCAGACACCGCCGGGCAGCCTCGTGCACCTGGCCCGACACCTTCGCCGCGAGGCGCCGTATCGCCGTGCCCCGCAGTCCGTTCGCCGCCGCGAGCCGAACCGCCACCCGCAGGCACAGCACGTCCAGGTAGGCCTCGAAGATCGCCTCCCGGTCCGGGCGGCCCGGCGGCGGCTCGTCCGGCAGGGCCGCGCGGACCTCGGCGAGCAGCCTCAGGGCCAGCGGATGGCGCGCGTCGGCCGCGGCGAGGGCTCCGTCCGGGATGCCGTACCGCGCCCGAGCGATCCGGGCCTGCCGCTCGGGCAGCTCCCCCAACTGCACGCGGCCCGCCGAAAGCGACGCGGGAAAGTGCGCCCCGGCCTGCTCCCAGTACTCGGCCCGGCAGGCCACCACGAGCCGCGCCCCCGTCTCCCGCAGCCACTCGCCCGTCCCTCTGCTCCACTCGGCGAGACGGTGCGCGAGGACCGGCGGCATCTCCTCGGGCCCGTCGAGCAACAGCAGCAGCGCCCGCCCCTCGTCCCGCACGAGCCGCGCGACCCGCCCCGCGGAGATGTCCCCCAGCCCGTCGTCCGCATCGGCGAGCACGCCCTCCGGCGGATCCGAGGCCTCCAGGATCCGCCCCGCCCGCTGAAAGGCCCGCTCCACCGCGTCGCCCACGCCCGTGTCCGTGCCCTGGAGGTCGGCGCCGCGCAGCCACAGCGTCGGGGCCGGTTCGGCGCCCCGGGCGCGCAGCGTGGCGAGGGCGGCGAGTTCCGTCGTCCGGCCCGTACCGGGATCGCCGACCAGGCCGAGCACCTGCGCGGCCCCGGCGGTAGCGGTGAACTGGGTCAACTCCCGCGCTGTATCCGGGCGTTCGACCGGTTCGAGGAGGGCGGGACGGGGCCCGTCGGAGCCGACCGACGTCGCCGCGAGGTGCAGCGCGCCCGCCAGGTTCAGATCGCGGCCGTACGCGGGAACGGTCGCCGCGTTGCGTGCGAGGAGCTCGGCGAGCGGGCCGCCGGGATCGGCGGCGGCCGCCTCCCGCAGCTGCACGGCGAACCCCGCCGCGCGGTGCTCGCCGTGCAGCGCGGTCCCCAGGACGGCGAGCACGGCTCCGGACGAGGCGTCGATGACCGGACCGCCCGCAGCCCCGCCGCCGAGCCGCAGGGCGTCCGCGCCGTCCGTGCCGATCGCCAGCTCCATGGCGGCGTCGAGCAGATGAAAGCGGTCCGTCGCCGTGTACGTCACCGGCGCGGGCCCCAGGACGCGCGCCTCACGCAGGCCGCGCGCCACGATGCGTACGTAGGCACCCACGGGAGCGCTCTCGCGGACCGTCACGGGCAGTGGCCGCAGGCCGAGGCCTTCCGTGCTGACGAGGGCCAGATCGGCCTCGGGGAGCGCCACCACGCAATCGGCGGTCAGCACGCAGACGCGCTCCCCCGCCGCGTGCAGCACGATCCGCGCGAGGCCGTCGACCGCTTCGTGGCTGGTGATCACCGTGCCGTGCTCGTCGGCGGCGAACCCCATCCCCCGTGGCCGCCCGGCAAGATCGCAGATCCGTACCAGGGCACCGTCGAGCGCCGTCGGGTCACCCTGTCCCGCCATGCCCGAACCTCCCGCGACGCCCCGTCCTTCCGACGGTAGGTCGGCGGTGATCAGCAGGACAGAACGCGTCGCGAACGCGCCCCCTTCCGCCCCCTCGGTTCACTCCGAGCGCCCGCCTGATGGGGTGAATCGGCGGGCCGAGGTGGATACAACTCGGGGTGGGGGTTTGTCGTGGTGCGGGAAGGCTCAGGCGAAGACGGCCAGGCTCTTGGCCTTGCCCTTGAGCTCCTCGGCCAGGACCAGGAAGCGGCCCTCCGGGTCGAAGACCGCGACGGCGCCGACTCCGGCGTACTCACCGGGCATCTCGATCCGTACGCCGTTGAGCAGCAGCTTCGCCCGCCGCTCGTCCACGTCCCAGCGGGGGAACGCGGCGGTGGCCGCGTCCGCCACCGGCATCACCGTCAGCTCCTCCTGGAGCTGGTCGATGGTCTTCGCCGCGTCCAGCTTGTACGGCCCGACGCGCGTGCGCCGCAGCGCCGTCAGATGGCCGCCGACCCCGAGGTCCGCGCCGAGGTCGCGGGCGAGGGCGCGGATGTACGTCCCCGACGAGCAGACCACGGACACGACCAGGTCGAGCACCGGGGTGCCGTCCTCGGCCACGGCGTCCCTGACGTCGTACACCGTGAAGGCGGAGATCTTCACCGGGCGGGCGGGGATCTCGAAGTCCTCGCCCTCGCGGGCGCGCGCGTACGACCGCTTGCCGTCGATCTTGATGGCGCTGACCTTCGAGGGCACCTGCATGATGTCGCCGGAGAGCTTGGCGATGCCCGCGTCTATGGCGTCGCGCTTGATCCCGGAGGCGTCGGCCGACGAGGTGAGCTCGCCTTCGGCGTCGTCCGTGAGCGTGTTCTGGCCGAGGCGGATCGTGCCCAGGTACTCCTTCTCCGTCAGCGCGAGATGGCCGAGGAGTTTGGTCGCCCGCTCCACCCCGAGGACGAGAACGCCCGTCGCCATGGGGTCGAGGGTGCCCGCGTGGCCGACGCGGCGGGTCTTGGCGATCCCGCGCATCTTGGCGACCACGTCATGCGAAGTGAAGCCGGACGGCTTGTCGACGATGACAAGGCCGTCCGGCGTCTTGTTGCTACTGCTCATGCGGGGGCGTCGCCGTCCTCGTCCGTCTCTTCGTCGGACTCGTCCTCCGGCTTGCGGTACGGGTCGGCACCGCCGGCGAACTCGGCGCCCGCGGACACCTCGCGCACCTTCTCGTCCGAGAGCCTGGCCCGGTCGAGGAGGTCCTCGATGGCCTTGGCGTTGTCCGGCAGCGCATCCGCCACGAAGGTGAGGCTGGGGGTGAACTTCACGCCCGCGGCCGCGCCGACCGCGGAACGCAGGACGCCCTTGGCGCTCTCCAGACCGGCGGCGGCCGCCGCGCGGTCCTCGTCGTCCCCGTAGACCGTGTAGAAGACGGTCGCCTCCCGCAGATCACCCGTGACCCGGGTGTCCGTGATGGTCACATGCGTACCGAGCCGCGGGTCCTTGATCCCGCGCTGCAGCTTCTTGGCAACCACCTCTCGGATGAGGTCCGCCAGCCTTTTCGCCCGCGCGTTGTCGGCCACTGCTCCGTCTCCTTCTTCGCCTTGCTGTGCAATCAGTCTTCGTCGCCGTGGAGCCTGCGTCGAACGGAGAGCAGCTCCACCTCGGGACGGGCGGCGACCATGCGCTCGCACCGGTCCAGTACGTCGGTGAGGTGCCCCGTCTCCCCGGAGACCAGCGCGAGGCCGATCTCGGCCCTGCGATGGAGATCCTGGTTCCCCGTCTCCGCCGCGCTCACTCCGTGCTTGCGGATGAGTTCGGCGACGATCGGGCGGACGACGGAGCGTTTCTCCTTCAGCGAGTGAATGTCGCCGAGGAGCAGATCGAAGGACAGAGTCCCCACATACATGTGTGTCCGGATGTCCCGCCGGTTCGGGTTCGTGCCCCGCCAACCACTTGGCAGGGACACAAGAACCGTACACGGAACGACCGGGGCCGATCGACGGGATTTACTCCCCTCGACCGGCCCCGACCAGAGCTGCGGTGATCAGCCTCGCGGCTTCTCGCGCATCTCGTACGTCGCGATGACGTCGTCGATCTTGATGTCGTTGAAGTTGCCGAGGTTGATACCGCCCTCGAACCCTTCGCGGAGCTCCGTGACGTCGTCCTTGAAGCGGCGCAGACCGGAGATGTTGAGGCTCTCCGCGATGACCTTGCCGTCGCGGATGAGGCGCGCCTTGGTGTTGCGCTTGACCTCGCCCGACCGGACGAGAACACCGGCGATGTTGCCCAGCTTGGACGAGCGGAAGACCTCGCGGATCTCCGCCGTGCCGAGCTCGACCTCTTCGTACTCCGGCTTGAGCATGCCCTTGAGGGCTGCTTCGATCTCTTCGATCGCCTGGTAGATGACCGAGTAGTACCGGACGTCCACACCTTCGCGCTCGGCCATCTGCGCGGCACGACCGGCCGCACGGACGTTGAAGCCGATCACGATCGCGTCGGAGCCGGTCGCCAGGTCGATGTCCGACTCGGTGACCGCACCCACGCCGCGGTGCAGCACGCGGATGTCGACCTCTTCGCCGACGTCGAGCTGGAGCAGCGAGGACTCGAGAGCCTCCACCGAACCGGACGCGTCGCCCTTGATGATGATGTTGAGGTCCTGCACCAGACCGGCCTTGAGGGCCTCGTCCAGGTTCTCCAGGGAGAACCGAACACCCTTGCGGGCGAAGCGGACGTTGCGCTCACGGGCGGCGCGCTTCTCGGCGATCTGACGGGCCGTACGGTCCTCGTCGACGACCAGGAAGTTGTCGCCGGCACCCGGGACGTTGGTGAGACCGAGGACGAGGACCGGAGTCGAGGGACCCGCCTCTTCCACGTTCTCGCCCTTGTCGTCGAGCATCGCGCGGACTCGGCCGTACGCGTCGCCGACCACCATCGTGTCACCGACGCGGAGGGTACCGCGCTGGACCAGGACGGTCGCGACGGCGCCGCGGCCCTTGTCCAGGTGGGACTCGATCGCAATACCCTGCGCGTCCTGCTCAGGGTTGGCGCGCAGGTCGAGCGAGGCGTCCGCGGTCAGGACCACGGCCTCCAGGAGGGCCTCGATGTTCTCGCCCTGCTTGGCGGAGATGTCGACGAACATCGTCTCGCCGCCGTACTCCTCCGCCACCAGACCGAACTCGGTGAGCTGACCGCGCACCTTGGTCGGGTCGGCACCTTCGACGTCGATCTTGTTGACCGCGACCACGATCGGCACGTCGGCCGCCTTGGCGTGGTTCAGCGCCTCGATCGTCTGCGGCATCACACCGTCGTTCGCCGCGACCACGAGGATCGCGATGTCGGTGGACTTCGCACCACGGGCACGCATGGCGGTGAACGCCTCGTGACCGGGGGTGTCGATGAAGGTGATGCGGCGGTCCTCGCCGTTGACCTCGGCACCGACCTGGTACGCACCGATGTGCTGCGTAATACCGCCGGCCTCGCCCGCAACGACGTTCGTCTTGCGGATCGCGTCGAGCAGTCGGGTCTTACCGTGGTCGACGTGACCCATGACGGTCACGACCGGCGGACGCGCGACGAGTGCTTCCTCGCCGCCCTCGTCCTCACCGAACTCGATGTCGAAGGACTCGAGGAGCTCGCGGTCCTCCTCCTCCGGGCTGACGATCTCGAGGACGAAGTTCATCTCGTCCGCGAGGAGCTTCAGCGTCTCGTCCGGGACGGACTGCGTGGCAGTGACCATCTCGCCGAGGTTCATCATCACGCCGACGAGCGACGCCGGGTTGGCGTTGATCTTCTCGGCGAAGTCGGTCAGCGAGGCACCACGGGACAGGCGAACCGCCTGGCCGTTGCCCCTCGGCAGCATGACGCCGCCGACCGACGGAGCCTGCATCGACTCGTACTCCTGGCGCCTCTGCCGCTTCGACTTGCGACCACGACGCGCGGGACCGCCGGGGCGACCGAAGGCGCCCTGCGTGCCACCACGGGCGTTGGGACCACCCGGACGACCGGCGAAGCCGGGACGGCCACCGCCACCGGGACGGCCTGCGAAGCCGCCGCCACCGCCACCGGGACCACCGGGGCGACCGGCGAAGCCGCCGCCGCCACCGGGACCAGCGGGACGGCCCGCGAAGCCGCCGCCACCGGGACGACCGCCGCCACCGGCACCGCCGGGACGACCGCCGCCGCCAGGACCACGGCCACCGCCGGGGCCACCGCCGGGACGCGGGCTGCCCGCAGCGGGACGCTGCGGCATCATGCCCGGGTTGGGACGGTTACCGCCTGCGCCGGGGGCACCGCCACCGGGACGCGGAGCGCCGCCCTGCGGGCGAGGCATGCCGCCGGGGCTGGGGCGAGCGCCGCCCTGACCCTGCGGACGAGGAGCACCCTGGCCGCCGCCCTGGCCCTGCGGGCGCGGGGCGCCGCCGGGGCCGCCGGTGCCACCCTGGCCGCCAGGTCCACCGGGACCGGGGCGAGCGCCGCCCGGACGGGGCGCCTGCGGGCGCGCCATGCCGGTGGAGCCACCAGAGGTGAAGGGGTTGTTGCCGGGACGCGGTCCTGCCGGACGGCCACCGGGGCGCGGGGCGCCACCCTGGCCGCTCGGACGCGGAGCGCCACCCTGACGGTCACCGCGGTCGCCACGACCCTGGCCACCCTGACCCTGACCACCCTGGCCGGGGGCCGGACGGCCCGCGGGCTTGGGGGCACCCGGGCGAGCGCCCGGACGGGGGCCTGCGGGTGCGGACGAGGCAGCCGGAGCAGCCGGAGCGGCCGGCGGAGCGGTGAACTCCGGGGCGGCCGGAGCCGGGCTGGCCGGTGCGACGGGCGCCGCGGGCTCGGCCGGTGCGGCCGGAGCCACCGGGGCGGCCGGAGCTGCGGGCGCCGGCTTGGGCGTCGGCGGCTTCGGGCCCGGACGGGGACCGGGAGCGGCCGGCGAGGCCGCGGGCTTGTCGGCCGCGTCGGCGGGCTTGGCCGCCGGCGGCTTCGGCGCGGCCGGACCCGGACGGGCGGCCTGCGCGGGAGAGGGGGTCGCCGAGCCCGAGGGGGCCGGCGGCTTGGGGGCGGCCTGCTTGCGCGGCGCCCCGGGCTTGGCGGCGGACTTGCCGTTGCCACCGCCCGTGTTCAATGCGTCAGTCAATTTGCGTACAACGGGCGCCTCGATCGTCGAGGACGCCGAACGTACGAATTCACCGAGTTCTTGGAGCTTGGCCATGACGACCTTGCTCTCTACGCCGAACTCCTTGGCGAGTTCGTATACCCGGACCTTAGCCACTTCGCTCCTTTTAGGTCCGGGTTACGCCGGACCGTCGCTACTTCATGGGCGTACTCATCGCGTGCTCATCGAGTGCTCATCGCAATCTCGACCTACTTCCAACTCGCGGAATACCAGGGCCGCGCGGGGTTCCGCGCGACCTTCCTTACGGTGTTGCCTGCTGGGCAACTGTCTCGACGGCTCGGCGCAAGTCCGCCGTGTCGAGCGGGCCCGGGGCCCGGAAGGCCCTCGGGAACGCTCTGCGTCGGACCGCCAGGTCGAGACAGACCGGAACGGGGTGGATATACGCACCCCGGCCGGGCAGCGTACCGCTTGGATCGGGGGCGCAAGCGCCCTCTTTCGCCACGATGCGCAGCAGATCGCTCTTGGCCGCTCGCTCCCGGCACCCCACACAGGTGCGTTCAGGGCATGCGCGGGCTTGCGTCCGGCCAGACACGATTAAGTCTACCTCCCCGCACCGACCTCACCCCTTTGGGGCAAAAATCGAACGGTTGTTGTCTTGATCAGGGCTCGTTCAGCACCCGGTCAGTGCCCGATCAGCACCCCCGACCAGGCCCTGATCAGGACTCCTCGGAGTCCTGGGCCTGCTCGGTGTCCGGGCGGATGTCGATGCGCCAGCCCGTGAGCCGCGCGGCGAGGCGGGCGTTCTGGCCCTCCTTGCCGATCGCGAGGGACAGCTGGTAATCCGGCACCGTCACCCGTGCGGAGCGGGCCGCCATGTCGACGATCTCCACCTTGCTGACCCGCGCCGGGGAGAGCGCGTGGGCCACCATCTCGCCCGGGTCGTCCGACCAGTCGACGATGTCGATCTTCTCGCCGTTCAGCTCGGCCATGACGTTGCGCACACGCTGGCCCATCGGGCCGATGCAGGCGCCCTTGGCGTTGAGGCCGGAGCGGGTCGAGCGCACCGCGATCTTGGTCCGGTGACCGGCCTCGCGGGCGATGGCCGAGATCTCGACGGAGCCGTCGGCGATCTCCGGCACCTCGAGCGCGAAGAGCTTCTTGACGAGGCTGGGGTGCGTACGGGAGAGCGTGACCGAGGGGCCACGGACACCCTTGGCCACCCTGACGACGTAGGAACGAAGGCGCAGCCCGTGGGCGTACTCCTCGCCCGGGACCTGCTCCTGCACCGGCAGGATGGCCTCCAGCTTGCCGATGTCGACCAGCACGTTCTTCGGGTCGCGGCCCTGCTGGACGACGCCCGTGACGATGTCGCCCTCCCGGCCCGCGTACTCCCCGAGGGTGGCGTCGTCCTGGGCGTCGCGCAGACGCTGCAGGATGACCTGCTTGGCGGTCGTCGCGGCGATGCGGCCGAAGTCGGACGGGGTGTCGTCGAACTCCTTGGCCTCCTGCCCCTCTTCGAGGTCCGCCGGGTCCTCCGTCGCCCACACCGTCACATGGCCGCTCTCGCGGTCCAGCTTCACGCGGGCGCGACGGAAACTGCCGTCGGTGCGGTGGTAGGCGATGAGGAGAGCGGACTCGATCGCCTCGACCAGCAGGTCGAAGGAGATCTCCTTCTCGCGGACCAGACCCCGCAGGGCACTCATGTCGATGTCCACGGCTACGCCTCCTCTTCCTTCTTGTCCTTACGGCTGAACTCGACCTCGACGCGCGCCTTGGCGATCGCGTCGAAGGTGAGCCGGCGGGCGGTGGGCTTGCGCCCCTTCACGCCCGGTACTTCAAGATTCACGCCTTCGTCGTCCACCTCGAGGATGCGGGCGATCACGTCGTCGCCGCCCTCCGTCAGCTGGAACTTCGCCAGGCGGCCGACGGCACGCAGATAGTGGCGGTGCTCCGTCAGCGGGCGCTCGGCGCCCGGGGAGCCGACTTCGAGGGTGTACTCCCCGTCGCCCATCGCGTCGCTCTCGTCGAGCTTCTCGGAGATTTCGCGGCTGATCTCCGCGATCTGGTCCAGATCCACACCGTCGTCCGAGTCGATCACGACCCGCAGCACCCGCTTGCGCCCCACCGAGGCCACTTCGATCTCTTCGAGATCCAGTTCCTTCGAGCTGACGAGCGGTTCCAGCAGTTCTCGCAGCCTCTCGCTCTGGGTGGTGCTCATCCGGGTGACTCCTCGGCCGCGTGTGCTGTTGTGGGATCGTCGTGTGTCAGGTCAAAGGGTATCCGGTCCGGAGGGGTGTTGCCGCCGCCGTCCGGCCGCCGTACGCCCCGCGTGGAGCAGGACCGAGCCGCATCGAGCCGCATCGAGCCGCTCACGAGTACGAGGGCCGTCCGAAGGTACGGTGATCACCGGGCTCGCGCCCGGCTCCGCCCGCCCACCTTCCGCTGCCCGCCTTGCCGCCCGCCTTCTGACTGCCTGCCTTTCTGGCCTTCCTGCCGAGGACGTCTGCTGTGCCGTCGTATCCCACCCCCTCGCACGCCCGCTCGGGTCCGCGCCGCAGGAGTCTGCTGACCGGGGCCGCCGGAGCGGCCGGGGCCGCGCTGCTCTCGGGCTGTTCGGACTCCGACTCCACGGACGCCGACGAGCGTCCGTCCGCCGCCGCGCGAGTGCGCGCGGACGCCGCCAAGGACAGCGGTGAGCTGCTCGGCCGGTACGACGCCGTCCTTGCCGCACACCCCGCGCTGACCGCCCGGCTCGGCCCCTTGCGCGCGGAGGTGAAGCGGCACGAGGCGGTCTTCGCCGAGGGATCCGCTCCTTCCCCGTCCCCCTCGGGCTCCCCCGCCAGGTCCGCGGCGCCCGCTCGGAAGCCCTCCGTACCCAAGGACGAGAAGGACGCCGTGCGCGAGCTCGCGCGGGCCGAGCGGGAGCTGGCGAAGCGGCGCGGGAGTGCGCTGCTGGACGCGCCCGCGGAGCTGGCCAGGCTGCTCGCCTCGGTGGCGGCGGCGGGCGCCGCGCACGCGTATCTGCTGACGGAGGGCGACAAGTGAGCGATTCCAAGGACGAGTTGCGGGCGGTGCAGGCCGCTCTGGGCGCCGAGCACGCCGCCGTGTACGGCTTCGGGGTCGTCGGCGGCCGGATCGGCGAGGGCCGCAGGGCCGAGGCGCGCACGGCGTACGACGCGCACCGCGCCCGGCGCGACGAGCTCCAGCGCGCCGTGCGCGACCTGGGCGGAGAGCCGGAGCCGTCGGCGGCCGCCTACGCGCTGCCGTTCGCGGTGCCGGACCCGGCGGCGGCCGTGCGGCTCGCGACGGAGATCGAGGAGCGGGTGGCGGGGGTCTACTCGGATCTCGTACGGGCCTCCACCGGCGCCCGGCGCCGGAACGCGGCCGATGCGCTGCGGGAGGCGGCGGTCCGTGCGGCGCGGTGGCGCGGCGGGAGCGTAACCTTCCCTGGTCTCGCCGAGCGGGCCGCCGGGTCGGCTACGCCCCGGGACTAAGGCCTTCGGCACAGCCAGGAAGGGAACACCGCGCGTATGGCTCTCGAACCGCCCCCGCGTCTGGTCACCGCACTCGGTGAGACGGCGCAGGACGGCGACGACTGGCTTCAGAAGCTGCCCGAAGCAGCCGAACAGGCCGTCGCTCTACGCGAGTTGACCGTGGAACGGGTCCATGTGCCCGGCGGGCGCAGCGGCCTGGTCGTCCTGGTGCGGCACGCCGACGGCACGCCCGCGGTGCTGAAGCTGGTGCCGCCGAGGTCCCGCCCGGAGAGTGAGCGGGCGGCGCTCGCGCACTGGGACGGCTTCGGTGCCGTACGCCTTCTGGACGCACCCCCCGCGGCGGACGGAGCGCTCCTCCTCGAGCGGCTGCACCGCGATGTGTCGGTGCGTTCGCTGCCCGAGGCCAAGGCTCTCCTGGAGGCGGCGGGCACGTTGCGGCGGCTGTGGGTGGAGCCGCCGTCGGACCATCGCTTCGAGACGGTCGCGGAGCGGACGGGGCGGCAGGCCGAGGCGATGCGGGCCTCGGCGTCCGCCGACGGGGAGGTCGCGCCGCTGATCGATGCCGCGCTCGCCGCGCGGGAGGAGCTGCTCGCGGGGGACGCCGAGGTGCGGCTGCTGCACGGCACTTTCCGGCAGAGCAAGGTGCTTCAGGGGGATCGGGTGCCGTGGCTGGCCGTGGGGCCCGATCCGGTGGTCGGGGAGCCCGCCTTCGACCTGGCGCGCCTCGTGCGCGACCGCGTCGAGGATCTGATCGCCTCGCCCTCGGGGTCGTCGATCACCCGTCGGCGGGTGAAAAAGCTGGCCGAGTCGTTGGACGTGGATCAGGAGCGGTTGCGGGGGTGGGCCCTTTTCCGGGCCGTGGAGTCGGGGGTTCGGGCCCGTCGGGTGGGGCGGGAGCAGGATGCGGAGCTGTTGTTGGAGTTCGCGGGGTGGCTGTAGGCGGGTGGTTGTAGCGGGGCTTCCCTTCCCCGACCCCGCCCCCTCCCGAAAACTCGCTCGGCGCGAGGGCCTTGTACGTACCGTCGTCACCGGCTTCGCCGAGTTCGTCCTCAGACGCCGGACGGGCTGAATGAATTCAGCCCGTCCGGCGTTTCGACTCAGGCCGTCAGCCGCGCCACGGCCTCCGCCACCGTCAGCTCCTCGCGCTCTCCGGTCCGCCGGTCCTTCAGCTCCACTACGCCCTCGGCCGAGCGGCGGCCGGCGACCAGGATCTGCGGCACACCGATCAGCTCCGCGTCCGTGAACTTCACGCCGGGCGAGACGCCCGCCCGGTCGTCGACCAGGACCCGCACGCCCGCCGCGTTCAACTGCTCGGAGACGTCGAGCGCCAGCTCCGTCTGGAGCGCCTTGCCCGCGGCCACCACGTGGACGTCGGCGGGGGCGATCTCCTTGGGCCAGCACAGGCCCTTGTCGTCCGCCGTCTGCTCGGCCAGCGCGGCCACCGCGCGCGAGACGCCGATGCCGTACGAACCCATGGTCACGCGGACCGGCTTGCCCTGCTGGCCCAGGACGTCGAGCTGGAAGGCGTCGGCGAACTTGCGGCCGAGCTGGAAGATGTGGCCGATCTCGATGGCGCGGTCCAGCTTGAGGCCGGTGCCGCACTTGGGGCAGGGGTCGCCCTCCTCGACGACCACGACGTCGAGGTACTCGTCGACCTCGAAGTCACGGCCCGCGACGACGTTCTTCGCGTGCGTGTTGAGCTTGTTCGCGCCGGTGATCCAGGCCGTGCCCGCGGCCACCCGCGGGTCGGCGATGTAGCGGACCTTCTCCAGGCCCTGGGGGCCGACGTATCCGCGTACGAGATCGTCGCGGCCCTCGAAGTCCTCGGCCGTCACCAGCTCCACGACGGCCGGCGCCAGGTGCTCGCCGAGCTTGCCGAGGTCGACCTCGCGGTCGCCGGGCACGCCGACGGCCACGATCTCGCCGTCGACCTTGACCAGGAGGTTCTTCAGGGTCGCGGAGGCGGGCACGCCGAGGTGGGCGGCGAGCGTCTCGATGGTCGGGGTGTCGGGGGTGTCCAGGTCCTCGACCGGACCGTGCGCCGAACCGTCCACCTCGGCGGCCACGAACGACACGGCCTCCGTGTTGGCCGCGTAGTCGCACGCGGGACAGTCCACGAACGTGTCCTCGCCGGCCGGCGCGGGCGCCAGGAACTCCTCCGACGCGGAGCCGCCCATCGCTCCCGACACCGCCGACACGATGCGGTGGTCGAGGCCGAGGCGCTCGAAGATCTTGATGTACGCGGCGCGGTGCAGGGCGTACGACTCGGCGAGGCCCTCGTCCGTCGTGTCGAAGGAGTACGAGTCCTTCATCTGGAACTCACGGCCGCGGAGCACACCGGCGCGGGGGCGGGCCTCGTCGCGGTACTTCGTCTGGATCTGGTACAGGATCACCGGCAGGTCCTTGTAGGACGAGCACTGGTCCTTGACGATCTGGGTGAAGATCTCCTCGTGCGTGGGGCCGAGGAGGTAGTCCGCACCCTTGCGGTCCTTGAGGCGGAAGAGCAGGTCGCCGTACTCGTCGTAGCGGCCCGTCACGTCGTACGACTCCTTGGGCAGGAGTGCGGGCAGGAGGACTTCCTGGGCGCCGATGGCGTCCATCTCCTCGCGTACGACGTGGGTGATGTTCTCCAGGACCTTCTTGCCCAGCGGCAGCCAGGACCAGATGCCCGCGGCGGTGCGGCGGACGTACCCGGCCCGGACGAGCAGCTTGTGGTTGAGCGTCTCGGCGTCCGCCGGGTCGTCGCGCAGTGTCTTGATCATCAATCGGGACATGCGCTGGACCTGGGCCATGGTGAACTCCTGCGGGATGGGGGTCCCCCCTGCTCGAGCGGAGCCGAGAACTTGGGAGAGGGTGATGGCAGGAGGTTAGCCGGGGCTCGGGTGCGGGCGGAAATCGGTTAGATGCCTCGCCGTCTCAGCGGCAGGGGCGCGCCCATCACCGCGTACGGCTTCGGGGCACTGGGGAACTGGACGTTGCGGGCCAGGTCCGCGTACCCCAGGGAGCGGTAGAGGCCGCGTGCGGGGCTCTCGATGTCGATCGCGGAGAGGATCGAGCGGGGCTGGCGGACGGCGTCCGTGATGGTGGTGATGAGCGCGCGGCCGACTCCGCGGTTCTGGTGGCCGGGCTGCACGTGGAGCTCGGTGATCACGAAGGAGTCGTCGAGCCAGTCCTCCGCTCCCCCGCCGCGCAGATACGGCTCGACGACCGTGGACCACCAGTGGCCGCGGTCGTTGGGCATGCCGTAGACGAAGCCGACGAGCCGCCCCTCGGGGGTGGTGGCGCCGAGCGCGCGGGCGCCGGGGTAGGTGATGTGCCGCAGCACGATCTGCCGCCGCACGGCCACCTCGTCGTCGCCGAGCCCGAAGGCGTGGGCCTGCACCCGCAGCGCTTCGTCCACGTGCGTGGCGAGGTCCAGCGGCCCGATCACGACGTCGTCAGTCATGCGCCGAACTTTAACTCGCGGACGGGGGTACGTGAGGAGTGCGGAGCCGGACGCACAGGGGCTAGAACAAGACGCTCATGAACGCCCCGACCTCCTGGAAACCCACCCGCCGGTACGCCGCCCTCGCCGCGGTGTTGAAGTCGTTGACGTAGAGGCTGACCACCGGGGCCACGTCCGCGAGGGCGTAGCGCAGGACGGCCGCCATGCCCGGGGCCGCGTAGCCCTGGCCTCGGTACTCGGGGGCCACCCAGACGCCCTGTACCTGACAGGCCTGGTTCGTGGCCGCGCCGATCTCCGCCTTGAAGATGACCTTGCCGTCGCGGTCGAGCCGGGCGAAGGAGCGCCCCGCGCCGACCAGTTCGGCGACCCGTGCCTGGTAGAGCAGGCCACCGTCGCCGGCGAGCGGCGAGATGCCGACCTCCTCGGTGAACATCGCCACGCACGCGGGCATGATCGTCTCCATCTCGTCCTTGCGGACGCGACGGACGTACGGGTCGGGGGCGATGTCGTGCGGGAGCCGGTCGGTGACCATCAGGGGCTGCTGGGCGCGGACCTCGCGGGCGGGGCCCCAGGACGGTTCGAGGAGCCGCCACAGCTGGGCGGTGGGTTCGGCGGGGCCGACGATGGAGGAGCAGCGGCGGCCTGCCCTGCGGGCGCGGTCGGCGAAGGCGCGGATCGCTCGCGGGGTCGCGCAGATCGGGACGAGGTTGGCGCCCGCGTAGCAGAGGGACTCCAGCATTCCGTCCTGGTACCAGCCCCACATCTCGCCGCCGAGCCGCCACGGGTCGAGGCCCGCGACCCGGACCCGCGAGGTCACGAAGGCGTTGGCCACCGGCTCGCGGTCGAGTACTGCGAGCGCGGCGTCCAGGTCACTCGGTTCGAGGACCCTGGTGGTGGTCTGAGTCAACACGTGCGGGGGCCTCACCATACGGTCTGCTGCGATCTCCGCACTGTACCTGGCGGGGGCGCCTTGTGCGGGGTGCCTTTTGTCCTGGGGGGGCCTCACCGTGGGCGGGTGCTGCTCGTCTGTGCCTGAGGCCCTTCGCCGCTTCGCGGCGGATGTCTCCCACCCACCCACCCATTACCCCGAAGGCGCACGCACGTGAGCCCCGCCGCCTATCCGGCAGCGGGGCTCACGTGGTGGACGTTCAGCCTGCGACGGCTACCGACGGTTCGCCCGAGGGGACTCCGTCCTTCTCCATCTGTTCGGCGATCTTCAGCGCCTCTTCGATGAGCGTCTCCACGATCTTCGACTCGGGGACGGTCTTGATGACCTCGCCCTTGACGAAGATCTGGCCCTTGCCGTTGCCGGAAGCGACGCCGAGGTCGGCCTCGCGGGCCTCGCCGGGGCCGTTCACGACGCAGCCCATGACGGCGACGCGGAGCGGGACCTCCATGCCGTCGAGGCCCGCGGTGACCTCTTCGGCCAGCTTGTAGACGTCGACCTGGGCACGGCCGCAGGACGGGCAGGAGACGATCTCCAGGCGGCGCGGCTTGAGGTTGAGGGACTCCAGGATCTGGAGGCCGACCTTGATCTCCTCCACCGGCGGGGCCGACAGCGAGACGCGGATCGTGTCGCCGATGCCCTCGGAGAGCAGCGCGCCGAAGGCGACCGCCGACTTGATCGTGCCCTGGAAGGCGGGGCCCGCCTCCGTCACGCCGAGGTGCAGCGGGTAGTCGCAGGCGGCGGCAAGCTGGCGGTAGGCGTTGACCATGACCACCGGGTCGTTGTGCTTGACCGAGATCTTGATGTCGCTGAAGCCGTGCTCCTCGAAGAGCGACGCCTCCCACAGGGCCGACTCGACCAGGGCCTCCGGGGTGGCCTTGCCGTACTTCTGGAGGAGACGCGCGTCCAGGGACCCCGCGTTGACACCGATCCGGATCGGCGTGCCCGCGTCGTTCGCGGCGCGCGCGATCTCCTTGACCTTGTCGTCGAACTGCTTGATGTTGCCGGGGTTCACACGGACGGCGGCGCATCCGGCGTCGATCGCCGCGAACACGTACTTCGGCTGGAAGTGGATGTCCGCGATCACCGGGATCTGCGACTTGCGCGCGATCGTGGACAGCGCGTCCGCGTCGTCCTGCGTCGGGCACGCGACCCGCACGATCTGGCAGCCGGACGCGGTCAGCTCCGCGATCTGCTGCAGCGTCGCCCCGATGTCGGACGTACGCGTCGTCGTCATCGACTGCACCGACACCGGTGCGTCCCCGCCGACGGCGACCGTACCGACCTGGATCTTGCGGCTGACACGGCGGTCGGCGAGCTTGGTCGGTACGGACGGGATTCCGAGAGAAACGGCAGTCATCTGGCGTGCATCCCCAAGGTGTGGATCAAGGTCCCGAGTTCGGCGGGCTCCAGACTTCGAGATTACGGCACCCCATGGGGCCCGAGCACATCCCGCCCCCAAGTCCACTCAATGGTGAGCGACCGGACACATAGAGTGTCCGGCCGCCGCGAACTCCGCGTTATTAGGAGATTCTTACCGGATTAACCACATCCGCGATCAGGACCAGAATCGTGAAGCAGATGAAGATTCCGGCCACCACGTAGGCGACGGGCATCAGCTTCGCGACGTCGAAGGGGCCCGGGTCGGGACGCTTCATGAGCTTGGCCGCCCGGCGCCGCACCGACTCCCACAGCGCTCCCGCGATGTGCCCGCCGTCCAGCGGGAGCAGCGGCAGCATGTTGAAGAGGAACAGGGAGAGGTTGAAGCCCGCCACCAGGAACAGCATCATCGCGATCTGGTTCTCCGGCGGGATGTCCAGCGTGAAGACCTCGCCGCCCACGCGGGCCGCGCCCACGACGCCCATCGGGGAGTCCTGCTTGCGGTCGCCGTCGCCGAAGGCCGCGTCCCACAGGTCGGGGATCTTGGACGGCAGTGCGATGAGCGACTCGACGCCGCTCTCCATCATGTCGCCCATGCGGTTCACGGAGTCGCCGAAGCCCTGCTGGACGATGCCGGTGGCGGGGGTGAAGCCGAGGAAGCCCGCGTAGACGTACTTCCCCTGCACATAGCCGCCGTCGCCGTCCGTCTTGCTCACCTGGTTCTTGATCAGGTTCGCGTGCAGGTCGACCTTCTTGCCGTCGCGCTCGACCGTGATGGTGGCCGGGCCGATGGTCTCGCGGATCTTCCCCTGGAGCGCGGACCAGTCGTCGACCGGCTTCCCCTGGAAGGCCACGATCTTGTCGCCGAGCTTCAGTCCCGCCGCCTTGGCGGGCGCGACCGTGTCGCCCTTCGCGCACTTGGTGCGGTTCTCGCTCTGCTGGATGACACAGTCGGAGACCTTGCCGACCGACGTCGTCTGCGTACTGATGCCGAAGGTCATCATCACGCCGAGGAAGATCGCCACGGCGAGGATCAGGTTCATGAACGGACCCGCGAACATCACGATCACGCGCTTCCACGGCTTGCGCGTGTAGAAGAGGCGGGACTCGTCGCCGGGTTCGAGCTCCTCGAAGGCCGCCGAGCGGGCGTCCTCGATCATGCCGCGCCAGGGGGACGTCGAGCGTGCCTCTATGCGGCCGTCCGGACCCGGCGGGAACATGCCGATCATGCGGATGTACCCGCCGAGGGGGATGGCCTTGACGCCGTACTCGGTGTCGCCCTTCTTGCGCGAGAAGATCGTCGGGCCGAAGCCGACCATGTACTGCGGCACGCGGATGCCGAACAGCTTGGCGGTCGACAGGTGGCCCAGCTCGTGCCAGGCGATCGAGAACAGCAGCCCGACCGCGAAGACGACTATGCCGAGGATCATCATCAAGGTCGTCATGCGCGGGCCTCCGCGGTCGCCTTCGCCGTCAGTTCACGGGCCCGGGCACGCGCCCAGGTCTCCGCTTCGAGGACGTCCGCGACGGTCAGGGAAGTTCCCGCGGACGGTGTGCCGTGTTCGGCGACGACCTTCGTCACGGTCTCCATGATCCCGTTGAAGGGCAGGGCGCCGTTCAAGAACGCGTCCACGCACTCCTCGTTCGCCGCATTGAACACCGCCGGGGCCGTGCCCGCGAGCTTGCCCACATGCCGGGCGAGCCCGACCGACGGAAAAGCGTCGTCGTCGAGGGGGAAGAACTCCCAGTTCGACGCCTTCGTCCAGTCGAAGGCGGGAGCGGCGTCCGGCACCCGCTCGGGCCAGCCGATGCCGATGGCGATCGGTCCGCCCATGTCGGGCGGCGTGGCCTGGGCCAGCGTCGATCCGTCGGTGAACTCGACCATGGAGTGCACGTAGGACTGCGGGTGGACGACGACCTCGATGCGCTCGAAGGGGATGTCGTAGAGGAGGTGCGCCTCGATGACTTCCAGGCCCTTGTTGACGAGCGTCGCGGAGTTGACGGTGATGACCGGGCCCATGGCCCAGGTCGGGTGCGCGAGCGCGTCCTGGGGCGTGACGTTCGCCAGATCGGCCTTCGTACGTCCTCGGAACGGGCCCCCGGACGCCGTGACGACCAGCTTGCGCACATCGGCGCGGGTGCCCGCGGCGAGCGCCTGGAAGAGCGCGGCGTGCTCGGAGTCGACCGGGATGATCTGCCCCGGCTTCGCGAGCGCCTTGACCAGCGGGCCGCCGACGATCAGCGACTCCTTGTTGGCCAGCGCGAGGGTGCGGCCCGCTTCGAGCGCCGCGAGGGTGGGCGCGAGCCCGATGGAGCCGGTGATGCCGTTCAGGACGGTGTGGCAGTCCGACGCGGCGAGCTGGGTGGCCGCGTCGGGCCCCGCGAGGACCTCGGGCAGCGGCTCGTCGCCGTACTGCCCCTTCAGCGCCTCGCGCAGCGCCGGTACGACGTCCTCGCGGGCCACGGCCACGGTCCGCACCCGCAGCTGCCTGGCCTGCTCGGCGAGCAGGGCGACACGGCCGCCCGCGGCGGAGAGCGCGGTGACGCGGAAGCGACGGGGGTTGCGCAGGACGAGGTCGATGGCCTGGGTGCCGATCGACCCGGTCGAGCCGAGGATGACGATGTCCCGCGGACCGTCCGTCCCGACGGGGTCGAAGACGAGATGCGGGTCGGCGAGGGGGGCTGGACTGTCGCTCATCCCCCCATTCTTGCCTGGGCGGCGGCGCGAGGAGACACTGCGCCCCGATCCGGCCGGTCGGAATCGTGTTCCGGGGCGTTCCCCCGGAAGGGAACGCCCCGGAAAGGCGCGTCGGGCGGACCCGTCAGCGGATCGGCCGGTGGACGTTCTCCCGTGTGCTCGCGCCCGGTGTCGCGTCCGCGATCCAGGGGCCCTCGCCGCTGGGGTCGACGACGCCGGCCTCCAGCCAGGTGTACGTGCCGGACAGGACGCCCTTGACCACCTTGCGGTCGATGTCGTCCGTGTTGGTCCACAGCCGGTCGAAGAGCTCGTCGACGCGGATGCGGGACTGGCGGCAGAACGTGTCGGCCAGCTGGTAGGCCTCGCGGCCGTGGTCCTCCGTCGTCCGCAGGAGCTCCGCGCGCACGCACGCGGCGCTCATCGCGAAGAGTTCGGCGCCGATGTCGACCACGCGGCCCAGGAAGCCCTGCTTGGTCTCCATCTTTCCCTGCCAGCGCGACATCGCGTAGAACGTCGAGCGGGCCAGCTTGCGGGCGCCCCGTTCCACGTAGCGCAGGTGCGGGGAGAGGTCCGCGTGGCCGTCGGGGTGGAACTCGGCGTACGAGCGCGGGAGCTGACCCGGGCCCGTGACCAGCTTCGGCAGCCAGCGGGCGTAGAAACCGCCTGCCTTCGCGCCCGCCTTCGCCTTGTCGGAGAGGGACTTGTCCGGGTCGATCAGGTCGCCCGCCACCTTGAGGTGCGCGTCCACCGCCTCGCGGGCGATCAGCAGGTGCATGATCTCCGTCGAGCCCTCGAAGATGCGGTTGATCCGCAGGTCGCGCAGGACCTGCTCGGCCGGGACCGCGCGTTCACCGCGGGCCGCGAGGGACTCCGCCGTCTCGAAGCCGCGGCCGCCGCGGATCTGCACCAGCTCGTCGGCCATCAGACAGCCCATCTCGGAGCCGTACAGCTTGGCGAGCGCCGCCTCGATGCGAATGTCGTTGCGGTCCTCGTCGGCCATCTGGGAGGAGAGGTCGAGTACGGCCTCCAGGGCGAAGGTCGTCGCCGCGATGAACGAGATCTTCGCGCCGACCGCCTCGTGGAACGCGACCGGCTTGCCCCACTGCTCCCGCGCGCCCGACCACTCACGGGCGATCTTCAGGCACCACTTGCCCGCGCCGACGCACATCGCGGGCAACGAGAGGCGTCCGGTGTTGAGGGTCGTCAGGGCGATCTTCAGACCCGCGCCCTCGGGGCCGATGCGGTGCGCGGCGGGGACGCGGACCTGGTGGAAGCGGGTCACGCCGTTCTCCAGGCCGCGCAGGCCCATGAAGGCGTTGCGGTTCTCGACGGTGATGCCGTCCGCCGCCGCCTCGACCACGAACGCCGTGATGCCGCCCTTGTGGCCCTCGGACTTCGGTACGCGCGCCATGACGACCAGGAGGTCCGCGACGACGCCGTTCGTCGTCCAGAGCTTCACGCCGTCCAGTACGTACGAGTCGCCGTCCGGGACGGCCGCCATCGCCATGCGGGCCGGGTCGGAGCCGACGTCCGGCTCGGTCAGGAGGAACGCGCTGATGTCGGTGCGGGCGCAGCGCGGCAGGAACTCGTCCTTCTGCTCCTGGGTGCCGAACTGCTTGAGCGGCTGCGGTACGCCGATCGACTGGTGGGCGGAGAGCAGCGCGCCGATCGCCGGGCTCGCGGAGCCGACGAGGGCGAGGGCCTTGTTGTAGTAGACCTGCGTGAGGCCGAGCCCGCCGTACTGCGTGTCGATCTTCATGCCGAGGGCGCCGAGCTCCTTGAGGCCGTTCATCACCTCGTCGGGGATCTGCGCGTCACGCTCGATGCGGGCCGAGTCGATCTTCGTCTCGCAGAAGTCGCGGAGCTTGGCGAGGAATTCCTCGCCGCGCCGGGCGTCCTCGTCGGCGGGCATGGGGTGCGGGTGGATCAGGTCGAGCCGGAAGCGGCCGAGGAAGAGTTCCTTGGCGAAGCTGGGCTTGCGCCAGTCCTGTTCGCGGGCGGCCTCGGCGACCTGTCGGGCTTCGCGTTCGCTGACGGACGCCCCGGGAAGGGGTGTGGGTTGTTCGGGCATTGAGGAGCTCACCTCGCCGCGAAGTGGGGCCGATCGACTCCGGTTGACCCGATCTCGACCCGGTCGGTTACTGACTGGTGCTACTCGATCGTATGGATCGTATGTACCCGATCCGTCCGGAGCCCACCAGTCCTCGCGCAGCGTTCGGAGCATCCCGTACGCGCACAACGAGAACGGCCGGAGCCCCCGCACAGTGGGCTCCGGCCGTGGTACTCGGCGTACGGATCAGAGGGCGAGGCCCGTCATGACCATGACCCGCTCGTACGTGTAGTCGTCCATCGCGAAGCGGACGCCCTCGCGGCCCACGCCGGACTGCTTGACGCCGCCGTACGGCATCTGGTCGGCGCGGTAGGAGGGGGCGTCGCCGATGACCACGCCGCCGACCTCGAGGGCGCGGTGCGCGCGGAAGGCGGTCTGCAGGTCGTGCGTGAAGACGCCCGCCTGGAGGCCGTACTTGGAGTCGTTGACGGCGGCGAACGCCTCCGCCTCGCCGTCCACCTTCCTGATCGTGAGGACCGGGCCGAAGACCTCCTCGACGGCGATCGTCGCGTCGGCCGGTACGTCGGCGAGCACGGTCGGCGCGTACGAGGCGCCGTCCCGCTTGCCGCCCGCGAGCAGCTGCGCGCCCGCCTGGACGGCCTCGTCGACCCAGGACTCCACGCGCTTGGCGGCGTCCTCGTTGACGAGCGGGCCGACGTCGGTCTTCGGGTCGGACGG
The DNA here is from genome assembly GCF_042667685.1 of Streptomyces sp. NPDC057302. Taxonomy (NCBI): domain Bacteria; kingdom Bacillati; phylum Actinomycetota; class Actinomycetes; order Kitasatosporales; family Streptomycetaceae; genus Streptomyces; species Streptomyces sp. NPDC057302. Next base: position 31,935 of record NZ_JBHUZJ010000028.1, on the reverse strand, counting down.
GTCGCCGGTGGCCTGGCCCTCGATGGCCGCAAGGACGCGCGGCACGAGCCGGTCGTACACGGAGGCGTCGGCGATGACGCGCTGCACCGAGATGCAGGACTGGCCGCCCTGGTAGTTGGAGAAGGTCGCGATGCGCGAGGCCGCCCAGTCGAGGTCCTCGTCGGAGGAGAAGTCGGACAGGACGACGGCGGCGCCGTTCCCGCCCAGCTCCAGCGTGCAGTGCTTGCGCGGCACCGAGTCCAGGATCGCGTACCCGACCTTCTCGGAACCCGTGAAGGAGATGACGGGAAGGCGCTCGTCCTGCACGAGGGCGGGCATCTTCTCGTTCGCGACCGGGAGCACCGACCAGGAGCCGGCGGGCAGCTCGGTCTCGGCGAGCAGCTCGCCGATGAGCAGGCCGGAGAGCGGGGTCGCGGGCGCCGGCTTGAGGATGATCGGCGTGCCGGACGCGATGGCCGGGGCGATCTTGTGGGCGCAGAGGTTCAGCGGGAAGTTGAACGGGGCGATGCCCAGGACGACACCCTTGGAGAAGCGGCGGGTGAAGGCGAGACGCCCCTGGCCACCGGCGTCCGTGTCGAGGCGCTGGGCCTCGCCGCCGTTGAACCGGCGGGCTTCCTCGGAGGCGAACCGGAAGACGGAGACGGCACGGCCGACCTCGCCACGGGCCCACTTGATCGGCTTGCCGTTCTCGGCGGAGATGAGCTGGGCGATCTCTTCCGTCCGCTCGACGAGCCTGCGGCTCACGTGGTCGAGCGCGGCGGCCCGCACGTGCGCCGGGGTCGCGGCGAACTCGTCGCGCACCGCGTACGCGGCGGCGACGGCCTCCTCGACCTGGGCGTCGGTCGGAACGGCAGCCTTGCCGACGACCCGTCCGTCCCAGGGCGACGTGACGTCGAGAGTGGTCTCACCGGTGGTCTGGCGACCGGCGAGCCAGAAGGCGTGGATGGAAGTCATGTCGATTCCCGGCCCTTCCGCGAAGGTGTGTCTTGGGGGGTACGTTCCCCACCGTAGGGGCGGCAAGGGTGCGGGACGTTTGTCCGACTCGGAGTGCCGGGCCGTGGGCTCGCGCCTCTTTGGCAGGGGAGCAATTCCCCCGCAGTCACTCCGTACCGCTCGAAGTCGCCTTCAGCGACAGCCACAGCTCCATGCGGACGTCCGGGTCGTCCAGGGAGCGGCCCAGGATCTCCTCGACCCTGCGCATGCGATAGCGCAGCGTGTGGCGGTGGACGCCGAGGTCCGCCGCCGCCGCGTCCCACTGGCCGTGGCGCGAGAGCCAGGCGCGCAGGGAGGCGATCAGGTCGCCGCGGCCCGTGGCGTCGTGTTCGAACAGGGCGCGCAGCAGGCCGTCGGCGAACGCCCGCACCGCGTCGTCGGCGAGCAGCGGAAGCACCGAGCCCGCCGCGAGGTCCTCGTGCTCGACCAGGGCGCGGCCCCGGCGCCGGGCGATGGACAGGGCCTGGTCGGCCTGTTTGTACGCGGTGGCCGCCGCGATCGGTCCCGCGGGCGCCGAGAGGCCGAGGAGGAGAGCGGCGCCGTCGCCCGCGCCCTTCTCCGGCGCATCGGACCGTCCGGCCTCCAGCGTCTGCGCGTAGGCGACGCAGGCCGCCGCGCCCGCGCCGCCGTCCACGACGAGCAGCACGAGCCGCTCGCCGTAGGGGACGACGAGGAGCGCTTCGCCCGCGCGCGCCGCGGCCGACTCGACGGCGTCGGTGAGCCCGGCGAACGGATCGGCGTCCTCCGGTGCGGAGGCCGGGACTTCCGCGACGACCAGGCGGAACGGCGCGTCCAGCAGGCTCCCGTACAGCTCCCCCGCCACCGTGCGGGCGTGGTCCGGCTCCCCGGCGAGCAGCATCCGCAGGACCGCGGAGCCGACCCGGGCCTCGGCGGCCTGGAGGGAGCGGTTGCGCTCCGTGGTGAGGGTGAGGAGCGCTATGGCCGAATGCAGTGCGTAGCGCTCGGCGGTGCCGAGGGTGGACGCCGTGCCGACGGCGAGCGCGGCGCGGGGCCGCCGTCCGGTGCCGATCGAGTGCAGCTCCACCCGGTCCTCGGCGCCCGCGACGACCGCGCTCGCGGGCGCGGCCCGGTCCCGCAGCCGCTCGACGTCGGAGGTGAGCCTGGCGGCCCTGCGGGAGGCCCACTCCGGCGCCGTGGCGACGACGGCGCCGGACGCGTCGTACAGCGCGGCCCAGCCGTCCACCTGTCCGGCGAGCGCACCGAGGAGCCCTTCGGGGCCGTCGCTCAGGGCCTGCTTGGTCAGCTCGCGCTGGGCGGCGAAGCCCGCCGTGACGGCGCGGTACTGGTCGGCGGCGATGGCCGCGGAGACTGCCTTGCTGATGGCGAGGAAGGGGGTGCGGCGCGGCACCTCCAGGAGCGGAAGCCCTTCGTCCGCGGCGGCCTCGACCAGCGCCTCCGGGATGTCCTTGTAATGCACCCCGACCGCGAACCCGAGCCCGACGACACCCGCCGCCGCGAGCCGCTTCACATAGCGGCGCATCGCCTCGGGATCCTCCGCGTCCAGCTTGAGCGCGGTGATCATGAGGAGCTCGCCGCCCTCCATGTAGGGCACGGGATCGGTGAGCTCACTGGCGTGCGCCCAGCGCACGGGCGCGTCCAGATGTTCCTCCCCCGCGCGCACGGTGAGCTTGAGCGCGGAGTGGTGGACGAGGGAGGCGAGCGTGGGCGGCATGGGGCCTTCAGGTCTGGTCAGCAGGTCAGGACGGCAGGTCTGGCAGCGGCGGGTGAGGCACGCGTCCCGGTCGGCCATTGAATCCCGGACGAGATGTGGATCTTTTGGCCGGTACGTATGAACGACCTGTGTCGATTCTGCCTCACCGTACGGTACGTACGGGACCGATTAACCCGTACGTACATCCCTGCCTGCGCCCCGGCGGCTAGCCCCGGAGATCGACCAGCAGGGGCGGGGCGTGCTCGCCCCGGACGTCGGTCAGCGAGAGCACGGCGTGGCCCGGGGGCACCCCGTGCGCCAGTTCGGAGGCTGACCAACGCTCACGCTCTACCTGGCGGACGGTGACTGCGTCCCTCGTCACGGCCTTGCCCGTGACGAGTTTCCGCAAGGCGTGCAAGGCGCGCGTCATCGGCTGATCGGCGAAGACCGCGTGCTGGGCGACCTCGCGGGTCTCGATCCACGAGGTGCCCCACGCCTCCGCGAAGCGTCTGCCGTCCCATGTGGTGACGCCGGAGAACGCCATACGGCAGCCCACGGTCGCGTACAACGGCCCCTGGAGCGCCTCGGGTACGTCACTGACGGTCCGCAAGGCCAGCACGACCCCGGCGTTCACGGACCGGAGTCGCTGGATGCCCTGGATCGTCTCGTCGGTCACCGTGCGGGTGGCGTCGTCGAGGACCAGGCAGACGAAGTGCTCGCGGTCGCCGCGGGTGTGCACCACCGAGTTGAACTGGGCCAGGAGCAGACGCGTGATCAGCCGCGAAGCCTCCCCGTGCCCCCGTTCGGGCAGGTCGATGCGCACGCGCATGGGGTGTTGCATCACCGCGCGCAGGGAGAACGGGCTGCCGCTCCCCGAGTCGAAGAAATCGGCGAAGGCGGGACGGTCGAGGAGCGCGAGCCGGTCGGCGAGCGCCGGTCCCGGATCGGCCGCGCTGCCCTGCTGGCGGACCCTCGCGTCGAGTTCGCGCCGCATCACGGCGTGCTCGTCGGACCGGAGGGAGTCGCGCAGCCCTGTCATGGCCGAGGGCACGCCTTCGAGCAGTTCACGCAGGGCGGGCACCGTGGGGAATCGGCCGTACGCCGCCCAGTAGGGGCCGAGCACCTGGGCCAGCGTCGTCGCCGCGCGGCGGCTGTCGACGGCGGCGAGGTCCCCGACGAGCCCCTCGGCCAGGAAGGACGCGGCCTCGTCGGGGTCCGAAGTGCCCGCGTAGAGGTCGAGGTCGTGCACGGACGCGGGGTCGCCGATCTTGACGACGACGTCATAGCCGTCGTCTCCACCCAGTGGTGTACCGGCCGCACACACCGCGACGACCGCGCTCTGGCGGGTGAGCGCCTGCAGGGACAGGGATTCCACGACCGGGCGGACGAGCCGCTCGGTCTTGCCCGCCCCGGAGGGGCCGACCGCCAAGAGCGAGGTGCCCAGGGCGGCGGACTCCAGGGCGATGCCCGCGCCGCGGCTGCCGGCGGGGTTGCGGTCCTCGGGCACGCACCGTCCGATGCGGACCTGCCCAACCAGCAGGTCGTGGGTCGCCGTGCGGGAGGGAAGATCGCGCGCTCCGGAGGGGTGCGTCCAGGCTGCCCCGGCCTGCCGCAGCACGGTCTCGTCGAACACGTCGCGCAGGGCGGGGTTCTCCCCCGCCGTGCTCCACGCCCGGCGCACCCGTACACAGTCGACGTCGTTCATCTGACCGCTCAGCAACGCGGCGGACAACACGTCCGCCGCCTTGTCCCGGCCCGCTCCCCTGAGCTCGGGCCACTGGGCCCGTGCCGCCATGGGAGCAGGCAGCCGGGGAGGCGCCGGCACCAGGCCGTCCGCGGCCGGCCGCGAGCGGTCGAGCCATGTGCGCAGAAAACCCACCCAGCCCCCCAGCTTCGCGAACGGCCAGAGCACCCCGGCCGTGATCAGCACATACAGCCCGTACGTGATGATTTCGTTCGCGAAGATCTCGTAACCGCCCGAGAACAGCGCGATCAGCGCCATCGCGCCGGTGAAAATCGGCAGCGGATCCCAGGCGACCCAGGGGAAAGCCTCCGGCCAGACGAACATCAGCACGATCAGCGCGCCAGCCGCAGCGCGGAGCGCGCGGCTGGGCTGTTCCCGGCGGCTGATGAGGTGCCGAAACGCCTCGACCCAGTTCCCAAGGCGGCCGACTCCATAGACCAGAAGCCCGAAGACCACGCTGCTGATAGCCGTCAGGGCTTCGTCGCCCTGCCACTTCTCCTCGATCGGATCGATGGTCCCCGAATGGAACCAGCCTGCCGGAGTGAGAAGCCAGATCAGCGGCCTCTGGTAGGGGATGTCCTGCTGCCGCCACAACGACCAGACGAACAGCCCGATCAGCAGGGAAATCACCAACCCCGCCAGCAGGGCGCGGTCCATCCGCCGATCTTCCTCGCCGCCCGGGGGCGGCGGAACATACCGGAATCTCCAGATGCCGAGCCCCGCCTTGGGCCGCGGCGCCGACAGCCAGTCGGCGACGGCCGACAGCGCACCGGGCGGCCGACGCGGCACCGGAGGCAGCCCCGCGGGCACGGGCGGCGGGGCGTGCGAAGGACGCGGCACGGGGGTGGCATGAGTGCCGTACGCGTCCTGCGTGCCGTCGGAATCCATGATTCTTGCCCCCTGGCCTGCCGCTCTCGTGGTCCGCGGCTCAATCTAGTGCCCCTCCAGGGGGAGTTCACCGATTACGCGCCCGGGACCTGCGGGAACACCCTGCCCCGCACAGACCCCGATAGGGACGAAAGCCGCACCCCGCCCACCCCCGCCACCACCCACCGCTATGTCCACCACGGACAACCGCCACGCCCGACAACTCCCCCGTGGAGCATGCCCGCCCCCACCCTCCGCCCCTAACCTGCGAAAGAAAGCAGCAACGAAAGCAAGCATCGAGCGTCCGCCTCGCCCCACCCCCAGGAGCACCCCATGACCGCACTTCCGCAGGAGCGCCGCGTCGTCACCGCCATCCCCGGGCCGAAGTCTCAGGAGCTTCAGGCCCGCCGTACCGCCACGGTCGCCGGCGGCGTGGGTTCCGTGCTGCCTGTGTTCGCGGCGCGCGCGGGGGGCGGCATCATCGAGGACGTCGACGGCAACCGCTTCATCGACTTCGGCTCCGGCATCGCCGTGACGTCGGTCGGTGCCAGCGCCGAGGCCGTCGTACGCCGTGCGACCGCGCAGCTCGCCGACTTCACCCACACCTGTTTCATGGTCACGCCGTACGAGGGGTACGTCGCCGTCGCCGAGCAGCTCGCGGAGCTGACGCCGGGTGACCACGCGAAGAAGTCCGCGCTCTTCAACTCCGGCGCCGAGGCCGTCGAGAACGCCGTCAAGATCGCCCGTGCGCACACCAAGCGCCAGGCCGTCGTCGTCTTCGACCACGGCTACCACGGCCGTACGAACCTCACGATGGCGCTGACCAGCAAGAACATGCCGTACAAGAACGGCTTCGGGCCGTTCGCGCCCGAGGTCTACCGCGTGCCGGTGGCCTACGGCTACCGCTGGCCGACGGGCGAGGAGAACGCCGGCCCCGAGGCCGCCAAGCAGGTCATCGACCAGATCGGCAAGCAGGTCGGCGCCGAGAACGTGGCCGCGATCATCATCGAGCCGGTGCTCGGCGAGGGCGGCTTCATCGAGCCCGCCAAGGGCTTCCTGCCGGAGATCGTGAAGTACGCCAACGACAACGGCATCGTCTTCGTCGCGGACGAGATCCAGTCCGGCTTCTGCCGCACCGGCCAGTGGTTCGCCTGCGAGGACGAGGGCATCGTCCCGGACCTGATCACGACCGCCAAGGGCATCGCGGGCGGCCTGCCGCTCGCCGCCGTCACGGGCCGCGCCGAGATCATGGACGCCGCCCACTCCGGCGGCCTCGGCGGCACCTACGGCGGCAACCCGGTGGCCTGCGCCGGTGCGCTCGGCGCCATCGAGACGATGAAGGAGCTCGACCTCAACGGCAAGGCGAAGGCCATCGAGGCGACGATGAAGGCCCGCCTGAACGCCATCGCGGAGAAGTACGACATCGTCGGCGACGTCCGCGGCCGTGGCGCGATGATCGCCATCGAGCTGGTCAAGGACCGCGCCACGAAGGAGCCGAACGCCGAGGCGACGGCCGCGCTCGCCAAGGCCTGCCACGCGGAGGGCCTGCTCGTCCTCACCTGTGGCACGTACGGCAACGTCCTGCGCTTCCTGCCGCCGCTGGTCATCGGCGACGACCTCCTGAACGAGGGCCTGGACATCATCGAGGCGGCGTTCGCGCGCGTCTGATCGGGTACGAGGGCCAGCACCCGACGGAGCCGGGATCACCCCAAAGGGGGAAGATCCCGGCTCCGCATGTATCCGCACATGCCCTGACGTGTGGGTACCTCGCGCGGTGCGGCAGCCGTGACCTGGGGTGACCGTCAGGGCGTGTGAAGAAGGTGTGCGGGCCCCATGACGGGTTGCCGTTCCGCCTGTCGGCCCGCCACCACCTGACGTACGGTTTCTGCAGATGAGAGAAACACCCCGCCCACAGGGGACTGTGGGCGACACCGGGACGGAGCCTCCCCAGCCCCGTCTTGGTCGTGCCCTCGCGCACACACCCGGAGTCTCTGGCTCCGGAACTCCTCACCGATCGGACGACCGCCCGCCCCAAACCCCCCGGGGCGTGCGGAACACCGGTCAGGACGGCCGCCTCGGAACTACCCCCCCTGTTCCGGGGCGGCCGACCATTTTCCCGACTTTCCCGACGCTTTCTCTCCTCAGCCTCTGCGCACTGCTCTTCGCGCTCATCACCTGGCAAGTGATCGCCGACGGCCCCCTCCGCCACGCGGACGAGCGGCTCGGCCCCTGGATCACCGGCAGCCGCCTCCCGGACGGCGCCGCGGAATTCCTCGCCGATCTGGGCGGGGTCGCCATCGCCGCCCCGGTCCTCGCCGCCGCCATCGCCTACGCGGGCTGGCGCGGCCACCGCTCGGGCGCGTTCCGCTGGTGGCTGCCCCCGGCGGTCGCCGCCGTGGCCATGGTGGCGGTCCCCGTACTCGTGATCCCCCTCAAGGAACTCATCGCCCGCACGGGCCCACCCGGCATGGACGGCACCGGCTACTACCCCTCGGGCCACACCGCCACCGCCATGGTCTCCTACGGCGGAGCGGCGCTGCTCCTGCTCCCCTACCTGCGCGGCACGTACGCCCGACGCGAACTGGTCATCGCCTGCGCCCTGTTGAACTTCGGGGTCGGCCTCGGCCTTGTGCGCCGGGGGTATCACTGGCCGCTGGACGTGGTGGCCAGTTGGTGCTTGTTCGGGATGGTGCTGCAAGGGATGGTGCTCGTGGTGGCGCGGTACGGCCGCCGCGCCACCGATGCGGACACCGGCGCCGGCGCGGATCAGCCGAAGTAGCCGTCGAAGTTCTTCGAGAACTCCCCGTTGTTGTGGCGGTCCCAGTTGATCGACCAGGTCATCAGGCCGCGCAGGGCGGGCCAGGTGCCGTGGGTCTTGTACGTGCCGCAGTTCGTGGCCTTCGTCAGGCAGTCCAGGGACTTGTTGACCTCCGTCGTGGGGACGTGGCCGTTGCCCGCGTTCGTCGACGCGGGCATGCCGATGGCCACCTTCTCCGGGGGCAGCGCGGGGAACACGTTGTTCGTGTCGCCCGCCACCGGGAAGCCGGTGAGCAGCATGTCGGTCATCGCTATGTGGAAGTCCGCGCCGCCCATCGAGTGGTACTGGTTGTCCAGGCCCATGATCGGGCCCGAGTTGTAGTCCTGGACGTGCAGGAGCGTGAGGTCGTCGCGCAGGGCGTGGATGACCGGGAGGTAGGCGCCGGCGCGGGGGTCCTGGCCGCCCCATTTTCCTGTTCCGTAGAACTGGTAGCCGAGCTGCACGAAGAAGGTCTCCGGGGCCATCGTGAGCGTGAAGCCGCTGCCGTACTTGGACTTCAGGGTCTTGACGGCCGCGATGAGGTTCACGATCGACGGGGTCCTGGGGTTCTTGAAGTCCGTGTCGTCGGCGTTCAGCGAGAGGGAGTGGCCCTCGAAGTCGATGTCCAGGCCGTCGAGTCCGTACTCGTCGATGATCGCGGAGACCGAGGAGACGAACGTGTCGCGGGCCTGGGCGGTGATCAGCTGGACCTGGCCGTTCTGGCCGCCGATGGAGATCAGCACCTTCTTGCCCGCCGCCTGCTTGGCCTTGACCGCGGCCTTGAACTCGTCCTTGGACTCGACGCCGGGGCACTCGGTCCGCGGACAGAGGTCGAAGCGGATGTCGCCGGACGTGGCGGAGGTCGGCTCGCCGAACGCGAGGTCGATGATGTCCCAGCTCTCGGGGACGTCCGCGAGCCGGGTGTAGCCGGACCCGTTGGCGAAGCTCGTGTGCAGATAGCCGACCAAGGCGTGGTCGGCTGCGGTGGCGGCTGCGGCTTTCGGTGCGGGGCTCGTGGGAGCGCCTGCCGATGCCTCGGCCGCCAGCAGGCCCGACGCGGCGAGCGCGCAGGCCGTGGCCGCTGCCACGGTGAGACGTCTGATGCGGCGCGCGAGGGGACGCGGCGATGAACGGTCCACAACTACCTCCGGGCATGGGGGGATGGGAGGGTGGGCCGCTTAATTTGGTCCAGACCAATCGTGTTGTCAAGGTCCCGTCAAGAACTCCTGCGTCACGAATCGCTGGGGCAAGAGCCGCTCCGTCGAGAGCTACTCCTCCGTCTGCTCCCCGCCCTGCGGAGCCAGCTGCGCCGCCGCCTCGTGCATCGCGAGTTCGAGCAGCGCCGGATCCGTCAGCGTGCCCGAGCCGTCGGGCGGGACGAGCCAGCGGACGCCGCCCGTGGAACGCCCGGGGTACGGGACCACGATCCAGGTGCCGCGCCCCGCGCCGCGTACGCCCGTGCCGAGCCAGCGGGCCACCGTGCCCGCCGGCACGAAGAACCCCATGCGGGAGTCGCCGAAGTCGGCGAGTACCGGGCCGGGGCGGTCGATGCAGCGGGTCAGCACGTCCAGCGTGGGGTAGCCGAGCTCGCCGGGAAGGATGAGTACGTCCCAGAGCTTGCCCGCGGGAAGGAGTGCGACCCCCAGGGGATTGCGCTCCCACTCCCAGCGGCAGGCCTCCGGATCCGGCGCCACCGATACCAGCCATTCGACCGCCGACTTCGCTCCCGAGTCCGAGCCAGTCATGGCAGGACCTCCCTCTCTCCTGGGCAACAGCTGTGCTTGTCACAGGAGAGAGGGGGCTCGGGCCGGAGCATTACGCGGGTTCCGCGAACTTGTTGACGAACCGTCGATAGACGCGGTCGGACTCGGGGACGGCAGAACCCGCAGAACCGGTCAGCTGTCGAAGCCCAGGCCCAGCTTGTCCATCGTCTTCAGCCACAGATTGCGCCTGCCGCCGTTCTCGTCCGCGCGCGCCAGCGACCACTTGGTCAGGGCCACGCCCGTCCATGCGAACGGCTCGGGCGGGAACGGCAGCGGCTTCGTGCGCACCATCTCCAGCGACGTACGCTCCGTGCGCTCGCCGGAGAGCAGGTCCAGCATGACGTCGGCGCCGAAGCGGGTGGCCCCGACACCGAGCCCGGTGTAGCCCGCCGCGTACGCGACGCGCCCCGCGTGAGCCGTGCCGAAGAACGCCGAGAAGCGCGAGCACGTGTCGATCGCGCCGCCCCACGCGTGCGTGAACCGGACCCCCTCCAGCTGCGGGAAGCAGGTGAAGAAGTGGCCCGCCAGCTTCGCGTACGTCTCGGGGCGGTCGTCGTGCTCGGCGCGCAGCTTGCCCCCGAAGGGGTAGATCGCGTCGTAACCGCCCCAGAGGATGCGGTTGTCGGCGGAGAGCCGGAAGTAGTGGAACTGGTTGGCGCTGTCGCCCAGGCCCTGGCGGTTCTTCCAGCCGATGGCCGCCAGTTGCTCCTCGGTCAGCGGCTCCGTCATCAGCGCGTAGTCGTAGACCGGCACGGTGTACGCGCGCACGCGCTTGACCAGCGAAGGAAAGATGTTCGTGGCGAGCGCGACCTGCCGGGCGCGGATCCGGCCGTACGGAGTGCGCACGGCCATCCCGGGTCCCGACGCGACGAGTTCGAGCGCGGGCGTGTGCTCGTAGACGCGTACGCCCTTCTCCAGGCAGGCCCGCTTGAGTCCCCAGGCCAGCTTCGCCGGGTGGAGCATGGCGACGCCTTCGCGGTCCCAGAGGCCGCCGAGGAAGGTCGGCGAGTCGACGTGCTCGCGCAGGGCGTCCGCGTCGAGCAGCTCGGAGCCGCCCACGAGGCCGTGCTCCGCCATCTCGTCGTACATCTCGCGCAGTTCGGTGAGCTGGTGCGGCTGCGTTGCCACGTCGATCTCGCCGGTGCGCTCGAAGTCACAGTCGATGGAGTAGCGCTTGACGGCCGCCTCGATCTCGTCGAGGTTGCGGGCGCCGAGCTCCTCCAGCTTGGCGATCTCGCCGGGCCAGCGGGACAGGCCGTTGGAGATGCCATGGGTGAGGGAGGCGGCGCAGAAGCCGCCGTTGCGCCCTGAGGCGGCCCAGCCCGCCTCGCGGCCCTCGACCAGGACCACGTCGCGGTCCGGGTTGCGTTCCTTGGCGATCAGCGCGGTCCACAGTCCGCTGTAGCCGCCGCCGACGACGAGCAGGTCGCACTGCTCGTCGCCGGTCAGGGCCGGTTCGGCGGGCGGCTTGCCGGGGTCGTCGAGCCAGTACGAGACCGGCTTGGCACCGGAGAGGGACTTGGTCCAACGGGTCATGGCGCTTGGGGCCATGATTTCCACTCCTTCAGAATTCTTGCCGGGTTACCGGATTCCCGGGTTACCGGGATTGCTTGTTGCGGCGCTTTCCGACGATCATCCCGCCGAGCACCAGGAGAACGGCGACGAGGAACATCGCCGTGCCGATGACATTGATCTGAACGGGCGTACCGCGCTGCGCCGATCCCCAGACGAACATGGGGAACGTCACGGTCGAGCCCGCGTTGAAGTTCGTGATGATGAAATCGTCGAAGGAGAGCGCGAAGGCGAGCAGCGCGCCCGCCGCGATGCCCGGCGCGGCGATCGGCAGCGTGACCCGGACGAAGGTCTGCACCGGGCCCGCGTAGAGGTCCTGCGCGGCCTGTTCCAGACGCGGGTCCATGGACATCACGCGCGCCTTGACGGCCGTCACCACGAAGCTGAGGCAGAACATGATGTGGGCGATGAGAATCGTCCAGAAGCCGAGCTGCGCGCCCATGTTGAGGAAGAGCGTGAGCAGCGAGGCGGCCATGACGACCTCGGGCATCGCCATCGGCAGGAAGATCAGCGAGCTGACCGCGCCGCGCGCCCGGAAGCGGTAACGGACGAGCGCGAAGGCGATCATCGTGCCGAGTACGGTCGCGCCGATCGTCGCCCAGGCCGCGATCTGCAGGCTCAAGCTGAGCGAGCCGCACATGTCGGCGACGCCGCAGGGGTCCTTCCAGGCGTCGAGCGAGAAGTCCTGCCAGGCGTAATTGAAGCGCCCCTTCGGCTTGTTGAAGGAGAACACCGTCACGACGACGTTGGGCAGCAGCAGATACGCGAGCGTGAGAAGACCCGCGATGACGACGAATTTGCCGCGGATCCAGCGGAAGAAGGCAGCCATCAGACGAGATCCTCTGTCCCGGACTTGCGGATGTAGAAGGTGACCATGACGAGGATCGCCGCCATCAGAATGAAGGAGAGAGCCGCGGCCGTCGGGTAATCCAGAATGCGCAGGAATTGCGTCTGGATGACGTTGCCGACCATGCGGGTGTCGGTGGAGCCGAGCAGATCCGCGTTGACGTAGTCGCCCGCCGCCGGGATGAAGGTGAGCAGCGTCCCGGAGACGACACCCGGCATGGAGAGCGGGAAGGTCACCTTGCGGAAGGTCGTGGACGGCTTCGCGTAGAGGTCGCCGGCCGCTTCGTGCAGCCTGCCGTCGATGCGTTCGAGGGAGGTGTAGAGCGGCAGGATCATGAACGGCAGGAAGTTGTACGTGAGTCCGCAGATCACCGCGAGCGGTGTGGCCAGGACCCGGTCGCCGTCCGTGACGCCGATCCAGCTGGTGACGTCCAGGACGTGCAGCGTGTTGAGGGCGCCCACGACGGGGCCGCCGTCCGCGAGGATCGTCTTCCACGCCAGCGTACGGATGAGGAAGCTGGTGAAGAACGGCGCGATGACCAGGACGAGGATGAGGTTGCGCCAGCGGCCCGCACGGAACGCGATGAGATACGCGAGCGGATAGCCGAGCAGCAGGCACAGGACCGTGGCGGCGCCGGCGTACATCACCGAGCGCAGGAACTGCGGCCAGTAGTCGGTCAGCGCGTCCCAGTAGGTGGCGAAGTGCCAGGTGACCTTGAAGCCGTCTTCCAGGGAGCCCGTCTGGACGGACGTGGAGGCCTGGTAGACCAGCGGCAGCGCGAAGAAGACGACGAGCCACAGGATGCCGGGGAGCAGCAGCCAGTAGGGGACGAGACGCCCGCGCTTGCGGATCTTGCGCGGCGGCTCGTCCGGCTCCTGCGCCGGGGCCGCCTTGGTGAGGGTGGTCGTCATGCGGAGGCGTCCTCCTCGACCTTTTCCACGCCCGCGTCGATGTCCTGGGCGGCGTCCAGGCCGAAGGTGTGGGCGGGGTTCCAGTGCAGGACGACCTCGACGCCGGGGACCAGGCGGGTGTCGCGCTCGATGTTCTGGGCGTAGACCTCGAACGCGTCGCAGAGCGGGCTGTCGATGACGTACTGCGTCGATACGCCGATGAAGCTGCTGTCGGCGATGCGGCCGGTGATGCGGTTGCGCCCCGCGGGGATCTGCCCCGCCTCGTCGGCGTGCGTGAGGGAGATCTTCTCGGGGCGTACGCCGAGGATGACCTTGCCGCCGGTGGTGGTGGGCGCCGTACATCGCGCGGCGGGCAGCGTGAGCTTGCCGTCACCTGCCTTGAGGGTGAGGTCGTCGCCGCTGCGGCCCGCGATCTCGGCCTCTATGAAGTTCGAGGTGCCCAGGAAGTTGGCGACGAATGTCGTGCGCGGGTTCTCGTAGAGGTCGGCGGGAGCGCCGAGCTGTTCGACCTGGCCCGCGTTCATCACCGCGACCTGGTCGGCCATCGTCATGGCCTCCTCCTGGTCGTGCGTGACGTGGATGAACGTGATGCCCACCTCGGTCTGGATGCGCTTGAGTTCGAGCTGCATCTGGCGGCGCAGCTTGAGGTCGAGGGCGCCGAGCGGCTCGTCCAGGAGCAGCACCTTGGGGTGGTTGATCAGGGCGCGGGCGACGGCGACGCGCTGCTGCTGGCCGCCGGAGAGCTGGTGGGGCTTCTTGCGGGCCTGCTCGCCGAGCTGGACGAGGTCGAGCATGTCGCCGACCTTGCCCTTGACCGACTTGATGCCGCGGCGGCGCAGACCGAAGGCGACGTTCTCGAAGATGTCGAGGTGCGGGAAGAGGGCGTACGACTGGAAGACCGTGTTGACGGGCCGCTTGTACGGCGGCAGCGCCGTGACGTCCTGCTCGCCCAGGTGCACGGTGCCCGAGCTCGGCTCCTCAAGACCCGCGATCATGCGGAGCGTGGTGGTCTTGCCACAGCCGGACGCGCCGAGCAGCGCGAAGAAGGAGCCCTGCGGCACGGTGAGGTCGAGCGGTCGGACGGCCTTGAAGGAGCCGTACGTCTTGCTGATCCCGGTGAGGCGGACGTCGCCGCCGTGTTCTGTAGCAGTCGTCATGGTGCGTCCAGGGGGTCGAGGGGCCGAGGGAGTCGACAGGAGAGGGTGAGGGATCAGGGATCAGGAACCGGTCAGCTTGGCGAACTTCTCCTCGTACGCCGTCTCTTCCTTCGGCGTCAGGGAGCGGAACCCGTGGGACTTCGCCGCCATCTCCTTGTCCGGGAGGATCAGCGGGTTCGCCGCGGCCTTCTTGTCGAGCTTCGCGAGCTCGGGGCGCACACCGTCCACGGGACAGACGTAGTTGATGTACGCGGCCAGACGCGCGGCGGGCTTCGGCTCGTAGTAGTAGTCGATGAGCCGCTCGGCGTTGCGCTTGTGGCGTGCCTTGTTCGGGACGAGCAGGTTGTCCGTGGACGTGATGTAGCCCTGGTCCGGGACGTGGAAGGCGATGTCGGGGTTGTCGGCCTGGAGCTGGACGATGTCGCCGGCCCAGCCGAGGCAGGCGGCGAGGTCGCCCTTGTCGAGGTCCGACGTGTAGTCGTTGCCCGTGAAGCGGCGGATCTGCTTCTTGTCGACGGCCTTCTGCAGGCGGGCGATGGCCGCGTCGAAGTCGTCGTCGGTGAACTTCGAGGGGTCCTTGCCCATGTCGATGAGCGTCATGCCGACGCTGTCGCGCATCTCGGAGAGGAAGCCGACGCGCCCCTTGAGCTTGGGGTTGTCCAGGAGCTGCGAGACGGAGGTGATCTCTTCGCCGTCGGTCGCCTTCTTGTTGTACGCGATGACGGTGGAGATGCCGGTCCAGGGAT
This sequence comes from Streptomyces sp. NPDC057302, assembly GCF_042667685.1. NCBI lineage: Bacteria > Bacillati > Actinomycetota > Actinomycetes > Kitasatosporales > Streptomycetaceae > Streptomyces > Streptomyces sp. NPDC057302. Next base: position 16,866 of record NZ_JBHUZJ010000028.1, on the reverse strand, counting down.
ACGAGTAGGCGCGCCCCGGGTCCCAGTCCGGGTTGCGGAACTGGGTGGCCAGATTGGTGTACGCGTGCGGCAGGTTGGCCGGGTCGAGTTTCTGCACCCAGCCGAAGCGGATGAGCCGGGACGCGAGCCAGTCCGTGACGCAGATGAGGTCGCGCCCGGTCTCCTGGCCCGCCGCGAGCTGCGGCTTGATCTTCCCGAAGAACTCGACGTTGTCGTTGATGTCCTCGGTGTACTTGACCTTGATCCCGGTGCGTTCGGTGAACGCGTCCAGGGTGGGGCGGCGCTCGTCGTCGTCGACGTCCATGTACTCGGTCCAGTTGGAGAAGTTGATCTGCTTCTCGTCGGCCGAGTGGTCGTCGGAGGAGACCTCGCCCTGGCTCTTGCTCGCTGCCGGGATCCCGCAGGCGCTGAGGGCGCCGAGACCGCCGACGGCGAACGCGCCGCTCGCGGAGGCGCGCAGCAGGGAGCGGCGGGTGAGGGCGGCCCTGCCGTTCCTGAAGCTGCGGTGCATGGCGGCCAGTTGGGCCGGGGAGAGGCGGTCGGGCTCGTACTGCTCCATGCGCTTGGTTGCCCTTTCGGGAGGATGGGCGGCCGCTGGTCGGACGGCCTTCCAGCTGTCGGCTATCGGTCCCCGAAGATCGTGCGGTGCCAGTCCTTGCGGACGACCGCGGTGTTGTCGAACATGACGTGCTTGATCTGGGTGTACTCCTCGAAGGAGTAGGCGGACATGTCCTTTCCGTAGCCGGATGCCTTGTATCCGCCGTGCGGCATGTCGCTGAGGATCGGGATGTGGTCGTTGACCCACACGCAGCCCGCCTTGATCTCGCGCGTCGCACGGTTGGCGCGGAACACGTCGCGGCTCCAGGCGGAGGCGGCAAGCCCGTACGGAGTGTCGTTCGCGAGCCTGATGCCCTCGTCGTCGGAGTCGAAGGGCAGCACGACGAGGACGGGGCCGAAGACCTCGGACTGCACGATCTCGCTGTCCTGCGCGGCGTCGGCGATGAGGGTGGGCTTGTAGAAGGCGCCGGGGTGGTCTAGGGCCTCTCCGCCGGTGACCACGCGCGCGTAGGAGCGTGCCCGGTCGACGAAACCGGCGACGCGGTCGCGGTGGACGTGCGAGATGAGCGGGCCCAGGTCGGTGTCGTCCGCGAAGGGATCACCGAGGCGGACGGTCTCCATGAGCGCGGCGACGCCGTCCACGAAGGCCTTGTACAGCGGACGTTGGACGTACGCGCGCGTGGCGGCCGTGCAGTCCTGCCCGGTGTTGATGAGTGCGCCCGCGACCGCGCCGTGCACGGCGGCGTCCAGGTCGGCGTCGTCGAAGACGACGAACGGCGCCTTGCCGCCGAGCTCCAGGTGCAGCCGCTTCACGGTGGCGGTGGCGATCTCGGCGACGCGCTTGCCGACGCCGGTGGACCCGGTGAAGGACGTCATGGCGACGTCGGGGTGGCCCACGAGCCGCTCCCCCGCGTCACGCCCGGCCCCGCTGACGATGTTGACGACGCCGTCCGGGATGCCCGCCTCGGTGGCCGCCTGCGCGAAGAGCAGCGAGGTGAAGGGGGTGAGCTCGGCGGGCTTGAGGACGATGGTGTTGCCCGCGGCGATGGCGGGGAGCACCTTCCAGGCGGCCATCTGGAGGGGGTAGTTCCAGGGGGCGATGGAGCCGACGACACCGATGGGCTCACGCCGTACGTACGAGGTGTGGTCGCCGGAGTACTCACCGGCCGACTGGCCCTGGAGGTGCCGGGCGGCGCCCGCGAAGAAGGCGGCGTTGTCGACGGTGCCGGGGACGTCGAACTCCCGGCTGAGCTTGATGGGCTTGCCGCACTGGAGCGACTCGGCCTGCGCGAACTCCTCGGCGCGCTCGGCCAGTACGCCGGCGAAGCGGTGCATGGCGTCGGAGCGCTCGCCCGGGGTCGCGCCCGCCCACTCGGGGAAGGCGTGCGCGGCGGCGGCCACGGCGGCGTCGACGTCCTTCTCGCCCGCGAGTTCGTAGCGGTGGACCTCGGCGCCGGTGGCCGGGTCGACGACGGCGTGGGAGCGCCCCGATGTGCCCTTGGTCAGCCGTCCCGCGATGTACTGCGCGCCGTCCGCGAAGTGGTCCTGCGCCTGGAAGTTGTGCATGACGCTCTCCTCCGCCGTCGTCCCCGTCCCAGGGGGTCGGCGTAGCTCCAGATCGATTTGAGTGCCGATCCTGACAGAGCAGTGGTACTCCAACAAGTGATTCCGTTGTTGCCTTTTGGTTACGCGACGGAATCTGTCGACCAGGTGTCGAGTCTTCCTGGAAAACCCAGGACGGAATGTCAGTGGTGCGTGCCAGACTCGCGTGCATGACGAAGATCGACTCGGTGGATGCGCTGGTCACGGCGGTGCGCTCGGGCGAGCAGGTGGAGTATCTGCACTTCTGGGGCCACCGGCCGCGGCGGGACGGGACGCTCGGTTCCAGCTGCCTGAGCCAGTGGTGGCTGTCGCCGTTCACCGTGGACGGTGTGGAGTACGGGACGGCGGAGCACTGGATGATGGCCGCCAAGGCCCGCCTCTTCGCCGACCCGGAGGCCGAGACCGCCGCCCTCACCGCGCGTACGCCCGCGGAGGCGAAGAAGGCGGGACGCCTGGTGCGGGGCTTCGACGGGGCGATATGGGAGCGGGAGCGGTTCGCCATCGTGGTCGAGGGCAGCGTCCACAAGTTCGCGTCGACCCAGTCCCTGCGCTCGTTCCTGGTCGGCACGGGGTCGCGGGTGCTCGTCGAGGCGAGCCCGATGGACCGCGTCTGGGGCATAGGCCTGGCGGCCGACGACGAGCGGGCCCAGGACCCACAGAAGTGGCGGGGGCCGAATCTGCTGGGCTTCGCGCTGATGGAGGCACGGGAGCGGCTGCGGCGGCTCTCCGGTCAGGAGTCAACGGCCACGGTGGTCGAGTAGCTGCTGCCGTCGTCCGCGGCCCCCTCCTCCTCGAACACGTCGTCCGGGACCACGATCAGGACCACCAGCAGGGCCACGCCCAGGACGATGCCCGCGGCGCCGCAGATGATCCCGGCCAGCGCCTGCCCGGAATTCGTCGCCTCGCCGCGCTTCGCCCTGCCGCGTCCGATCGACCCGAAGATGATCGCGAGGATGCCGAGCACGATCGCCAGGGGCCACAGGCAGAAGCCGGCGGCCGCGATGATCCCGAGGACGAGGGCGGTCACGCCCATCCCGTTGGCGGGCGCCATCGGCATCGCGGGCCAGCCGTACGCGGGCGGGCCCTGCCCCTGGTAGCCCGGGTAGCCGGGATAACCGGGGTAGCCCTGCGGTCCGCCCTGCGGCCCGTGCCCACCGGCGCCCGGGTGGCCTCCCGGAAACCCGGGGTACCCGTAGGGCACCTGCCCAGGCCCCTCGGGCCCGACCGGAGGCGGCGGCACCGGCTCCTCGCCCTGAGGCTGGTGCGGGGACGGAGGCTGATACGGGGACGCAGGCTGGGGCTGGGCCGGAGGTGGCGCGTAAGGCCCGGCGCCCGGCGCCGCCCAAGGATCCCGCTTCTCCAGCGGCACCCGCGGCCCCTCGTCCCGCGGCGGAGCCCAGGGGTCCCGCCCCTCGGCCTCGGACCCGCCCGGCGCCTCCGATCCCTCGGACATCCCGCGTCACCTCTTTCGTACGTTCCGTCATGCTACGGCCAGCGCCCCCGACCGAAGGCACGCACCCGAGGCACGCCACTTACGATGATCCCCGACCCACCGATCAGCCGATCAATTCCGTTCCTGGGGAGGAAACCGTGACCGATCCGCGCAACACCAGTGAGCCACGCGACCCGCATGCCTTCATCGCCGGACTGCCCAAGGCAGAACTGCACGTGCACCACGTCGGCTCGGCGTCCCCCCGCATCGTCTCGGCCCTCTCCGCCCGCCACCCCGACTCCAAGGTGCCCACGGACGTGGAGGCCCTTGCCGACTTCTTCACGTTCACGGACTTCGCCCACTTCGTCCAGGTGTACCTCTCGGTCGTGGACCTGGTCCGCACCGCGGACGACGTACGCCTGCTCACGTACGAAGTCGCCCGCGACATGGCCCGGCAGAACATCCGCTACGCCGAGCTGACCGTCACCCCCTACAGTTCCGTGCGCCGCGGCATCGACGACCGCGCCTTCATGGACGCCATAGAGGACGCCCGCAAGGCGGCCGAGGACGAGCTCGGTGTCGTTCTGCGCTGGTGCTTCGACATCCCGGGCGAGGCGGGGCTCGAAGCCGCCGAGGAGACGGTCCGGCTCGCGACCACCGACAAGCTGCGCCCCGAGGGCCTGGTCTCCTTCGGGCTCGGCGGGCCCGAGGTCGGCGTGCCGCGTCCGCAGTTCAAGCCGTACTTCGACCGCGCGCTCGCGGCCGGCCTGCACTCCGTCCCGCACGCGGGCGAGACCACCGGGCCCGGCACCATCTGGGACGCCCTGACCGACCTGCGCGCCGAGCGCATCGGCCACGGCACCAGCGCCGCCCAGGACCCCGAGCTCCTCGCGCACCTCGCCGAGCACCGCATCCCGCTCGAGGTCTGCCCGACGTCGAACATCGCGACCCGCGCCGTCGCCACCCTCGACGAGCACCCCATCAAGCAGTTCGTCGCCGCGGGGGTCCAGGTCACCGTCAACTCCGACGACCCGCCCATGTTCGGCACCGACCTCAACAACGAGTACGCGGTCGCCGCCCGCCTCCTCGACCTCGACGAGCGCGGCATCGCCGCCCTGGCGAAGAACGCCGTCGACGCGTCGTTCCTCGACCCGGCGGGCAAGGCGAAGCTCACGGCGGAGATCGACACGTACACACAGACGTGGCTCGCCCCCTAGGTCGGCACCACAATGGGCCCATGCGCACCGTGACAGCCGTGGCCCACCGAGGCGATCCCTACCGCGTCCGCGAGAACACCCTCCCCTCCCTGCGCTCGGCGCTGGACCGGGGGGCGGACGCGGTGGAGATCGACGTCCGCCTCAGCCGTGACGGAGTCCCCGTCCTGCTGCACGACGCGACCCTGAAGCGTCTGTGGGACCTCGACCGCCCGCTGTCCGCGCTCTCCGCGGACGAGGTGCGCGGCCTCACCGAGGACGGCGTACCCACGCTGGAGGAAGCGATCGCGGCGACCGAAGGCCACCGGCTCATGGTGGATCTTCCGGACGCGACACCTCGCTCCGTGCGCGCGGTCGTCGGCACCATCGCCGACTGCGGCGCCGCGGAGCGTGCGTACTACTGCGCGGGCGCCCGGACGATGCTGGCGGTGCGCGCGGTGGATCCCGCCGCCGAGATCGCCCTGACCTGGACGACCCTGGCCCCGCCGCGCCGTGCCGTGCTCGACGCGATCAAGCCCCGCTGGCTCAACTACCGCTTCTCGCTGCTCCGGCGCGACCTGGTCGTCCAGGTGCAGCGCCAGGGGCTGCTCGTCTCGGCCTGGACCCCGGACACGAAGCGCTCGATGCGCGGCCTCCTCGACATCGGCGTCGATTCGATCACGACCAACCGCGTCGACACGCTGCACGCGCTGCGCACGCAGTCCGACGGCGCACTCTCGTAGCCGCGCGCTCCCTCAACTAGCTTGTGGTCCATGGGGAACAGTGACGACCACAACCGGGAAGAGCCGCTCTTCGTGTACGAGCGCGACGAGCGGGGTTACCGCGGCCACCGTCTCAATCCGCGGCACCCCGTCGGCCGCATGCTGACCATCGCTCTTCTGGTCGGCATCGTCCTCGTCATCCTGCTCATGGCGAGGTGACGTCGTCCGGGACGGGAGGGCATGGGCCGACGCCCCCTAGGGGGCACACCGCCAACACCCCTGAGACGTATGGGTGTTGTCCCCTCAGGGAGCACTGCTCCCCCGCCCTCCCCAGTGAGGATCCACCCCGCACCGCCGGTCACCAGGATGGGAAGCACCACACCGCAGCCCACCCTGGAGTCACGCCGTGCCCTTCCGCACCCGTACCGCCATCGCCGCCGCCCTGGTCATCGGCCTCACCGGCGCGGCGACCGCCCCCGCCCTCGCGCAGGCCCGCACCCACGCCCCGGCCACGACGGCTCCCGCCCAGGGTTCCACCCAGGACTCCGCGCCCAACGGCAAGGCCCTGCGCAAGGCGATCGAGGGGCTCCCGGACGCCGACGCGACCTCCGCCCTCGTCCGCGTCGGCGGCACGGCGGGGACCTGGCGCGGCAGTTCCGGCGTACACGACCTGGTGACGGGGCGGAAGGCCGACCCGCACGGGAGATTCCGCGCCGGGTCGACGACCAAGATCGTGACAGCGGCGGTGGCGCTGCAACTGGCCGCCGAGGGTGAACTGGACCTCGACGAGCCGGTGCAGCACTACATGCCGGACCTCTTCCCCAAGGGGAAGTTCGAGCCCATCCCCGTGCGCAGCCTCCTCAACTACACGAGCGGCCTGCAGTCGGGCGACGGCTTCGACGACGAACTCGCGCACCGCTACGACACGTTGGACTACCGCCAGGTCGTCGCCTCGGCCATCGCCAAGGGGCCCGAGCACGACCCCGGCGACGAGCAGCACTACCGCAACATCGGCTACACCGTGCTCGGCATGCTGATCGAGCGGGTCACCAAGGACTCGTACGCCCATCAGGCCGCGCAGCGGATCTTCAAGCCCCTCCGCATGCGCGACACCTACTTCCCCGGCACCGAACTGCGCATCCGCGGTCCGCACAACCGCGGCTACCAGAGCGTGAAGCAGCCGGACGGCAGCACCGGGCTGGTCGACGTCACCGAGTGGAACCAGTACGACCGCTTCGCGGCGGGCGACATGATCTCCTCCACGGCCGACCTGGAGGTCTTCACGCAGGCGCTGTTCGGCGGGGAGGTCGTGCCACGGGCCCAGTTGACGGAGATGTTCACCCTGCCCGAGCTGGCACCGGGTGTCCCCAAGGCGATCTTCGGCGCGGGGCTCCAGCGGATGGAGCTCGACGAGGACCACGTGGTCTGGCTCAAGACCGGCTCCCGCTACGGCTACAGCAACATGATCGCCGCCACCGAGAAGGGTTCACGGACCCTCGTCTACTCGGTCACCGCGACCGACGCCAAGGGCAAGGACATGAACCCGGTCGCCGAGCGGATCGCGCTGGCCGCCTACGCCACGCCCGTCATGCTCGCGAAGACCGTGACGTTGTTGGGGTAGTAGTGCCGGTCGGCGTCGAACTCGCCGCCGCAGGTGATCAGGCGCAGCCCCGCGTGGTCGATGTTCTTGTAGACCTCCAGGGTGGGGAACTTCTTCTTCGGATACTCCTCGACACGGTCCACGGTGAAGGTGGCCGTCCTGCCGTCCTCGCGCGTGACCTCGATGGTGTCTCCGGCCTTCATCGTCTTCAGCCCCTTGAAGACCGCGTCCGCGCCGTTCCAGGTCACGTGTCCGGCGATCACGGCCGGGCCCCGGGAGCCGGGGGTGGGGCCGGGTTCGTACCAGCCCGCCAGGTCCGGGTTCTTCGGCGTGGTCATCGCTCCTTCCCCGTTCTGCCCCAGCGCCTCCAGCTCGCTCGTGACGCCCAGGGAGGGGATGGCCACGCGCTGGGGGACGGAGCGGTCAAGGGTCTCGGCGGCCTGGCCGGGCCCCGCCGCGCTTTCTCGTGCCGCGCTCTGGCGAGGGGCGGCAGGCGAGGCGGCCGTGCCGTCCTGACCCGCGCAGGCGCCGAGCACCAGCGCCGCCGCGACGGCCGCGACCGCGGCGGCGGAGGCGTGCCGGACGCGGGCCCACAGCCGTGGGACCGCCCGGCTCACGCGGCGTCCCCGGGCTTCGCGACCACCGTAGGGGCTGCCTTCGCCCCCGCGGGAATGGCCGCCGTCCTCCCGCGGCGGGCCAGAACCAGCAGCCCCGCGGCCGTCAATGCCGCCGCCCCCGCCGTACCGATCACGCCACTGGTGGACACGCCCTCGGCGGCGGTGGCGGTGGCGCCGCTGCCGGTCTCGACCCCGCCCACGGGGACGGACCCGACCGCCGCGCCCTTGACCACGCCGCAGTTGGTCGGCGCGGTGGCCTCCTGGGGAAGCTTCGGGTCGAGCTCGCTCTTGCCGGCGCCCTCGAAGTCGTACTTGCCGTTGTCGTTGGGGTCGATGCCGTGCTGCACGATGTGCAGGTCCTTGATGTGGTCCACCACGTCCTGCCCGACGGTGATGGTCCGCTTGTACGAGACCTTGCCCTGCGCGTCGGCCACCGGCATCCGGTCCACGGCGAGACCGCTGCCCGCGTCAGTGCCTCCGGAGAGGGTCAGCGAGATGTTGATGTCTCCGTAGTGGACGGTGGCCTCGGTGTTGTCGAGGATGCCGTCGCCGTTGGTGTCGTCACCGCCGTCCGGGCACTGGAAGTCGTGCCCGTCGGTGGATCCGTGCAGGTGCTGCGCCGACGGCTGTCCGGGCACCATGCCCTCGGACTTGATCCACACGGTCAGCGCGTTGCCGCGCAGGCTCAGGAGGGCCGTACCGGAGGAGCCGGAGTCGTTCAGCGACGCCAGGTCGATCTGGTAGGCCGGGGTGTCCGCCGCGAACACCGGGGACGACACGGCCACGGTGAGGAGGGCGGCGGGCAGAGCGGCGAGCGCCGCGAGCAGGCCGGTTCGCTTGGGCATCACGTTCGTTCCTTTTCCGCGGCACCCGAACGGGACGGCCGCACGTCGCAGTTACCTATGGAACGCAAGGCGGCTCTTGGGTGTTCAATGCGAGGGAGCGCAAGCCGACCGAGCTGACGAAGCCGACGGGCTGACGGGCTGACGGGCTGACGGAAAAGAGAGTTGCCATGGCCGCCGGATGGGACTGGGACGGCGACGAGAACCTGCTGCGGTTCCACGCCCCATCCGAATGGGACGCCGCGTATGAGCGCGGCAGGGTCCGCCGCATGGGCTCCGCGGCGATCGGACTGGCCTTCAACTGCCCCCTGGCCGAGGCCTCGCCCCGCATCGTCAAGGCGATGCGCCTGCCGGACAGGACGGAGCAAGGCTTCGCGTTCACCGCGGCCGGAGCCGCCGCCCGGCTCAACGGCGAGCTGACGCCGGAGTTGTACGAGGCGCTGCGCGCGGAAGGGCACGCGGGCCTCGCCCAAGACGCCATCGGCGACACCCTGACCTTCGTCCCGTTCCGCGAGCTGCCGCCCTGGCTCAAGTGGCGATGGGCGTGGACGGGGGTGCGGGACAAACTGGTGGGCCGGTGGATCCGGTCGGTGGAAGCAATCGCGGACGCCTGGCGGGCCCTGCGCCGAAACCGCTCCTGACCAGCGGACGCGCCCTCCTGGCCGGCAGCGTCCCTACAGCCCCGCGATCGCGTTCCAGCGCTTCGCGAACTCCGTCCGCTCCCGCGAGGTGATGTCCCGCGCGATCGCCAGCCGCTTGCGCATCGCGTCGTCGGGGAAGATCAGCGGGTCCTCGGCGAGCGAGGCCAGTTCCTTGTCCTTGGACGAGGCGAGGACGTCGCGGGCCGCGGGGACCGGACAGACGTAGTTGACCCAGGCGGCCAGCCGCGCGGCCACCTCCGGCTCGTAGTAGTGGTCGACGAGCCGCTCGGCGTTGCGCTTGTGGCGGGCCAGGTTGGGGATCATCAGGGACTCGGCCCAGAGCTCGGCGCCCTCCTCGGGGACGACGAACTCGATGTCCGGGTCGTCCGCCTGGAGCTGGATCACGTCGCCGCTGTAGGCCTGGCAGGCCAGGACGTCGCCGCTGGAGAGGTCCTTGATGTAGTCGTTGCCGGTGAAACGGCGGATGTGCTGCGAGGCCACCAGCTTCTCCACCCGGTCGCACACCCGGTGGAAGTCGTCGGCCTTCCACCGGGTGATGTCGACCCCGTCGCCCTGCATGAGCAGCGCGAACGACTCGTCGAGCCCGGAGAGCAGCGTGACCCGGCCCTTGAGGTCGTCGGACCACAGGTCGGACACGTGCTTGATCTCCCGGCCGAGCTTGCGCTTGTTGTACGCGATGCCGGTGATGCCGGTGATGCCGGACTGCCAGGGCACCGTGTTCTTGCGGCCGGGGTCGAAGCTCGGCGAACGCAGCAGCGGGTCGAGGTACTTGGTGACGTTCGGCTGCCGGGTGCGGTCCATCTCCTGGACCCAGCCCAGGCGCACGAAGCGGGCGCACATCCAGTCGCTGATGACGATGAGGTCGCGGCCGGTCTCCTGGTGGTTCATCAGGGACGGGCTGATCTTGCCGAAGAACTCGTCGTTGTCGTTGATCTCCTCCGTGTAGCGGACGTCGATGCCGGTCCGCTTCTCGAAGGCGTCGAGCGAGGGCCGCTTCGTCGAGTCCTTGTCGTCGGTGTCGATGTACAGCGGCCAGTTGGCGAACGTCAGCGACTTGTCCTGCCGGGAGCGGTCCCCGGCGGCGCGCTCGCCGGGTCCGATGTACGCGGCGGGCACCCCGCAGCCCGCGAGCGCGCTGACGGCCGCCCCGCCGCCGATGGCACGCAGCAGGGACCGGCGGGAGACTGAGGAGGCTCTGGGGTTCGCTCGCACCCCGGCAGCATGCGCCTGCGTGTCACGTACAGGCAATGGACGCTGCGTCGAGCCGAGCGGTCGGGAAGCGACACCTTGTCGATCACCCGCCTCGGCTCACGCGGGCGCCAGCCACCCCGCCAGGTCCCCCGCCGTGATCCGCTCCGGCGCGGCGGTGTCGACCGGCCCCGGGTAGAGGCGGTACACCGTGCCGGAAGCGGCGTCCTGTGCCCCCTCCAGCTCCCCGTGCAGGAGCGCCAGCAGGGCCCGGCGGCCCGCCAGCCCGGCCTCGGCCCGCAGCTCGTCCGGCTCCCAGCCGTCCCGCACGCGCAGCGCGAAGTCGGCGCGCGGCTCGTCGTCGGCGCGGCGGTATCCCCACAGGACGTGGCCCTTGCCGCGCACGTACACGGGTCCTTCCGTACGGGCCGCCGCCGTCCAGCAGGCCAGGTCCCACAGGGTGGCCCGGCCGCGCGGCGTGAAGGTGTCCAGGAGGTCGTTCCCCATCCGGCCGAGCTGCTTGCGGTAGCGCCACACGTCGTGGTTGCCGTCGCCGGTGGCCAGGGTGACGTCGGTCCACCAGGCCTGCCGCGCCCGCAGGTCGACGATCATCGGCACGCGCAGCGCCGCGTCGCCCGCGAGGTCGAAGCGCTGCCGGATCGTGCGCGGGTCGTACGTGGCCCGGCCCTTGCCCTCGACCGCCATGAACCCCGCGAAGGCGTCGGGGAGTTCGTCGAAGGGCACGTTGTTGTACGAGAGGACCGCGGGCACGACGAAGCGCACCCCCACGTTGGCCAGGCGGGGCAGGTCGAGGTCCAGGTACTCGGTGGCGCCGTGCGGGGCGGGCGCCGAGGTCAGGTCCCCGGAGTGCCGGGCGGCGCCGCCCGCGTACGTCAGCTGCGTGTAGTCGCACACGCCGACGAAGCGCCACAGGTCGTCGTAGAGCGCGACGGACAGGTCGAGGTCGACGCGTACGCCCTTGGGCTGCAGCCAGTGCAGGAAGAGCCGCACGGTCTCGCTGTCCGCGGGCATGGGCAGCGAGCTGCCACGCGGCACCGCGACCAGCGACGCCGCCGACGCGCGCTCGGCGAACGGCACCGGCAGGTCGGTGAGCGAGGCGTCCAGGACGGCCACGTCGTAACGCTCGCCCTCCCCCTCGGCGAGCCGCCGCACGGCCTCCGCCTCGATCAGCTCCCCGGCACGCCCCGCCACCCGGGACGGCAGCGGCGGCCGGTGGTCCTCGATCGCGTACGCCTGCGTGACGCGCCCGCGCGGGAAGAACACGCGGCGGTGCCCCGGCACGGAACGCACCTTCATGCGGCCGTACGCGCCGAGCAGCGGCCCGGGTCCGGAGCGGGGCAGGGCCTCCGCGAGCGCCTCGCCCACCGCCCGCGGCAGGGTGTCGGAGCCCGACCGGGCCAGCAACAGGTCCAGGCGGCGCAGGAGTTCACCGGGGCGCTCGCGAAGGAGCCCGGCCGCGGCCGTCGTGTCCCAGCGGCCGATGGCCTCCTCGACGCGCCCCTGCCAGGTGACGATCCGCAACCGGTCACCCTCGATACGGACGTCCTCGTGGCGGGCGGCCTCGGCGAGCAGCGCCTCGGACAGCGCGCCGTCACCGATGCGGGTCCCGCGCAGCACCGCGAAGGCGAGCGCCACGCGCGCGTACCGGTGGGCCTGCTCGTAGGGGTGCAGGATTTCACCGACCCGCTTCCAGGCGCGCGGATGGCGGGCCATGTCCTCGGCCAGGCGCCGCAGGTCGAACCCGTCGAGCAGGGCGAGGAGTTCACGGCGCAGAGGCCGCGAGAGCCCGCGCAGGCGGGGCAGTTCGAGCAGGTCGGGGTCGCCTCCGGAACGGACGACGAGAAGGCGCAGCACGTCGGTGGCGGTGTCCGCGTACAGCCCCACGAGCGCGCGCACGTCGGGCAGGTCGGTCAGGTCGAGCAGCGGCGCGAGGGCGAGCGCCTTGCTCTCGCGCAGGGGTATGTCCGCCGGGAGCCAGTCGGCGGCGTCGGCGGGCTCCACCTGCCGCAGGAGCAGCGCCAGGTCGTCGTGGTCCTGGGGGTTCAGGGGCGTGCGGCGGGCGAGCAGGGCGGTGAGCTCGGCGGCGGTGTCGCCGGGCTCGGTGAGCCGCAGCGCGCGCAGGATCTCGCCGCCGTCGCCGCCGAGCCCGGCGCCGGAGTCGATCCAGGGGTCGGTGGGCCCGTCCGTCTCGTAGCGGTTCTCGCAGATGGGGCAGGCGTACCACTCGCAGCACAGGTCGCAGCAGCCCCAGTCCAGCTCCTTGCGGTGGCAGTCGTCGCACAGGAGGTGTGCGCAGGGCGCGAGCGCGCGGACGCGGGCCTTGGTGCCCGCGCAGTTCATGCAGGGCTGGTGGGGCTGGGCGGCGAGGTGCGCGACGACGAGGGAGGTGTAGCGGTCGTACGCGTGCTGGTAGGGGACCTCGTCGGGGAAGCGCCGGAACAGCGGGGCGTGCTGACGGTCGGAGCCCATCAGCGCGTCGACGTCGGCGAGCAGCTGCATGCCGGTCGCCGCGAGGTCGGGGACGGCGAGCGCGGTCAGCGCGCGGCGCAGCGGGGCGGTCAACAGGTGCCCGCGGTCGGCGAGTTCGGCTTCCAGGACGACCACGGCCGCGGCGGTCTCGGCGGTCCGTCCGGCGCCGGAGGGAACGTACACACTCTGCCGGCGGCGCAGCAGCAGCAGCCCCGCGATGTCGTCGGTCGTCTTCATCAGGTCACACCCCCGTAGGTACAGAAAAGCGGGGGCGGGGAGTGGGTGCGCTACGGATCTTTTACAGAGAAGGAAAGAAGGAAGCACACCACGGAGCCGCCCCCGCGTTCCTGACGGTACGCGGGGGCGGATACGGCGTCACACGATTTACCGCCGGGGGACTAGCCCTCGATCGACGTCATGACGTGCTTGATGCGCGTGTAGTCGTCGAAGCCGTAGGCCGAGAGGTCCTTGCCGTAGCCGGACTTCTTGAAGCCGCCGTGCGGCATCTCCGCGACCAGCGGGATGTGCGTGTTGATCCAGACGCAGCCGAAGTCCAGGACCTTGGCCATGCGCATCGCGCGCGCGTGGTTCTGCGTCCAGACCGAGGAGGCCAGGGCGTACTCGACGCCGTTGGCGTACGACACGGCCTGCGCCTCGTCCGTGAAGGACTGGACGGTGATGACCGGGCCGAAGACCTCGTTCTGGATGATCTCGTCGTCCTGCTTCAGGCCGGAGACGACGGTCGGGGCGTAGAAGAAGCCCTTCTCGCCGACGCGCCGGCCGCCCGCCTCGACCTTGGCGTGCGCCGGAAGGCGGTCGATGAAGCCGGAGACCTGCTTGAGCTGGTTGGCGTTGTTCAGCGGGCCGAAGAGCACGTCCTCGTCGTCCGGCTGGCCGGTCTTCGTGTCGGCCGCGGCCTTGGCGAGCGCGGTCACGAACTCGTCGTGGATGGACTCGTGGACGAGCACACGCGTGGCGGCCGTACAGTCCTGGCCCGCGTTGAAGAAGCCCGCCACCGAGATGTCCTCGACGGCCTTGGCGATGTCGGCGTCCTCGAAGACGACGACCGGCGCCTTGCCGCCCAGCTCCAGGTGGACCCGCTTGAGGTCCTTGGATGCGGACTCGGCGACCTGCATGCCGGCGCGCACCGAGCCGGTGATGGAGGCCATCGCCGGGGTGTGGTGCTCGACCATCGCGCGGCCGGTGTCACGGTCGCCGCAGACGACGTTGAAGACGCCCTTGGGGACGATGGAGCCGATGATCTCGGCCATCAGGACGGTCGACGCGGGGGTGGTGTCCGAGGGCTTGAGGACGACGGTGTTGCCCGCGGCGAGCGCCGGGGCGAACTTCCATACGCCCATCATCATCGGGTAGTTCCACGGTGCGACCTGCGCGCAGACGCCGATCGGCTCGCGGCGGATGATGGAGGTCAGACCCTCCATGTACTCGCCGGCCGCGCGGCCTTCGAGCATCCGGGCCGCGCCCGCGAAGAAGCGGATCTGGTCGACCATGGGCGGGATTTCCTCGGACCGGGTGAGGCCGGTCGGCTTGCCCGTGTTCTCGACCTCGGCCGCGATGAGCTCCTCGGCGCGCTCCTCGAAGGCGTCGGCGATCTTCAGCAGGGCCTTCTGGCGCTCGGCGGGCGTCAGGTCGCGCCAGGCGGGGAACGCGGCGGCGGCCGCGTCCATGGCGGCGTCGACGTCGGCCTGCCCGGACAGGGGCGCGGTGGCGTAGGACTCGCCGTTGGCGGGGTTGACCACCTCGGTGGTCCGGCCGTCGGCGGCGTCCCGGAATTCTCCGTCGATGTAGTTACGCAGACGGCGCAGCTCGGTGGTCACTTCCGGCCCTCCAGTCAGATGTCCAATGGATGAGACACCCACCCTAGTCGGTGTACCGACGCTTTCAACATACCGGGGGGCCCAGAACTGCGAAATCCGTGACGATCGGAGCTCTGGACAACGAATTACATCGATCTGACCTTGCGGAACTGTCGAGTCCTGTGCACCATGGGGTCGTGGCCAGTCGCAGCGCAGATTCCAGCAGTTCCCGACCAGGGAACGGTTCTTCGTCCATCGACGCCGTCTCCCTGGCGATCATCGAACAGCTTCAGGAGGACGGACGCCGTCCGTACGCCGCCATCGGCAAGGCCGTGGGCCTTTCCGAAGCGGCCGTGCGCCAACGCGTCCAGAAGCTGCTCGACCAGGGCGTCATGCAGATCGTCGCCGTCACGGACCCGCTCACCGTGGGTTTCCGGCGCCAGGCGATGGTCGGCATCAACGTCGAGGGCGACCTGGATCCCGTCGCGGAGGCGCTGACGGCCATGGCCGAGTGTGAGTACGTGGTCATGACCGCGGGCTCCTTCGACCTGATGGTGGAGGTCGTCTGCGAGGACGACGACCACCTTCTCGAAGTGATCAACAAGCGCATCCGCGCCCTCCCCGGCGTGCGCTCCACCGAGAGCTTCGTCTATCTGAAGCTCAAGAAGCAGACCTATATGTGGGGAACCCGATAGCCGTGAGCAAGGACCTCAGCCGAACCGCGTACGACCACCTGTGGATGCACTTCACCCGCATGTCGGACTACGAGAACGCACCCGTGCCCACCATCGTGCGTGGCGAAGGCACCTACATCTACGACGACAAGGGCAAGAAGTACCTGGACGGCCTCTCCGGCCTGTTCGTGGTCAACGCGGGCCACGGTCGTCACGAGCTCGCCGAGACGGCGTACAAGCAGGCGCAGGACCTGGCCTTCTTCCCCATCTGGAGCTACGCGCACCCGCAGGCCGTCAAGCTCGCCGAGCGCCTCGCGAACCACGCGCCCGGCGACCTGAACAAGGTCTTCTTCACCACCGGTGGCGGCGAGGCCGTCGAGACCGCGTGGAAGCTGGCGAAGCAGTACCACAAGCTCACCGGCAACCACCAGAAGTACAAGGTCATCTCCCGCGCGGTCGCCTATCACGGCACCCCGCAGGGCGCCCTGTCCATCACCGGTCTGCCCGCGCTCAAGGCCCCCTTCGAGCCGCTCGTCCCGGGCGCGCACAAGGTGCCGAACACGAACATCTACCGCGCCCCGATCCACGGCGACGACCCGGTGGCCTTCGGCCGCTGGGCCGCCGACCAGATCGAGCAGGAGATCCTCTTCGAGGGTCCCGAGACGGTCGCCGCCGTGTTCCTGGAGCCGGTACAGAACGCGGGCGGCTGCTTCCCGCCGCCGCCCGGGTACTTCCAGCGGGTCCGCGAGATCTGCGACAAGTACGGCGTGCTGCTCGTCTCGGACGAGGTCATCTGCGCCTTCGGCCGCCTGGGCACGATGTTCGCCTGCGACAAGTTCGACTACGTCCCGGACATGATCACCTGCGCCAAGGGCATGACCTCGGGCTACTCCCCGATCGGCGCCTGCATCATCTCGGACAAGCTCGCCGAGCCGTTCTACAAGGGTGACAACACCTTCCTGCACGGCTACACCTTCGGCGGCCACCCGGTCTCGGCCGCGGTCGGCAACGCCAACCTCGACATCTTCGAGAAGGAGGGTCTCAACCAGCACGTGCTCGACAACGAGGACGCGTTCTACCAGACCCTGCGCAAGCTGCACGACCTGCCGATCGTCGGCGACGTCCGCGGCAACGGCTTCTTCTACGGCATCGAGCTCGTGAAGGACAAGGCCACCAAGGAGACGTTCAACGACGAGGAGACCGAGCGCGTCCTGTACGGCTTCCTCTCCAAGGCGCTCTTCGAGAACGGCCTGTACTGCCGCGCCGACGACCGTGGTGACCCGGTCGTCCAGCTCGCCCCGCCGCTGATCTCCACCCAGGAGACCTTCGACGAGATCGAGGGCATCCTGCGCCAGGTCCTCACGGAGGCGTGGACGAAGCTCTGATCCATCGGATCCCTCTTCGGGATCGATGGTGTGATCGAGTGATCAACACCGGCCCCGGGGGCGCCCGTTCGAGTGAGAACGGGC
>NZ_JBHUZJ010000027.1:0-99577 GCF_042667685.1 Streptomyces sp. NPDC057302 | reverse complement strand
CTGGTACACGTACGAGGGCGACCAGCTCGGCCAGGGCAAGGAGAACGCCCGCAACTTCCTCAAGGACAACCCCGACCTCGCCGACGAGATCGAGAGGAAGATCAAGGAGAAGCTGGGCGTCGGCGTGAAGCCGAAGACGGACGAGCCCGCTGCCGAGCCGGCCAAGGACGCGGGGGACGCGGCCGAGGACGTCGCCAAGACGGTGCCCGCACCGGCGACCAAGGCCACCAAGCCCAAGGCCGTCGCGGCCAAGAGCTAGCCCATGACGCGGCGAACCGACTGGGCGGACCAGATCACCCCCGAGTACCACACCGACCCCGCGGGCCCAGGCCTCGCGGACGGTGCGGATCAGGGCGGCGCCGACCAGGAGGGTGACGGCACCGGCTTCCGCGGCGACGGCGGACGGAGGGGCCGCCGACGGCGTGGCGGTTTCGGAGAAGGCCGAGGCGGCGGTTCACAGGACAGCGGTCCCCCTTCCTCGTCGCGGGCCGAGAAGAAGGAGGAGCCGCCGACGGACCCGGCTGAGCGGGCACGGGCGATCTGTCTGCGCCTGCTCACCGGGACCCCGCGCACGCGCAAACAGCTGGCGGACGCGCTGCGCAAGCGGGAGATCCCGGAGGACGTGGCCGAGGAAGTGCTGACGCGCTTCGAAGAGGTCGGCCTGATCAACGACGGCGCCTTCGCGGGCGCGTGGGTGGAGTCCCGGCACCACGGCCGGGGTCTTGCCCGACGTGCGCTCACGCAGGAGCTGCGGATGAAGGGC
Organism: Streptomyces sp. NPDC057302; assembly: GCF_042667685.1. Lineage (NCBI taxonomy): Bacteria > Bacillati > Actinomycetota > Actinomycetes > Kitasatosporales > Streptomycetaceae > Streptomyces > Streptomyces sp. NPDC057302. The sequence goes on along the minus strand of NZ_JBHUZJ010000027.1, from coordinate 98,814 downwards.
GTGGACGCGACGCTGATCGAAGAGGCCGTCGGGCAGCTCGACGCGGAGCAGGAGGAGGCGACGGCACGCGAGCTCGTCGCCCGCAAGCTCCGTGCGACGCGAGGCCTCGACCGCGACAAGCGACTGCGCCGCCTCGCGGGCATGCTCGCCCGCAAGGGCTACTCGGAAGGCCTGGCACTCCGGATCGTCCGGCAGGCGATCGAGGAAGAGTGCGAGGACGCGGGGGACTTGGGGTACGACGGGGGATGAGTTGACCTGGGCCCTCACGGGGGTGGGGCCCAGGTCGGGGCCGGGCAGCGCGGTGCGAACCGCAGCCCGGCCCTTCTGCGTTTCTCGGGTCTCCAACTCGCCCTCCGGGCCCGGGAGGTGGGGTTAACCCCCCACCGAAGACGCCGGTCCACCGCACTGCAAAGGAACCTGTGCACAGGCGACTGTGTACGCATGGCAAAGGAACCCGGCACGACCGACGGCGCCCCCGAGGAGCTGAGCGACCTCCGCGTCCTCAAGGCGCTCGCGCAGCCCCGGCGCCAGCAGATGCTGCAGCACCTCACCGCGCACGGCCCGGCCACCTCCGCGACGCTCGCCAGGGCGCTCGGCCTCAACACCGGGGCCACCAGCTACCACCTGCGCGAGCTCGCCCGCTACGGCTTCGTCGAGGAGACCCCGGGCACGGGACACGGACGTGAGCGCTGGTGGCGCGCGGTCCCCGGCGACCGGCGCTTCCCGCCGCGCAGCAAGCAGAACGCCGAGACACGGCTCGTCATGGACGAGCTGAACCACCTCTCGTACGCCGCCGACCTGGAGCTCTTCGAGCAGTTGCAGCGAGACGCGGGCGAGGCCGGTGCCGGTGCCGAACTCGGCGAGTGGGCCGACGCGTTTGCGTACTCGCGCGGCACGATCCGGCTGACGCTCCCCGAACTCCGCGCGTTCTTCGAGGAGTACATCGCCCTGCTCAACCGCTACAAGCGCCCTGACGACGAGACCCCGGCCGACGCCCGCACCGTGCTCACGCGGCTCCTGGCCTTCCCGGCGCCCGCGCCGACCGACGCGCCCTCCCGCGCTCCTCTGTCATCCCACTCCCGCTCCCACTCCACCTCCGAGCCCGAGGCGACATCATGATGCTGCGTTACGCACTGCAGACAGTCCGAGACCGCAAGGGCGGATTTCTCGGCGCCTTCCTGGCGTTGATGTGCGCCGCCGCGCTCATCACGGCCTGCGGCACCCTCCTGGAGACCGGCCTGCGAGGCACGATCCGGACCGAGCGCTACGCCGCGGCCCCCGTGGTCGTCTCCGCCGACCAGAACGTCCACCGGACCACCGTCAAGCACAAGAAGGGCAAGACCAAGGTCAAGCACAAGGCCAAGCCGATCGCCGAGCGCGCCTGGCTGTCGGACGGCATCGCCCACAAGCTCAAGAGTGTGCCGGGCGTCGGCAAGGTCGTGCCCGAACTCACCTTCCTCGCCGCGCCGCTGACCCCCGCCGGTGACCTCACCGACAAGCCCGCGTACGGCCACGCCTGGGAGTCGGCCGCACTGACCCCCTTCCGCCTCGTCGAGGGCAAGGCTCCGCGCGCCTCCGCCGACCTCGTCATCGACCGCGACCTCGCCGGACGGGCCCACCTCAAGACCGGCGACCGCCTCACCGTCCAGTCGACCCAGGCCCCGCGCTCCTACCGCATCACCGGTGTCGCGGCCCCCGCCGAAGGCGCCCTCGCCCACCAGACGTCCCTCTTCTTCTCCACGGGGGAGGCCCAGCGGCTCGCCGCCCACCCCGGCCAGGTCACCACACTCGGCGTCGTGCCGGCCAAGGGCACCGGGACGGACGACCTCAAGAAGGCGGTCAGAGCAGCACTCGCCGGTACGAAGGCACAGGTCAGCACCGGCGACGACCGAGGCCCCGTGGAGTTCCTCGACGCGGCGGGCGCCCGCGTCAAGCTGGTCAGCATGGGCGGTGCGATGGGCGGCACCTCCCTCCTTGTCGCCATCCTCGTGGTCGTCGGCACCTTCGCCCTCTCCGTGCAGCAGCGCCACCGCGAACTCGCCCTGCTCCGCGCCATCGCCGCCACCCCGAAACAGATCCGGGGGCTTCTCGGCAGGGAGGCTCTGATCGTCGGAGCCGCCGCGGGCATCATCGGCTCGCTCGCCGGGATCCCGCTCGGCGGCTGGCTGCACGGCAAGTTCGTGGACATGGGCGCCGTCCCCGCCACCCTGGAGCGGACGCTGAGCGTCTTCCCGTCCTTCGCCGCCGTGGCCGCGACGCTGCTCGGAGCCTGGGCGGCGGCCCGCCTCTCGGCCCGCCGCATCGCCCGTATCCGACCGGCCGAGGCCCTCGCCGAAGCGCGTGTCGAGCGGGCAAGGCCGGCGTGGAGCCGCGTCATCGCGGGCTTCGTCCTGCTCGCTGCGGGCGCCGTGCTGGTCGCCGTGCTCAGCGTGCTGCGCACCGAGCCCGCGTCGACTCCGGTGACGTTCCTGGCCGTCGTGGTCCTGTCCTCCGCCATCGCGCTCCTCGGCCCGCTCGTGGTCAGGGCGGCGGCCGCCGTACTCCGCGCACCGCTGCGGCTCTCAGGACCCGGCGGCCGCCTCGCGCACGCCAACCTCCGCGGCAACGCAGCCCGGATGGCGGCAGCCGTCACCCCGCTCGCCCTCCTGACCGGCATGACCTGCACCGTCCTGTTCGTCCAGCCCACCCTCGGCGACGCGGCCCGCGCACAGGCCCGCGAGGGCATCCATGCCGACTGGGTCCTGGCGGCGCAGGGGCCCGGCGTCCCCGCCCAGGCCGCACAGAAGCTGCGTACGACCGAAGGCGTCGAGGCCGCCACCGAGGTCGTCCGCACCACCGTGCGCGTAGGACTCGACAAGTACCCGGCGCAGGGCGTCAGTACGGCCGGACTCACCCGCACCTGGGACCCGGACGTCACCGCCGGAACCCTGAAGGGCTTCGGCAAGGACAGCGTCGCCGTCAGCGAACTGGCGGCGGACCAGCTCGACGTAAAGCCCGGCAGCACGCTGAAGCTCACGCTCGGCGACGGAACGAAGACCAGGCTCAAGGTCGGCGCCGTGTACGCGCGCGGCCTCGGGTTCGGAGATCTGACCATGGCCCACGACCTGGTCGCCCGCCACGTGGACAACCCGCTCGCCGCCACGGTCCTGATCAAGAGCGACCGTACACAGGAACAACTCGCGGCAGGCGTCGCGAAGTTCCCGGGCGTACGGGTTCTTGCCCCGGCTACCGCCGACAACCTCCAGGCCGAGCGCCAGCAGGCGAACGCCGAAGTGAACTACCTCGCCATGGGCCTCATCCTGGCCTTCACCGCGATCGCCGTCGTCAACACCCTCGCGATGTCCGTGTCCGAGCGCATCCGCGAGTTCGCGATGCTGCGCCTCGCGGGGGCGAGCCGACGCCAGGTCCTGCGCATGCTGCGCACCGAAGCCCTGTCCGTCCTGCTCATCGGCACGGCCCTCGGGAGCGGCATCGCGCTCGCCGTCCTGACCGCCTTCAGCGTCGGCATGACGGGCAGCGCCGCGCCTTCGATCACACCCTTGGTGTACGTCTCCGTGGTGGCCGTCGCGGCACTGCTCGCCCTCACCGCCACCGCGCTCCCGGGCCGGATCGCGCTGAAGCCGCGCCCCGTCACGGTGGCGACGGCCAGGGAGTAGCAGGAGTAAGCGGCAGCAGACAATGGTGGGCGCCCCTTACCGAACTCGGAAGGGGCGCTCACGCGCGCGTGCTCACCCCGCGACGGGAAGCCCGGCGGCCCTCCACGCCTGGAACCCGCCGATGAGGTCGGTCGCGTACCGAAGCCCCAACTGCCGCAGAGAGACGGCCGCGAGGCTCGACGCGTAACCCTCGTTGCAGATCACGACGACCCGCAGGTCGTGGCCGACGGCCTCCGCGGCACGGTGGCTGCCCTGCGGGTCCAGGCGCCACTCCAGCTCATTGCGCTCGACGACGAGGGCTCCGGGGATCAGACCGTCGCGCTCGCGCAGAGCCGCGTACCGGATGTCGACCAGGAGTCCCCCGGCGGCAGCGGTGTCGCGCGCCTCCTCCGGAGTGACTCGGTCGAGGTCGAGCCGCACCCGCTCGAGCAGCTCGTCGATGCCGACGGGACGTACATCTGCGGGCTGCTCACTCACTGCCAGTCCTCCGGGCGCTCCACGGATTCCAGCCGCAGGACCGCGCCCGTACGGCTGTAGCGGCGGATGCGGGGCAGCGGCGGGTAGTAGGCGTGCACGGAGATGGCGTGCTCGCCCGTGGACTCGTTCAGCACCTCATGTACGTGGTTCTGGCCGAACGCCCTGCCCTTGCCGGCCGTCAACTCCCTCTCGCGGTCCACTCCTGCGGACAGCTCCAGCGTCTTCCAGCCGTCGGTTGGCAGCCGGGCCGCGAGCGAGTTCTCCTTGAGGGTGCCGGCAGCGGTGAGGAAGGCACCGACCGACTCCGCGTGGTCGTGCCAGCCGGTTCCGGTGCCCGGCGGCCAGCCGATCAGCCAGGCCTCGCTGCCGCCGGGCCCTTCGAGCCGCACCCAGGTGCGCCCCTCGGGGTCGAGCGGGAGCGAGGCGATGAGCTCGGGGTCGGAGGCGCTGCGACGTACGAAATCGAGAAGCTCGGCGGCGGTGGGCGCCGACACCGCCGTGGAGGCATGCGTGGGGGAGACAGACGGAGAGGTGGAGGCAGAAGGAGACACAGGAACCGTCCTGGAAGTTCGCGGAAGCACGCGCCGCGCAGAGGGCGCGCAAGGGAAAGGCGAATTCAGAAGGACGGCCGACACACGCAGCCCGCATAGCGGACGAGGTCCATATGGACCCTCCGCCACAGGCGCACGTCGGTATCGGTCACGTTTCGGAGTAGACCATGACGCTGCGTGCCGGTCAACCCATGCTCACTGTGTGGTCGGCCTGCTCGCGACCGCCGTACTCTCCGCTTTCTCCGTGGTCTCCGCACGGTCCGCGCGCCGCTTGGGCGCCGCCCCGCCGAGAGCCGCCTCCGCCGCCGTATACAGCTCGGAGGGGCGCACCCCGCCGAGTGCGGTGACCAGATGACCGTCGGGGCGGATGAGCAGCACCGAGTGGGCGGGAGCCCCCGGATAGCTCTCCGCGACGAGGAGTTCCGCCGGGTGCGGCAGCGCCGTGACGGCGGCGGCGAGCCGGGGCATGACCCCGGCCGTCACCCAGTGCCGCCGCTCCCACACCACCGTGCCGGGAGCGACGAGGACGACGAGCAGCGGCCCCAGGCCCAGCCGGTCCCGCAACTGCACGAAGGAACCGTCGGGCGCCGTCACCGGCACATCGGCCACCGGAGCCCCCGGCTCCGTGCCCACCGCCACCTCGGACTCGGAGGGCGGGGGCGCCAGTGGTGACTCCGCGTACGACCTCGGTGCGCCGAGTGGCCCCCGGCCCACGTGGCCGTCGGTGAGAAGCATGTCGTGCCCGCGCGCCGACCCCGGCACGTACGAGCGCAGGCCTCCGCCGCCGCGCAGTATCGGCAGCGACTGGTCGGCGGCGCGCAGGCGTGCGGCGACACCGGCCCGGCGCTCGGCCTGGTAGCTGTCGAGCAGGGCGTCTTGCGCGCCGTGGTGCCAGGTAAGCGCCAGCTTCCAGGCGAGGTTGTCCACGTCCCGCAGTCCTTCGTCGAGTCCCTGCGTACCGAGCGCGCCGAGCAGATGCGCGGCGTCGCCCGCGAGGAAGGCACGGCCGACCCGCCACCGGCGGGCCAGGCGGTGGTGGACGGTGTGCACGCCCGTGTCGAGCAGTTCGTACGGCGGTGTGGAGCCCCCGCACCAGCCCGCGAGCGTCTCGCGGATGCGCACCACGAGGGCGTCGGGCGTCACGAGCTCGCCGCGTGGCGGCAGCAGCCAGTCGAGCCGCCACACCCCGCCGGAGAGCGGACGGCCCGTCACCTCGGCGCCTCCGTGGCGCCACGGAGGCATCCGATGCAACAACGCCTCACCGGGCCTGGGAAGTTCCGTGCGCAGCGCGGCCACGGCGTGTCGCTCCACGGCGGTGCGCCCCGGGAAGCGGATGTCGAGCAGCTTGCGCACCGTCGACCGCGGCCCGTCGCAGCCCACCAGATAACTTCCGCGCCACCAGGTGTCCTTGGGCCCGCGCGTGTGGGCGGTCAGCCCTCCCGCGTCCTGCTCCAGGGAGTCGAGCTTGCTCTCCACCGCGACCTTGACGAGGCGCTCCTCGGCGATGGCCGCGCGCAGGGCACCGGTCAGCACATGCTGGGCCACGTGCAGCGGGGCCGGCACCTCATCACTGAACGTGAGCTCCCGCATCAGCTGCTTGCGCCGCAGGGACCGCCAGCCGCCCCACCGCGCGCCGGTTTCCTGGTCACCGAACGAGTGACCGGTGAGCCGCTCCATGAGGGCCGCGGTGTCATCCCGCAGGATGACGGTCCGCGCGGCCCGCTGCTCGTCCTTGCCGGGCCCTTCGTCGAGCACGACGGTGGGTACGGAGTGCCGCGCGAGAGCCAGGGCGAGCGCGAGCCCCACGGGGCCCGCGCCCACGACGATCACCGGGTCCACGGTGCGTGGCCTCCCGCCGCGAGGGCCTGGGAGCGCTGGACGTACGTACAAGAACTGGCAGTTGGAGCCCGGTGCACGATCACAGAACGTATGCAACAGACTGCGTGCCTACCCGTCAAGCTGGACGCACGGTGGCGGAGCTCCCTCGGGGGCCGTTCGTGGGGAACGGGAGGCAGGAGACGCGTCAGGGCCCGCCGAGTGTTCTCGGCGGGCCCTGATGGACGAGCTCTCGGGCGGGTGCGCCCTGATGCTGAGGTCGCGTCAGTTCTTCTTCTCCGTGGGGCTGTCGCCCGGCGGCGTGTCCGCTGCCTCGGTGGCCCCCGCGGTGGGGCCGAGAGGGGCGGAGGGATCGAGCACGCCGGGCGCCTCGGCCGGTTCGGCGGCCGCGGCTACGGCGATGCCGGTCTTGGCGCGACGTCCGCGCTTCTCGATCCAGGTGGCCAGAGAGGAGAGGAGCAGGCAGAGACCGATGTAGATGACGCCGAAGACGGTGACCGTCTGGACGAACGGATAAACGCCGTTGACCGGAGTGTTGTTGGCGATCAGCCGGGCCGATTGCAGCAGCTCCGGGTAGAGGACGAAGAATCCGAGCGAGGTGTCCTTCAGCGTCACCACCAGCTGGCTGATGATGGTCGGCAGCATCGACCGGACCGCCTGCGGGAAGAGCACCGAGGTCATGACCTGGGTCTTGCGCAGACCGAGGGCGTAGGCGGCCTCCATCTGTCCCTTGGGCACCGCGTTGATGCCCGCACGGAGCACCTCGGCCTGGACGCATCCGTTGTAGATGGTCAGACCGATCACCAGCGCCCAGAACGGGGTCATGTCGCCGACGAGGCCGACCCAGAATGCGAAGATGGTGATGAGCAGCGGAATGGACCGGAAGAGGTCGATGAAGGCGACGGCGACCCAGCGGACCGGCTTGTGTTCCGAGAGCCGCGCCACACAGAGCACCACGGCGAACACCAGGGAGAAGACGCCTGCGAGGGCGAACACCTTCAGCGTGGCGACGAGGGCGTCCAGAATGTTCTGCTGGATTCCGGTGTAGTTGAAGATGTCCCACAGGGCACCGTCGAACTCGCCCTTGCTGTTCAGCCTCAGAAGGACCCAGACAATGCCGCCCAGGAGAGCCGCAGCGCCGACGATGCTGTAGATGATGTTACGGACGCGGGCTTTGGGGCCAGGGGCGTCGAAGAGGACGTTGGCACTCATCGGGCGACCTCCAGGCGGTGCTCAAGGAGTCGGAAGAGGCCATTGATCGCGTACGTGATGATCAGGTACGCGATGGTGATCCAGACGAAGATCATGATGATGTCGTAGCCCTCATTGCTCAGCGTCTTGGAGACGTTGAACAACTCGACGTTGTCGAAGGCACCCGCGATGGCGGTGTTCTTCGTCAGGGCGATGAAGATGCTGGACAGCGGCGGCACCACCGTGCGCGTGGCTTGGGGGAGGACGATGAGCCGCATCGTCTGGGTGAAGGTCAGCCCGATCGCCCGGGCCGCCTCTGCCTGCCCGAGCGGCACGGTGTTGATGCCTGAGCGGACCGCCTCGGCCACGAATGCGGAGGTGTAGAAACCGCAGGCGAACGTGGCGAGAAGGAAGGAGTCCAGGTCGGGGTTGAGCACCTTGGGCACGACGAAGAAGGCCACAAGGAAAAGCAGGGTCAGCGGGGTGTTGCGCAGCAGCGTGACCCAGAGAGTTCCAAATATTCGCAACGGCGGTACGGGTGATACCCGGAACCCGGCGATGATGACCCCGGCCACCACAGCCACGAGCGCGCTGGATGCGGTCAGCTTCAGAGTCCCGAAAAACCCTTCGCGGAAGAGCGACAGGTTGTCGAGCAGTACGTCCATGAATTCTCCGCGAGGTCTTTCGCGACGGGTCGCAGGTAATCGCGACGGGCCCAGGCCGTCAGGGCCGCGGGCGGTGGCAGGGTTTCGCGACGGGTCCGGCAGCGATGCGCGCAGCGAACGTCCCGCTCCGTACCGCGGGTGAGCGCGGACGGAGCGGGGCGTGCCGGATTACTTCGGGTCGGTGAAGGCCGGCGGGTCCTTGTAGTCGGAGCCGGACTTGCCGAGGGTGGCCTCGTAGGCCTTCTTGTAGTCGCCGCTCTCCTGGTGCGCCTTGATGGCGTCCGCGACGGCCGTCTGCAGGGCCGCGTCACCCTTCTTGAGGCCGACACCGTAGGGCTCGTCCGAGAACGGCTTGCCGACGACCTTGAGCTTGCCCTCGTTCTGCGCCGCGTAGCCCATCAGGATCGCGTCGTCCGTGGTGACGGCGTCGACCTGGTTGTTCAGGAGCTGGGCGACGCACTCCGAGTACTTGGAGAGCTCGGTGACCTTGGCGCCGTACTTCGGCTTCTTGATGTTCTGCAGCGGCGTGGAGCCGACGATGGAACAGACCTTCTTGTCGCGGACCGTCTCCGGACCCTTGACGTCCTTCTCGTCCTTGCGGACGAGGAGCGAGGCACCGGCGTGGAAGTACGGGCCCGCGAAGTCGATCTGCTTCTTGCGCTCCGGGTTGATCGTGTACGTGCCGATCATCAGGTCGACGTCACCCTTGGAGACCGCGGTCTCACGCGCACCGGAGTCGACCGTCTTCCACTCGATCTGCTTCGTCGAGAAGCCGAGATCAGCCGCGATCATCTTGGCGATCTCGATGTCGAAGCCGGAGTACTCCTTGGTCGACTGGTCCTGGAAGCCCAGGTACGGCTGGTCGGCCTTGGCGCCGATGACGATCTTGCCGCGCTTCTTGGCGGCCTTGAAGACGCCCGAGTCGACCGAGACGTCCTTCTTGACCTCGTAGCTGAGGGCCTTGGAACCGGAGGTGTCCGGGCCCTCCGGCTTGTCGCCGGCGGAGCCCTCCTTGCCGCCGCAGGCCGTGGCGGCGAGCGAGAGCGCGGCGATCGCCGCTGCTGCGGCGGCGGACTTACGGAGCTTCATGGTGAACATCCTTTGTTTCGACTGGCGTTGAGACGACGTGGGAGCCTCAGTGTTTAAGGATCTTCGACAGGAAGTCCTTGGCCCGGTCGCTGCGCGGGTTGCTGAAGAACTGGTCCGGCACGGCCTCTTCGACGATCTTGCCGTCGGCCATGAAGACGACGCGGTTGGCCGCGGATCGTGCGAAGCCCATCTCGTGGGTGACCACGACCATGGTCATGCCGTCACGCGCGAGCTGCTGCATGACCTCGAGGACCTCGTTGATCATCTCCGGGTCGAGCGCCGACGTGGGCTCGTCGAAGAGCATCACCTTGGGGTCCATCGCCAACGCGCGGGCGATCGCGACGCGTTGCTGCTGGCCACCGGAGAGCTGCGCGGGGTACTTGTCGGCCTGCGAGGCGACACCCACGCGGTCCAGGAGGCCGCGTGCCTTGGTCTCTGCTTCCGCCTTGGACGTCTTGCGCACCTTGGTCTGGCCCAGCATCACGTTCTCGAGCACGGTCTTGTGCGCGAAAAGGTTGAAGGACTGGAAGACCATGCCCACGTCCGCACGGAGACGGGCGAGTGCCTTGCCCTCCTGGGGCAGCGGCTTGCCGTCGATCGAGATCTCTCCCGACTCGACGGTCTCCAGGCGGTTGATGGCGCGGCACAGTGTCGACTTGCCCGACCCGGAGGGGCCGATTACGACGACGACCTCACCGCGGGTGATGGTCAGGTCGATGTCCTGGAGGACGTGCAGAGCGCCGAAGTGCTTGTTGACGTTCTTCAGCACGACCAGGTCGTCCGCCCCGGGCGGTATGGCGTCCTTGGTCACCGATACTTCGGTCACGGCTTGTTGCTCCATCCTCCTCGGTTGGGAGGACAGTAATAACCCAGTGCGACCAGCGTCATTACATCTGAGGGGAAATTGAGCATAACGATCCGGCCGCAACCGGACACTCCGTGTGAAGGGGACTCCCCGCCGCGTACCGGCTCCATAACGGAACGTGTCCGTGACCCGAACCCTCTTGACGCGGTCCTTATCTATCGGAGTGGATGCCTTGGTGCCTGTGCACGCGCGCATACCGGCCATCGGCGAGCGCGAACGGAACGACCGATGAACCGGAGGGGGCCCGTATGAGACTGCTCCTCGTCGAGGACGACGATCACGTGGCCGCCGCCCTGTCGGCGGTCCTGGCCAGGCACGGCTTCGACGTCGTGCACGCCCGCAGCGGCGAGGAAGCGCTACAGGCCCTGCTGCCCGGGAAGACGGCGCCCTTCGGAGTCGTTCTTCTCGATCTGGGGCTGCCCGATCAGGACGGCTACGAGGTGTGCGGAAAGATCCGCAAGCGCGGCTCGACGCCCGTGATCATGGTGACCGCGCGCGCAGATGTGCGCTCCCGGATCCACGGCCTGAATCTCGGGGCCGATGACTACGTGGTCAAGCCGTACGACACCGGGGAGCTGATCGCCCGCATCCACGCGGTCATCCGGCGCCCCCCGTCCGGCGCCGACGCGGGCCCCGCGGACAGCGAACTGCGCCTCGGTTCCGTACGCATCGAACTGCCCACCCGCCAGGTCAGCGTGGACGGTTCGACGGTCCAGCTGACCCGCAAGGAGTTCGACCTGCTCGCACTCCTCGCGCAGCGGCCCGGCGTGGTGTTCCGCCGGGAGCAGATCATCAGCGAGGTGTGGCGCACCAGCTGGGAGGGGACGGGACGCACGCTCGAGGTGCATGTCGCCTCCCTGCGCTCCAAGTTGCACATGCCGGCCCTGATCGAGACCGTGCGGGGCGTGGGCTACCGGCTCGTCGCCCCGGCCGCGTAGCGAGTAGCGAGGTCAGGTGCGCTCTCGCCTCCTCCCGCTGCTCATCGTCCTTATGGCGGGTGTGCTCCTCGCCCTCGGCTTCCCGCTCGCGGTGAGCGTGGCCGCGGCGCAGCAGCAGAAGGTCGTCGTCGACCGGATCGACGACACGGTGCGCTTCGCGGCGCTCGCGCAGTTCGTCACGAAACGTCCCACGGGATCACGGCTGCGGGACAAGGACGAACGGCGCGAAACCCTCCAGACCGAACTCGACTACTACCACGAGGTCTACGGGATCAAGGCAGGCGTCTTCTTCAGGGACCGTGAGCCCATGGCTCACGCCCCGGAAAGCTGGTTCCTGCCCCCCCGGGGCGTCGAGGTGCGGGAGGCCTTCGAAGAGGCCCTCAGGTCCCGTGGAAGCCACGATCCGCGCCAGGTGTGGCCCTGGCAGCGCGGCCGGCTCGTCGTCGCCTCTCCGGTCATCAGGGACGGGGACGTCATCGCCGTCGTCGTCACCGAGTCGCCCACCGGGCGCATGCGCTCGAAGACCTTGCAGGGATGGCTCCTCATCGGAGCAGGCGAGTCGGCGGCGATGCTCCTGGCCGTCGGCGCCGCGCTGCGCCTCACCGGGTGGGTGCTGCGCCCGGTACGGGTCCTCGACGCGACCACGCACGACATAGCGACCGGACGCCTGAAGTCACGGGTGGCGGCCGCGGGCGGGCCGCCGGAACTCCGACGACTGGCACGGTCGTTCAACGAGATGGCCGACAACGTCCAGGACGTCCTTGAGCAGCAGCGGGCCTTCGTCGCCGACGCCTCGCACCAGCTGCGCAACCCGCTCTCCGCCCTGCTGCTCCGCATCGAGCTGCTCGCCCTCGAACTGCCCGAGGGCAACGAGGAGATCGCCTCCGTGCGCACCGAGGGCAAGCGCCTCGCCCAGGTCCTCGACGACCTCCTGGGCCTCGCGCTGGCCGAGCACGCCGCGGCCGACCTGCAGCTCACCGACATCGGCGCCCTGGTGGCCGAACGGGTCGGCGCCTGGCGGCCGCTCGCCGACGAGCACGGGGTGCGGCTGACGGGCACCTGCCCGGCGACCACCGGCTGGGCCGACCCGGTCGCGCTGTCCAGCGCCCTGGACGCGGTGATCGACAACGCCCTCAAGTTCACGCCCGAGGGCGAGGAGGTCCGCGTGGAGGTCTCCTGCAGCGGCGAACTGACGACCGTAGTGATCACGGACGGCGGCCCCGGCCTCACGGAGGACGAACTCGCCCGCATCGGCGACCGCTTCTGGCGCAGCAACCGCCATCAGAACGTGAAGGGTTCGGGCCTGGGCCTGTCCATCTCGCGTGCCCTGCTCACCACGGGCGGCGGCTCCATCGCGTACGAGCGGCACGAACCGCACGGACTGCGGGTGACCGTCAGCGTCCCGCGTGGCGAGCCCCGTCCTCCCGGCCTGACGAGGGCCTGACGGCATCGGGCGCTGCCTGACGGCTACGGCTTGACCGACTGGTAGTAGCGGCGCGCACCCTCGTGCAGAGCGAGCGGATCCGTGTAGAGGGCCGTCCGCAGGTCCACCAGCTGGGCCGCGTGCACCTTGTCGCCGATGTGGTCGCGGCTGTCGATCACCGTGCGGGTCAGGCCCTCGGTCAGCTTCGGGTCCGCCCGGTCCGTGGTCACCAGGAGGTTCGCCACGGCCAGCGTCGGTACGGCGTCGTTCTGCTGAGCGGCCGGATAGGCGTCCGCGGGCATGACGGCAGCCCGGTAGTAGTGGGAGGCTCCGCCCTGCTCGTGCAGCGCGTCCACGAGGGTGCCGAGCTCCACGAGACGGATGTCGAACTTCTTGGAGAACTCGCGCACCGTGGTGGTCGGCAGACCGCCCGACCAGAAGAAGGCGTCGATGTCACCCTTCTTAAGAAGGTCGGGCGCCGTGTCGATACCGGCGTCCACCGGCGTGAGGTCCTTGCCGGAATCGAGACCGGCGGCCTTGAGCACCCGGTTCGCTATCAGGCGCACGCCCGAGCGCGGCTGTCCCACGGCCACCTTCTTGCCCCGCAGGTCCTGCGCCCTGTCGATGTCCGACGAGCGCCGGACGACGAGCTGGACGTAGTCGTCGTACAGCCGCGCACACCCCCGCAGCCGGTCCGCGCCCGCGCGCCCCTCCAGGCGGTACTTCTCGACGGCGTCGGCGGCCGCGATGGTGAAATCGGCCTTCCCCGTGGCCACCCGCTCGACGTTCTGCTGCGACCCCTCGCTGTTGAGCAGCTCCACGTCGACCTTGGGCATGTCATGGGAGATCGCGGTTCGCAGGAGCTTGCCGTACCGCTCGTACACCGCGTTCTTCACGCCCGTACTGAACGTCATCCGGCCCCCGGGGGAGTCGTCGCCCACCGGAACGAGCCACCACATCAACAGCCCGAAGACCACGAGGGCGGCCGCCGCACCCTGGAGTGCGCGGCGCCTGCTGATGTGGGGGAGAGCCTCGAGCATGCGCGCGATCCTGCCAGGCCACTCGCTGGGATGGCCAGGGCCGAGCTCCCGGCGGGGTCACTTCCCCGACCGCCTACCCTTGTCACATGAGCAGCGGCGACCGGGGACAGGCAGTGGGCGTTAAAGGAACGTACGAGGTACGCACTTACGGGTGCCAGATGAACGTCCACGATTCGGAGCGCCTCTCCGGACTCCTTGAGGGCGCCGGCTACGAACGCGCGCCCGAGGGCTCGGACGGCGACGCCGACGTGGTCGTCTTCAACACGTGCGCCGTCCGGGAGAACGCCGACAACAAGCTGTACGGCAATCTGGGCCGTCTGGCGCCGATGAAGACCAAGCGGCCCGGCATGCAGATCGCCGTCGGCGGCTGCCTGGCCCAGAAGGACCGCGAGACCATCGTCAAGAAGGCGCCCTGGGTGGACGTCGTCTTCGGCACCCACAACATCGGCAAGCTGCCGGTGCTCCTGGAGCGTGCCCGCGTCCAGGAAGAGGCGCAGGTCGAGATCGCCGAGTCCCTGGAGGCGTTCCCCTCGACGCTGCCCACGCGCCGCGAGAGCGCGTACGCGGCCTGGGTCTCCATCTCCGTGGGCTGCAACAACACCTGCACGTTCTGCATCGTGCCCGCCCTGCGCGGCAAGGAGAAGGACCGCAGGACCGGCGACATCCTCGCCGAGATCGAGGCGCTCGTTGCCGAGGGCGTCTCCGAGATCACCCTGCTCGGCCAGAACGTGAACGCGTACGGCTCGGACATCGGTGACCGCGAGGCCTTCAGCAAGCTCCTGCGGGCCTGCGGGAAGATCGAGGGCCTGGAGCGCGTGCGCTTCACCTCCCCGCACCCGCGCGACTTCACGGACGACGTGATCGCCGCCATGGCGGAGACCCCGAACGTGATGCCGCAGCTGCACATGCCGCTCCAGTCCGGCTCGGACCCGATCCTGAAGGCGATGCGCCGCTCGTACCGCCAGGACCGCTTCCTCGGGATCATCGAGAAGGTCCGCGCCGCCATGCCCGAGGCCGCGATCACCACCGACATCATCGTCGGCTTCCCCGGGGAGACCGAGGAGGACTTCGAGCAGACGATGCACGTGATCCGCGAGGCCCGCTTCGCCAACGCCTTCACCTTCCAGTACTCCAAGCGCCCCGGTACGCCCGCGGCGACCATGGAGGGGCAGATCCCCAAGGAGGTCGTGCAGGCGCGCTACATGCGTCTTGCCGCCCTCCAGGAGGAGATCTCCTGGAACGAGAACAAGAAGCAGGTCGGCAGGACCATGGAGCTGATGGTCGCCGAGGGCGAGGGCCGCAAGGACGGCGCCACCCACCGCCTCTCGGGGCGCGCCCCCGACAACCGCCTGGTCCACTTCACCAAGCCGGAGACCGAGGTCCGCCCCGGCGACGTCGTGACGGTGGAGATCACGTACGCGGCTCCGCACCACCTGCTCGCCGAGGGCGCCGTCCTGAACGTGCGCCCCACGCGCGCGGGTGACGCCTGGGAGAAGCGCAACACCGAGGCGGCGGCCAAGCCCGCCGGCGTGATGCTCGGCCTCCCGAAGGTGGGCGCCCCCGAGCCGCTGCCCGTGGCCACCGTCAGCGGCTGCGCCGTCGACTGACCGCTTGCCCCCGGGGGGTCTGGGGGGCAACCGGACAAGGCGAGCGACAGGCACACGGGGGACGGGCTGATGGCGCGCTGGGCGCTGATGATGGAGAACCCTCCGGGACCGGGGGCGTGGCATCTCTTCGAGCTGATGGCCACGGTGGACGGCACGCACGAGGAGGCGGTGGAGCGGTTCGCGGAGTTCGTCCGCCTGTACCGCCCCAAGCACCCGCGCTATCCCGTACGGATGAGGCGTTACCGCACGTCCGACGGCTGGATGGTGATCGGCGACGGTTCGTCCGGCGGGTCCTTCCCGTACCGCTTCTCGATCTCCGAGCTCGAGTGGGACTCGGGCCCGATCACCTACTAGCGCGCGTTACGCTGCCGATCATGCTTGTCGCCGCAGCCGCCTGCCCCTGCCCGCCCCTGCTCGTCCCCGACGTCGCCGCGGGCGCCGCCCCGGAACTGGACGCCGCGCGTGCCGCGTGCACGGACGCCATCGGGGTGCTCGCCGCCTCGCGGCCCGACCGGCTCGTCGTGGTCGGCCCGGCCGAGCGGAAGGGGCGTGGACCGCATCCGCAGGGCGCGCGGGGGTCGTTCCGCGGCTTCGGCGTGGATCTCGATGTACGCCTTGGACGATCCGGCGGCGAAGACGGCACGGACGGCTCCTCGGAGGATGCGGAGGATGCGGAGGATGCGTCGGAGGGCCGGCTTCCGACCTCCCTCGCCGTCGCGGCCTGGCTGCTCGACCGTACGGAGTGGTCTGCCGCGCCGCTGGAAGGTCTCGGCGTGGGGGAACCTCTGGCGGCCGAGCGGTGTATTCAAGTCGGAGGGGAAATCGCGGCGCGGGCCGACCGGGTGGCCCTGCTGGTGATGGGCGATGCCAGCGCGTGCCGCACGCTGAAGGCGCCGGGATATCTCGACGAGCGCGCGGTCGGATTCGACGCGGAGATCGCCCGCGCGCTGGGGGCGGCGGACGTGGCGGCGCTCAAGGCGCTGGACGAGGAGCTGGCGTACGAACTGAAAGTGGCGGGCCGGGCGCCGTGGCAGGTGCTCGCGGGCGCGGCCGAAGGCGCGGGCCTGAGCGGAGAGCTGCTCTACGAGGACGCTCCGTACGGCGTGGGCTATCTGGTGGCGGCCTGGTCGTAGCGGTCTGGTCGCAGCCGGTCTGGTCGCAGCGGCCTGACGGGCTGGGCAGGCCCGAGGGGCTTTGAGCGGGGCTGGTGGTCCGAGAGGCTCCGGCGAGGCTGATGTCGCGCGCCCGGCTGCCGAGGTACGGCGACGGCCGCGGAGCTGGTGGTGCTCCGCGGCCGTCCGCCGGTGTCGTTCAGCCGGTGCTTCGAGCAGCCGGTGGTTCAGGGAGCCGGAGGAGGTGGGGGAGGGGCGGTGCCGCCGCCCGTGCCCTTGCCCTCGTCGGGGCCCTCGTCGGGGACCTCGTCGGGCGTGCCAGCGATGCGGTCCACGGCATCTTTCGCCTTGCCCGTCCCCGTCTGGATCTTGTCGCTGTACTTGCCCTTGGTCTTGTCGTCGACCACCTTCGCGGCCTTGTCGAGACCCTGGTCGATCTTGTCCCCGTGCTGCTGCGCGAGGCCCGCGACCTTGTCCTTCGCCGGGGCGAGCTTGTCCTTCAGGCTCTGCAGGAAGCCCATCGGTTACCTTCCCTCGCTGGGAGAGTCACTTGCGGGCGCCCTCGTCGGCTTCGTCGTTGTCGGCGGCCTTCTCCGCGGACTGCTGCTTCGGGATGTCCACGTTCTCCGCGGCAGCCTCTTCGGTGCTCTCCGCCGAGTCCTCGGCCTCGTCTTCGGCCTTGGCGTCAGTCTCGGCCTCAGCCTTGCCCTCCGCCTTCGTGACGGCCTCGGCCTCGCCCTCGGCTGCAGCCTCGGCCTTCTCCTCGACGGCAGCAGCTTCGACCTTGGCGTCTTCCTTGCCGGTCTCGTCGGCCTTCTCGGTCGTACCGGACTCGGCTGCGGGGGAGTCCCCGGCGGCCTCCGGCTTTTCGGCCGTCAGGGTGCCGACTGCCGCCTCGGTCGTTGACGCCTCTTCCGTGTCCTTGGACTTCCGGCGGAACCGTGCAAAAACGCCCATATCTACTCCATACGGTACTCGTGTGGGCGAAATCCCGCGCCGCCCGGTGCGCCCTGTTGCGCCGCCCGGGTCGCCGATATTCGAAACCGGCGGCCGGAACCTCGCAACAGGCAACGACCCCGGGCCTGTGGCGTCACGTAGCTCGTTCGGGAAGTGGTCCCGGAATTTGCGAGACTGGGGCGGTGAGTAGAGCAGCTCCCGCACCGCGGGTCATCGCCGTCGTCGGGCCGACCGCGGCAGGAAAGTCCGATCTGGGCGTTTTCCTCGCCCAGCGTCTCGGCGGCGAAGTCGTCAACTCCGACTCCATGCAGCTCTACAGAGGGATGGATATCGGAACCGCCAAGCTGACGCTCGAAGAGCGTGACGGAGTGCCGCACCACCTCCTGGACATCTGGGACGTGACGGAGGCGGCGAGCGTCGCCGAGTACCAGAAGCTCGCGCGAGCGGAGATCGACCGCCTTCTCGCCGACGGACGCTGGCCGATCCTGGTCGGTGGCTCCGGGCTCTATGTCAGGGGCGCCGTCGACCACCTGGAGTTCCCCGGCACCGATCCCGCGGTCCGGGCCCGCATCGAGGAAGAGCTCGCGCTCCACGGCTCCGGCGCGCTCCATGCCCGCCTCGCCGCCGCCGACCCCGGAGCGGCCCAGGCCATCCTGCCCAGCAACGGCCGCCGGATCGTCCGCGCCCTCGAGGTCATCGAAATCACCGGCAAGCCCTTCACCGCCAACCTTCCCGGCCATGACTCCGTCTACGACACCGTCCAGATCGGTGTGGACGTCGGGCGCCCCGAACTCGACGAACGCATCGCCACGCGCGTGGACCGCATGTGGGACGCGGGCCTCGTCGACGAGGTGCGTGCGCTGGAGGCCGTCGGTCTGCGCGAGGGGCGTACGGCGTCGCGCGCACTCGGATACCAGCAGGTGCTCGCGGCGCTCGCGGGGGAGTGCACCGACGACGAGGCGCGCGCGGAGACCGTGCGCGCGACCAAGCGCTTCGCGCGCCGTCAGGACTCGTGGTTCCGCCGCGATCCCCGGGTGCACTGGCTCAGTGGTGCCATGGCCGATCGGGGGGAACTCCGAGGACGGGCAATGGCGTTGGTCGAACGAGCGGTCACAGCCTGATCACGTGATGGCATCGGGACGCTCCGGCGGTCATCCCGGCCCCTGGCGCCGTGCCATCATCGACCATCGATCGACCAGTGGAGTCCGGAGTGGGAGGGCGGATGGCGATGGAGGCCGGCCCTCGTGACACCGCGCATGGCGGCGGCGAGCTGACCCCGGACGGCCCTGACGGGGCGCCGGACGGCGTGATCGACGACGGTCCCGGCGTGGACCAGATGGCCACGGCCGAGGTCGAGGTCGAACTGCGCCCGCAGCGCCGTCTGCGCATCTGGCAGCTCGCACCGATCGTCATCCTGGCCGCGGCCGGATCCCTGATGTTCGCCTTCCCGCTGGCCTTCGACTTCGGTGACGGCGGCGCCGTCGTCGCCATGCTCGGGCTCCTGATCAGCTCCTGCGCCGCGGGCTGGGGCATGATGGCCGCGCGCCGCGTGGGGCACACCTGGCCGGGGCTGCCCGAGCGGGGTTCCGGAAGCCGCCCGGACTGGCGGATCGTGTCCGCGTACGCCCTGGTCTTCCTGGCCGTCGCCTTCCTCGCGGTGTGGCGCGTCGCCCGCCTTCGCTGACGGCGTCGTACGAGGTCAGGGCCCTGACGGGCACCGTACGGACTGAGTGTCGTAGCTACCCCGTACGATCGAGGAATGAGCACGCGGATCGCCTTCCTCAAGGGGCACGGCACCGAGAACGACTTCGTGATCGTCCCGGACCCCGACAACACCGTCGAGCTGCCCCCGGCCGCCGTGGCCGCCCTGTGCGACCGCCGCGCGGGCATCGGGGGCGACGGCCTGCTGCATGTCGTACGGTCCGCGGCACACCCGGAGGTGCGCCATCTGGCCGCCGAGGCCGAATGGTTCATGGACTACCGCAACGGCGACGGCTCGATCGCCGAGATGTGCGGCAACGGCGTGCGCGTCTTCGCCCGCTATCTGCAGCGCGCGGGACTGGCCGGCGAGGGTGATCTGGCCATCGCCACCCGTGGCGGCGTGAAGACCGTGCACATCGCCAAGGCGGCGGCCGGCGGGGACATCACCGTAGGCATGGGCAAGGCGCTCCTCCCCGAAGGGGACGTCACCGTGTCCGTGGCCGACCGGCACTGGCCCGCACGCAACGTGAACATGGGTAACCCGCACGCGGTCGCCTTCGTGGACGACCTGGCCGACGCGGGCCGCCTGTACGACCCGCCGCCCTTCAGCCCCGCCTCGGCCTACCCGGAGGGCGTGAACGTCGAGTTCGTCGTCGACCGGGGCCCGCGCCACGTCGCCATGCGTGTGCACGAGCGAGGCTCGGGCGAGACCCGCTCGTGCGGCACGGGCGCGTGCGCCGTCGCCGTCGCGGCGGCCCGCAGGGACGGGGCGGACCCCGCCACGACCGGTTCGCCGGTCACGTACACCGTCGATCTGCCTGGTGGGAGCCTGGTGATCACCGAGCGGCCCGACGGCGAGATCGAGATGACGGGTCCCGCGGTGATCGTCGCCGAAGGCGAGATCGACGCGGAATGGCTCGAAACTGTAAACCCGTGAACTGTCGCTCGAATGGGTGATCCGTTTCACGCTCGGCGAGAGGCGGTCAGCGGCGCGTGATGGGCTCGGTAGCATCAAGCACCGGCCCGGACGGAGCACGCCGTCGTCCGCTCACCGCCGGTCGGAGCAGCCGGAGGTGCCCATGAGTGCGGAGGCCACAAACCCCGCGATGTCTGGCCCCGTGACGCCCGGCGCGCAGCGCAGGCGCGGCCGTCCACGGCTCGACCTGCGCAGGCTCGGCCGCGCGGCCCTGCTGGGACCGGGCGCCCGGGACCGGCTGCCGGACGCGATCGGCCATGTGGCGGAAGCCCATCGCGCCCACTACCCGGACGCGGATCTGGAGCCGCTGCGGCGCGCGTGGGTCCTCGCGGAGTCCTCCCACCGCGGCCAGATGCGCAAGAGCGGTGAGCCGTACATCACACATCCGCTCGCGGTGACCCTGATCCTCGCCCAGCTGGGCGCCGAGAGCACGACCCTGACCGCGTCCCTGCTGCACGACACCGTCGAGGACACGGACGTGACGCTCGATCAGGTGCGCACGGAGTTCGGCGACGACGTCTGCTATCTGGTCGACGGCGTCACGAAGCTGGAGAAGGTCGACTACGGAGCGGCGGCGGAGCCCGAGACCTTCCGCAAGATGCTCGTGGCCACCGGCAACGACGTACGCGTCATGTCGATCAAGCTGGCCGACCGCCTGCACAACATGCGCACGCTCGGCGTCATGCGCCCCGAGAAACAGGCACGGATCGCCAAGGTGACGCGGGACGTGCTCATCCCGCTCGCCGAGCGCCTGGGCGTGCAGGCGCTCAAGACCGAGCTGGAGGACCTCGTCTTCGCGATCCTCCACCCGGAGGAGTACGCAGAGGTCCAAGAGCTGATCGCGGCCAACGCCATGGGCGGCGGGGACCCGCTGGAAGCGACGGCGGACGACGTCCGCGCGGTGCTGCGCGAGGCGGGCATCACGGCCGAAGTCCTCATCAGGCCACGGCACTTCGTCTCCGTCCACCGGGTGCACCGCAAACGCGGCGAGATGCGCGCGGCGGACTTCGGGCGGCTCCTGGTCCTGGTGAACGAGGACGCGGACTGCTACGGCGTCCTAGGAGAGCTGCACACGTGCTTCACGCCGGTGGTCTCGGAGTTCAAGGACTTCATCGCCGTACCGAAGTTCAACCTCTACCAGTCGCTGCACACGGCCGTGGCCCGCCCGGACGGAGAGGTCGCCGAAGTCCTCATCCGTACGCACCAGATGCACAAGGTGGCCGAGGCCGGCGTGGTCGCCCTGCACAATCCCTACGCTCCTCCTTCGGAGGAGCAGTCCGGCGCCGGTCCGGACGCCCCCTCCGACGACGCCGTCGACGGCGAGCGCGCCGACCCGACCCGACCCGGCTGGCTCTCCCGCCTGCTCGACTGGCAGGAAGCGGCCCCCGACCCGGACACGTTCTGGTCCACGCTCCGCGAAGACCTCGCCCAGGACCGCGAGATCGCCGTCTTCCGCCCCGACGGTGGCACGCTCGGACTGCCCGCGGGCGCCAGCTGCGTGGACGCCGCCTACGCCCAGTACGGCGAGGATGCCCACGCCTGCATCGGCGCACGTGTCAACGGCCGCCTGGCGACGCTGAGCACGGTCCTGCTGGACGGTGACACGGTTCAGCTGCTCATGGGGCAGGACGCGGCGTCAGGGCCCTCCAGCGAGTGGCTCGACCACGCGCGCACGCCCGGTGCCCGGATCGCCATCCGGCGCTGGCTCACGACCCACCCCACGCCCGCTTCGGCTCCCGCGGCCTCGGCGCCGGAGAAGCCCACGCCCCCGCCGCAGACCTCCGACTTCCCGCGCCCCGCGGCGGCCAACGCCGTCGTGGACAGGGAAGGCGCGAGCGTGCGGCTCGCCGGCTGTTGTACGCCGGTGCCGCCCGACGAGGTGACCGCCTTCGCCGTGCGCGGCGGCGTCGTCACCGTGCACCGCGTCGAGTGCCCCGCCGTCGGGCGCATGAAGGAGGTGGGGCGCGCGGAGGTGGGCGTGCGCTGGGGAGACAGCGCCGAGTGCCGGGTCACGCTGATCGCCGAGTCCTTCGGGCGGGCGCATCTGCTGGCCGACCTCACCGAAGCCATCGCCCTGGAGGGTGTCGAGGTCATGTCGGCGACCGTCGAGCCGCCGAGCCAGCAGCGCGTGCGCCACACGTACACGCTGCAACTCCCGGACGCGGCCCACCTTCCCGGGCTGATGCGCGCGATGCGTGCGGTGCCCGGTGTCTACGACGTCAGCCGTGCCCAGCATCCTGCGGCGACTTCGTAGGAGCCGGTCACGGGCGTCGGCGTCGACCAAGCCGCCTACTGGCGACTCGTTCGAGTGGCACGGCGCGCGCCGAGGCAGGCGCGGAAGGCCCGCGCTGATAGCGGTAGTTCATGCTGCTCACCCCCCGGGTCAAGGCCTCGCGGCCGAAGACTCTTCGCATCGCGACCGCGCTCCTGGCCGCGGCCACCTCCGCCACCCTGCTCGCCGCGAGCGCGCCGTCACCGGCCAGACCGCTCGGCATCGGCGACCGGCTCTTCCCGCACCTGGGCAATCCCGGGTACGACGTCATGTCGTACGACATCGCCTTCACCTACCACGGCGACAACAAGAAGCCGCTCGACGCCGTGACGGTGATCGAGGCCCGCGCGAGTGCGCCGCTGCAGCGGATCAACCTCGACTTCGCCCACGGCAAGGTCCGCTCCGTCGACGTCAACGGCGCCCCGGCCCGCTTCGAGTCCACCGGTGAGGACCTGGTCGTCACGCCGTCGCGGCCGCTCGACCGGGACGAGCAGATGCGGATCACCGTCCGGCACACCAGTGACCCCAGGCCCACCAAGGACCGGGACGGCGGCTGGGTGCCCACGTCCGACGGGCTCGCCATGGCCAACCAGGCCGACGCCGGGCACCGCGTCTTCCCGTCCAACGACCACCCCTCCGACAAAGCGCAGTTCACCTTCCGCGTCACCACCCCGAAGGGGCTCACCGCCGTCGCCAACGGCCTGCCCGTGGCCACGGCGCACACCGGGTCCACCACGACCCGGCTCTTCCGCACCCGCCACCCCATGGCGACGGAACTGGCGCAGGTGTCCATCGGCCGCTCCACCGTGGTGCACCGCTCCGGGCCGCACGGCCTCCCCGTACGCGATGTGGTGCCCACCAAGGACCGCAAGGCGATGGAGCGCTGGCTGAAGAAGACGCCGGACCAGATCGGCTGGATGGAGGAGAAGGTCGGCCGCTACCCCTTCGAGACGTACGGCCTGCTGATCGCGCAGGCGCAGACCGGCTTCGAACTCGAGACGCAGACCCTCTCCCTCTTCGAGAGGGAGCTGTTCAAGCGGCCCGAGTTCCCCGAGTGGTACGTGGACTCGATCATGGTCCACGAATTGGCGCACCAGTGGTTCGGGGACAGCGTGAGCCCGGCCTCGTGGTCCGATCTCTGGCTCAACGAAGGACACGCGACCTGGTACGAGGCACTCTTCGCCGAGGAGAAGTCGAAGAAGCCCGTCCAGAAGCGGATGCGTGAGGCCTACCGGCAGTCGGACGGCTGGCGTGCGGCGGGCGGACCGCCGGCCTCCCCGAAGGGGCCCGCGCCGGGCCAGAAGATCAGCATCTTCCGGCCGGTCGTGTACGACGGCAGCGCCCTGGTGCTCTACGCGCTGCGCCAGGAGATCGGGCACCGGAACTTCGACCGCCTGGAGCGGGACTGGGTGCACACCTACCGGGACGGGAACGCGACGACCGCGGACTTCGTACGGCTCGCTTCGGCGACCTCCGGGCGCGATCTGAGCGGATTCTTCGACGCCTGGCTGTACGGCGCGAAGACGCCGCCGATGCCGGGGCATCCGGACTGGCGTAAGGCGGCTCCCACAGGGAAATAACCCACGTGACGAGACGGGCCGTTCCGTGCAACCATCTTCAGGTCGGCGCCGCTGCGGGTCCGGGTGAACCCCTCGGGGTGATCTCAGGGTCGCTGCCGGTCGGCCCGGGGAATCACGGGGCGGCCCCGAGCGTTACGACTATGACGAATCCCATCGACGTAAGGATCCAATGACCTCCTCTTCTTCCCCTTCCCAGGACGCGCAGAGCCTCGCGCAGAACTATCCCGAAGGTCTTCGGGCCGATGCCCTGATGGAAGAGGACGTCGCCTGGAGCCACGGACACGACGGAGAGCGGGACGGCGAACAGCTCGATCGCTCCGAGCGCGCGGCCCTGCGCCGCGTCGCCGGCCTCTCCACCGAGCTCGAGGACGTCACCGAAGTCGAGTACCGACAGCTCCGTCTGGAGCGAGTGGTCCTCGTCGGCGTATGGACCTCGGGCACAGTGCAGGACGCGGAGAACTCGGTCGCCGAGCTGGCCGCCCTCGCCGAGACGGCGGGCGCGCTCGTGCTCGACGGCGTCATCCAGCGCCGCGACAAGCCCGACCCGGCGACGTACATCGGATCCGGCAAGGCCCTGGAGCTGCGTGACATCGTCCTCGAGACCGGGGCCGACACCGTCGTGTGTGACGGTGAGCTGAGCCCTGGCCAGCTGATTCACCTCGAGGACGTCGTCAAGGTCAAGGTGGTCGACAGGACCGCCCTGATCCTCGACATCTTCGCTCAGCACGCCAAGTCCCGAGAGGGCAAGGCGCAGGTCGCCCTCGCCCAGATGCAGTACATGCTCCCGCGCCTGCGTGGCTGGGGTCAGTCGCTCTCCCGTCAGATGGGCGGCGGCGGATCCAGCGGTGGCGGCGGCATGGCGACGCGTGGTCCCGGTGAGACCAAGATCGAGACGGACCGCCGTCGGATCCGCGAGAAGATGGCGAAGATGCGCCGGGAGATCGCGGAGATGAAGACCGGCCGCGAGATCAAGCGCCAGGAGCGCAAGCGCAACAAGGTGCCCTCGGTCGCGATCGCCGGTTACACGAACGCGGGCAAGTCCTCCCTGCTCAACCGACTCACGGGCGCGGGCGTCCTGGTGGAGAACTCGCTGTTCGCCACCCTCGACCCGACCGTGCGCCGGGCCGAGACGCCGAGCGGCCGGATCTACACCCTGGCCGACACCGTCGGGTTCGTACGGCATCTGCCGCACCACCTCGTCGAGGCGTTCCGCTCCACGATGGAAGAGGTCGGCGAGTCCGACCTGATCCTGCACGTGGTGGACGGTTCGCACCCGGTGCCGGAGGAGCAGCTGGCCGCCGTGCGCGAGGTGATCCGCGAGGTGGGCGCGACCGACGTGCCCGAGATCGTGATCGTCAACAAGGCGGACGCCGCCGATCCGCTGGTCCTCCAGCGGCTGCTGCGCAACGAGAAGCACGCGATCGCGGTCTCCGCGCGCACGGGCGCGGGCATCGAAGAGCTGCTCGCGCTGATCGACGCCGAACTGCCGAGGCCCGAGGTCGAGATCGAGGCCCTCGTGCCGTACACGCAGGGTCAGCTCATCTCGCGGGCCCATGCCGAGGGCGAGGTGCTCTCCGAGGAGCACACCGCCGACGGCACGCTGCTCAAGGCGCGGGTGCACGAGGAACTGGCGGCGGATCTCGCGCCGTACGTGCCGGTCGCGGGCTGAGCGCAGCCGTAGTTCACGCAGTCGGACCTTGATCGGTCCGCATGGCTGAGGCCCGCCCTCTCTTGCAGGGGGCGGGCCTCAGCCGCGTCAGGTGCGAGGTGCGGGGGTCGCCCGCCGTGCGGCTACTTGGAGCCGTACTTCTCGCTCATCATGTCGTAGACCTGCTCGGCGCCCTTGCCCAGCTGCGGTCCCGCCAGCCAGGTGTTCTCGGCCGGGCCGATCGAGGTGTTCGAGACCAGCCGGGTCTTGTCGCCCACCATGCGGAACCAGCCGCCGCCGGACGAACCACCGGTCATGGTGCAGCCGATGCGGTACATCGTCGGCTGGGCGGAGGTCAGCGAGAGACGGCCCGGCTTGTCGATGCACTTGTGCATGATCTGGCCGTCGAACGGGGGAGCGGCGGGGTATCCCCAGGCGCCCATCGAGCTCACGCTCTGCGTCGACGGAGCCGAGAAGTCGACCTCAAGGGCGTTGCCGACCGTCTCCTCGAGGGACTTGGAGCCCTGCTCCGGCTTCACGTGCATCACGGCGTAGTCGTACGGCGCACCCGCACCGCCCGAAGAGGCGCCCTGGTCGATCCACTCGGCGGAGGTCGAGACCCAGTCGGCCCAGTACTGGCCGTAGGGGGCGACTTCCTGCGGGGCGGCGTTGCTCAGCTCGGCCTCGGACTTGCCGAGGTCGTTATAGGCCGGCACGAAGGTGATGTTGCGGTACCAGCCGCCCTCGGCGCCCGCGTGCACGCAGTGGCCCGCGGTCCACACGAGGTTGGACTTGCCCGGGTTGCGCGGGTCCTTCACGACCGTGCCGGAGCAGACCATCGAGCCGCCGGGAGCGTCGAAGAAGATCTTGCCGACCGGGGCGGCGTTCTCGTGGTACGGCGTCTTCTCACGCTTGGCCTGGACCGGCGACGGCTCGGGATCGGTCGCGCCCTGGTCGGACGGGGCGTCCTTCGCGGCGATCGTCTTGTTCGGGTCCTTGGCCTTCTTCATCCGCTCGGGCTTCCAGAGCCCTTCGATGACCGGGTTGACGAAGTCCTTGGCCTCGCGGAGCCACTCCTTGTCGAAGTTCTTCCAGCCGCCGCTCTTCCACTTGTCCGGGTCGATGCCGTGGTCCTTCAGCTTCTCGGCGAGGTCGCCGGGCAGCTTGGCATCGGAGCCGGTGTCGGCGTCGGAACCCTTGTCCGCCCCCTGGGCGGTGCCGGAATCGGCCTTGTCACTTGCCTTGTCGTCGCTCGGACCACAGGCCGTGGCGGTGAGTGCCAGAGTCGCGGCGAGCCCGGTGGCGGCGAGTGCGAGACGTCGCCCGCGACTGCGCGCGAAGGGCGCACGAGTGGAACGCATGGTGCTGTAACCCCCGAATTGAACCCGAATTGAACGTGTGATTGCTGCAATTGCGATGATTGCCATGTACTTGTCATGTGTCGGCGTAGAAGCTCCACGAGCGTCCGGCCGAACGCAACACCCCACTATGCCTGGGTGATTGGGGACGAATGACGGCGGGGTCGTGAAGGTTTGCGGCGACCCCGCCGTCGTGCATCAGGCCACTACCGGCCGGCTACTTGTCGGCGAACTTCTTGCTGACCGCGCCGTAGATGCCCTTGGCTTCCTTGCCCAGACGCGGACCGGCAAGCCAGCCTGCCGTCACCGGGCCGATGGAGGTGTTGGACACCAGGGCGGGCTCGCCGCCCGAGCCCTTGGCGACCCAGCCGCCGCCGGACGAACCGCCGGTCATCGTGCAGCCGATGCGGTACATCGTCGGGTCGGGCTTGCTGATCGAGAGCCGGCCCGGCTTGTCGGCGCACTGGAACGCCTTCTGGCCGTCGAACGGCGGAGCGGCCGGGTAGCCGGTCGCCGTCATGTCGGAGATCTGGGGCACCGCCGGGGCGTTGAAGTCCACCGGAAGCGCCGAACCGACCTGCTCCTCAAGGGACTGGCCCTCGCTGCCCTTTTCGGGCGTCACGTGGATCACCGCGAAGTCGTACGGCGCGCCCGTGCCGCCCGTCGGGCCGCCCTTCTCGATCCACTGGTCGGAGGTCTGCGCCCAGTCGCCCCACCAGACGCCGTGCGGAGCGACCTCTTCCTTGGGGGCGTTCTCCAACTCGGCGGCCGACTTGCCGACGTTGTTGTACGAGGGGACGAAGGCGATGTTGCGGTACCAGCCGCCCTTGGCGCCCGCGTGCACGCAGTGGCCCGCGGTCCACACCATGTTGGACTTGCCCGGGTGGGCCGGGTCCTTGACGACGGTGGCGGAGCAGACCATCGAGCCGTCGGGACCGTCGAAGAACAGCTTGCCCGACTCGGGAACGCTGGCGTCGTACGGCGTCTTCACGGCCGCCGCTTCCACCGGCTCGGGGGTCGGGTCGGTGACGCCCTGGTCACCGGAGATGTCATTGTCGTCGACACCGCGGTCGGGGTTCTTGTCCGCGTCCCGCATGCGGTCCGAGTCCCACAGGCCCTCGATGATCGGGTTGACGAAGTCGCCGGCCTCGCGGAGCCAGTCTTCCCGGTTGAAGTCCTTCCAGGCGCCGCCCTTCCACTTGTCCAGGTCGATGCCGTGCTCCTTGAGCCGGTCCTGGATGTCCTGCGGAATCTTGACGTTGTCGTTGTCGTTGCCGTCATTGCCGTCGTCGGCGGGCTGGGAGGCGGACGGCTCGTCGCCCGCGTTGTCGTCGCTGGGGCCACAGGCCGTCGCGGTCAGCACGAGCGCCGCGCCGATGGCGACAGCGGCCGCCACAGGGGAGGTTCTGCCGCGCGCGCTCCTCCCACGACGGGCGGTCTTGTGCGGGCGTATGGATCGCATAGAGAGATTCCCCCTGGGCTTCGAGATCGTTCACGTGCCGGACACCGCGTGCCGCACGGTGCGTTGAGCGCCGTACCTGCTGGCGCACACCCTGCTGCGGATGAACGGCACCTCACACTATGCCGGTGCCATACGGGACTGCCGACGGAACGGCAACGGTTCCGTCACGGCAAGGATCTTCCGCTGACCCGTGTTCCTCCGCAGTCCCCGTCGTTGGTACGTACGGGGGACTGGCGGCCTGCGTTCATCTCCCCTGCCAACTCGTCGGCGCGTAAGCCCAGATCGAGTGGGAAGCGCCCATTCCCAGCGGGAGGACCAACAGTCGTGGCCGTGACCGAGCCGGCGCCCGCGGCGGTTTCCGCGGCGCACGAGGGGATCCTGCGACGCCAGTCGGCGCGCGAGTCGGCGGCGCGCACCTATGCGCGCGCCCTGCCGATCGTGCCGGTGCGGGCGCGCGGCCTGACGATCGAGGGCGCCGACGGGCAGCGCTACCTCGACTGCCTCTCGGGTGCGGGGACCCTGGCCCTCGGGCACAACCATCCGGTGGTGCTCGAAGCGATCAGGAAGGTCCTCGACTCGGGGGCACCGCTGCACGTCCTCGACCTGGCCACACCGGTCAAGGACGCCTTCACCACCGAGCTGTTCCGCACCCTGCCCCGCGAACTCGCGGACCGTGGGCGGATCCAGTTCTGCGGCCCCGCCGGCACGGACGCGGTGGAGGCCGCGCTCAAACTCGTCCGTACGGCCACCGGGCGCGAGGGCATGGTCGCCTTCACCGGCGCCTACCACGGCATGACGGCGGGGGCGCTCGAAGTGTCCGGTGGCGCACGGGACGTACGCGTCGCGCGCCTGCCCTATCCGCAGGACTACCGCTGCCCGTTCGGCATCGGCGGTGCGGAGGGCGCCGAACTCGCGGCCCGCTGGACCGAGAGCCTCCTCGACGACCCCAAGTCGGGCGTGCCGCGGCCTGCCGGGATGATCCTCGAACCGGTGCAGGGCGAGGGCGGCGTGATCCCCGCCCCCGACGACTGGCTGCGCCGGATGCGCGAGATCACCGCCGCACGCTCGATCCCCCTCATCGCGGACGAGGTCCAGACCGGCGTCGGGCGCACCGGCACCTTCTGGGCCGTCGAGCACAGCGGCGTCGTGCCGGACGTGATGGTGCTCTCCAAGGCCATCGGCGGCAGCCTCCCCCTGGCCGTCGTGATCTACCGCGACGACCTCGACGTCTGGTCGCCGGGCGCCCACGCGGGCACCTTCCGCGGCAACCAGCTCGCCATGGCGGCAGGCGCGGCCACCCTTGCGTACGTCCGCGAGAACGGCCTCGCGGAACGCGCGGGAGTCCTTGGCACCCGCATGCTCACCCAGCTGCGATCCCTGGCCGCCGAGCATCCCTGCATCGGGGACGTCCGGGGCAGAGGGCTGATGATCGGCGTCGAACTCGTGGACCCGGCCTGTTCGGGGGGTGCGGGCAGTCTGGGGGACAGCGGCGGCCCCGGCGGTCCGGGGGGTGGCACCGGCACCCCGGGTGGCGCTTCTGCTGTGCGCTCCCTGCCTGCCGGACTCCTGGACCGCTCCCTACGGCCGCTACCCCCAGCGCCCGAACTCGCTGCCGCGGTACAACGGGAATGTCTGAGCCGCGGACTCATCGTCGAGCTGGGCGGACGGCACTCCAGCGTCGTACGCCTCCTTCCTCCTCTCACCATCACGGACGAGCAGGCGGCCGCGATCCTGGACCGCCTCGCCGACGCGATCTCCGCGGCCGAGCGTCAGCACCACGGATAGCCCGCCGGTACCCGGTCGTCCCGCGGACGGCCACGAGACATCAGCTCAGCTCCAGCCCGTCGCCCCGGAGCCCGAACGACCTCACAAGGAACCCCTCTTGAACGCCACCCCCGCATCCGACGGCCCACCCCACCCCTACGTCCCAGGCGCGTGCGGCACGCAATCCTCCCTGGTGGCGGAGCCCGGTACGGTCCCCCGGCAGAAGGGAGGCCGCCGGGCCGATCCGCTGGGAGGAGCGACCGCCGACCTTCTGGAGCACCCCGATGCGCACACCGCCGCGCAGGTGGCGGCCATCGAGAACCTCCTGCGCTGCTGGGTGCGCGAGAACGGCTTCCCGGCCCCCGAGCACGGCGCCCTGCGCATCCCGCTGGACGCCAGTGGCACCGCTCTGCTCGTCCCCGTGCACTACTGGTCGGCCACCGGCTGGCACCGGTTCGGCCTCCCGTACCTGGAGGACGGCCCCCGGAGCGCACCCCCGGCCGACGCCGTCACCGTCGCCGCCCTCCTGGGCCGCGAGACAGGCCACCGGAGCGGAACCGCCGAGCCGGACGAACGGGCCGAGGGGTGGTCCGAGTGGTGGTCCGAGAGGTGGACGGACGGGCAAGGAGAGGCCGACGCACAGGGTGACCCCGAGCGCACCGGTTCCGGCACAGGTACAGGCTCCGGAACCGACTCCGGCACCGGCGGTGAGCGGGTCGAAGGAGGGGACTTGGTCGGCCGCGTCGCCGACTCGGTGCGGCGCACCGCCACCTTCATCGCTGACCGCCGGAACAACCCCGGCGACGACCCCGACCTCTTCCTCGCCGCCGAGCAGTCCCTGCTTCTCGGCCATCCCCTGCACCCCACGCCGAAGAGCCGCGAGGGGCTCTCCGACACCGAATCCCGGCTCTACTCACCGGAGTTGCGTGGCGCCTTCGCGCTGCACTGGCTCGCCGTGGACCCCTCCGTGCTCGCCGCGGACTCGGCCTGGACCGAGCGTGGCCGCACCCTCCCGGCCGAGCAGCTCACCGCCCGCCTCGCGGGCCCGGACCTGCCGCTGCCGGAAGGCCGCGCCGCCCTGCCCCTGCACCCGTGGCAGATGCGTGAGCTCAGGCACCGCCCCGCGACCGCCGCACTCCTGGAAGCCGGACTCCTCCAGGACCTCGGCCCCCACGGCGCACCGTGGTACCCGACCTCCTCCGTGCGCACCCTCTACCGCTCCGGCGCCGCAGCCATGCTGAAGCTCTCGCTCGGCCTGCGCATCACCAACTCCCGTCGTGAGAATCTCCGCAAGGAACTCCACCGCGGCGTCGAGGTCCACCGGCTGCTGCGCAGCGGCCTCGCCGAGCGGTGGCAGGCAGCCCACCCGGGCTTCGACGTGATCCGAGACCCGGCCTGGCTCGCCGTGACCGGCCCCGATGGCGCGCCCGTCCCCGGACTCGACGTCATGATCCGGCACAACCCCTTCGGCCCCGGCGACGACGTCACCTGCATCGCCGGACTCGTCTCGCCCAGGCCCTCACCGCAGTCCACCGGGCACGACCGCGCCCCGATGCGCTCCCGGCTCGGCGAGATCGTCACCCGCCTCGCCGGCCGGACGGGCCGCCCCCGGGGAGCCGTCGCCACGGAGTGGTTCCTGCGCTACCTGGAGAACGTCGTACGACCCGTGCTCTGGCTGGACAGTGAGGCAGGTGTCGCCCTGGAGGCGCACCAGCAGAACACGCTCCTGGTGCTCGACTCCGACGGCTGGCCCGTGGGCGGCCGCTACCGCGACAACCAGGGCTACTACTTCCGTGAGTCCCGCCGCGCCGAGCTCGACCGAAGGCTCCCGGGGATCGGCGAGCACAGCGACACGTTCGTGTCCGACGAGGTGGCGGACGAGCGGTTCGCCTACTACCTCGGCATCAACAACGTCCTCGGCCTCATCGGGGCGCTCGGTGCCCAACGCCTGGCCGACGAGAAGCTGTTGCTCGCGGGGTTCCGCCGCTTCCTCGGCGACGTCGTCTCCGGTCCCGCTCCTCTGCGCTCGCCGCTGCCCGCCCTGCTTCTCGACTCACCCGTGCTGCGGTGCAAGGCCAATCTCCTGACCAGGCTCCGCGGGCTCGACGAGCTCGTGGGCCCGGTCGACACCCAGTCCGTCTACGTCTCCATCGCCAACCCCCTTCATTCCTGAGGAACATGACCGACCTTTCCTGAGAGGAGCGACGCCGTGCCTCCGCCTCCCCCCGATGCGAGCACCGACGCCGGAACCGAGACCACCCCCGAGTCCGCCACCGAGTCCTCCAGCGCCGACAGGGCAGACGTCCAGGACACTCTGGACCTGCGCCTCCCGGACGAACTCATCGCGCTGTTCGGCGCGACGAGCGGCCCGACGAGCGGCGCGAGGAGTGGCGCGGCCGACGCGCAGACCGACGCACACGGTGAGCGACCCGCGCACGCCGGACACATCGGTTCCGTCACGCCGCGCCCGCCAGGCCGTGCCCCGGCACCGTCGGCCGCCTCGTCGGCCGACGATCTGCTCGACAACGTCGCCGACTGGGGCCCCGCGACGACCTCTGCCGGTGTCTTCCAGCTCGTGCCCGTACGTATCGAACGCGATCTCCCCCTCATCAGCCGGTGGATGAACGACCCCGCCGTGGCGGCCTTCTGGGACCTGGCCGGACCCGATGACGTCACCCAGGCGCACCTGCGTGACCAGATCGACGGCGACGGACGCAGCGTCCCTTGCCTCGGTGTTCTGGACGACACTCCGATGAGCTACTGGGAGGTCTACCGCGCGGACCTCGACGCCCTGGCCCGCCACTATCCGGCCCGCCCGCACGACACCGGTCTTCACCTCCTCATCGGCGGTGTCGCCGACCGCGGCCGGGGGCTCGGCACCTCTCTGCTGAGAGCCGTCGCCGACCTTGTGCTCGATCACCGCGCCGCATGCGCACGCGTCATCGCAGAACCCGCCCTACGCAACACCCCTTCCGTCTCCGCGTTTCTCAGCGCCGGCTTCCGCTTCGCCGCCGAAGTGGATCTCCCTGACAAGCGCGCGGCGCTCATGGTCCGTGACCGGGCCCTGCGCGCAGTGCTCTGACCCGCTCACTCTTGGTACACCGCTCGACCTGATCCGGTTCCCTCCCGGAGGAGTCCCCGTGCCGAATCCTTCCGATCAATCCGATCCGTCCGGTCCGTCCGGTCCGTCCGTCCCCCCGATGCCCCGCGATCCGTCCGCTCTCTACGATCCGCCGGAACTGACCCCCGACAGATGGGCGAGCGGCGGGCGCCGGCTCCTCGCCAAAATGGTCGGTGAGTTCGCCTATGAGGAGATCATCAGGCCCGTCCCCGCCGGACCGGACGACGCGGACACCTACAGCCTCGGACTCGATGGCGACGACGATCGGCTCCTCTTCCGCGCCCGCCGCGGCTCGTACGGCAGTTGGTACGTCGACCCCGACAGCCTGGCGCTGGCCGAGGGCGCAGGGCCGCCGCTCCCCTTCAGCGACCCCCTCCGCTTCCTCACCCGAGCCCGCCGCACCCTGGGAATCGACGGCGCCACGCTCGGCCACCTCATCCGCGAGCTGACCGTCACGCTCTCCGCCGACGCCCGGCTCGACCAGACGGCCCTCACCGCGGCGCAGCTCGCCGACCTCGGCTACGCGGAACTCGAAGGGCACCAGACCGGCCACCCCTGGCTCGTCCTCAACAAGGGCCGCATCGGCTTCTCCGCGAGCGACACCGCCCGCTGGGCGCCCGAGGCCCGACTCACCGCGCGGCTTCCCTGGATCGCGGTCCACACCGACCTCGCCGACTACCGCGGTGTCCACGGCCTGGACACCGCGGAGAAGCTCTACACACGTGAGCTCACCGCCGCCTCGAGGGACTCCTTCGCGGACATACTCAGGGCACGCGGCCTCGACCCGGACGCCTACCTCTACCTGCCGGTGCATCCGTGGCAGTGGGACGACGTCGTCCTGCCGCTCTTCGCCCCTTCCGTCGCCGCGGGCGCGATCGTGCCGCTCCCCACCGACGGCGATCTGCGACTGCCCCAGCAATCCATCCGTACGTTCCTGAACGTGTCCCGTCCCGACCGGCACACCGTCAAGCTGCCGCTGTCCGTCCTCAACACCCTGGTGTGGCGCGGACTCCCGACCGAGCGCACCCTGGCCGCCCCCGCAGTCACCGCCTGGATGCACGCGCTGCGCGACGCCGACCCCTTCCTGCGCGACGAATGCCGGGTGATCCTGCTCGGCGAGGTCGCGTCGGTGACCGTCGCGCATCCGTTGTACGACGGTCTTCCCGAGGTCCCCTACCAATACAAAGAACTGCTCGGCGCGATCTGGCGCGAACCGATCACCCGGTACCTGGCTCCCGATGAGCGTGCCCGCACCCTTGCTTCCTTGTTACACACCGACCCGGACGGCAAGGCCTTCGTCGCCGAGCTGGTCCAGCGCTCGCGCCTGGCCCCCGAGGTCTGGCTGCGGCACCTCTTCGGCGCTCTGCTGCCTCCGCTCCTGCAGTTCCTGTACCGGTACGGCACGGTGTTCTCCCCTCACGGGGAGAACGCCATCGTCGTCTTCGACGACAAGGACGTGCCCGTCCGGCTCGCGGTGAAGGACTTCGTCGACGACGTCAACGTCAGCGCCGAGGCCCTCCCGGAGCACGCGTCGATGCCGGAGGACGTCCGCGACGTACTGCTCACCGAACGCGCGGACTTCCTCACGCAGTTCATCCATTCCGGGCTCTTCGTGGGTGTCTTCCGCTATCTCGCCCCGCTGTGCCACGAGCAGCTGGGCATCCCGGAGACCGACTTCTGGTCGCTCGTCCGGGCCGAGATCCTCCGCCATCAGGCGCGCGCCCCCCAGCTCAAGGAGCGGTACGAGATGTTCGACCTGCTGACCCCGCGCATCGAGCGGCTCTGCCTCAACCGGAACCGGCTCCATCTCGACGGATACCGGGACCGCCCCGAGCGCCCGCACGCTGCCGTGCACGGCAGCGTGCCCAACCCTCTCCACCGGCCTTGATCGAGGGATTGTCAGTGGAGACCCGTAGGGTAGTCGCGCTATGACAAAGCCCTCCCTTCCCGAGCTCCTGCACGCCGCCGTCACCGCCGTCGGCGGCACGGAGCGCCCTGGCCAGGTGACGATGGCCGAGACCGTCGCCGAGGCGATCGACGACGGTTCCCACCTGCTGATCCAGGCCGGTACCGGCACGGGCAAGTCCCTCGGCTATCTGGTGCCCGCCCTCGCGCACGGCGAGCGCGTGGTGGTCGCGACGGCCACGCTGGCGCTGCAGCGCCAGCTCGTGGAGCGTGACCTGCCACGGACGGTGGACGCGCTGCATCCGCTGCTGCGCCGCCGCCCCCAGTTCGCCATGCTCAAGGGCCGTTCGAACTACTTGTGCCTGCACCGGCTCCACGAGGGAGTGCCGCAGGAAGAGGAGGAGGGCCCCGCGCTCTTCGACCAGTTCGAGGCCGCGGCCCCCACCAGCAAGCTCGGCCAGGACCTGCTGCGGATGCGCGACTGGGCGGACGAGACCGAGACCGGCGACCGGGACGCCCTCACCCCCGGAGTCTCCGACCGCGCGTGGTCCCAGGTGTCCGTCTCGTCCAGGGAGTGCCTGGGTGCGACGAAGTGCGCGTACGGAGCGGAGTGCTTCGCCGAGGCGGCGCGCGAGCGGGCCAAGCTCTCCGAGGTCGTGGTCACCAATCACGCGCTCCTCGCGATCGATGCCATCGAGGGTGCTCCGGTTCTTCCCCAGCACGAAGTGCTGATCGTGGACGAGGCCCATGAGCTGGTGTCCCGGGTCACCG
Organism: Streptomyces sp. NPDC057302; assembly: GCF_042667685.1. Lineage (NCBI taxonomy): Bacteria > Bacillati > Actinomycetota > Actinomycetes > Kitasatosporales > Streptomycetaceae > Streptomyces > Streptomyces sp. NPDC057302. Next base: position 62,849 of record NZ_JBHUZJ010000027.1, on the reverse strand, counting down.
GCGTCGCGACCGGAGAGCTCACCCCGGGCCAGGTGAACCGCGCTGTCCGCCGAGCGGCCAAGCTCGTCAACGAGAAGGCGGCCGATCAGCTCCAGTCCGCGTCCGAAGGCTTCGAGCGGGTGATGGAGCTGGCGCTCCCCGGCCGTATCGAGGAGGTCCCGGAGGACCTCGGGTACGCACTGTTGGCCCTGCGTGACGCCGCCCGCACGGTCATCTCGGCGCTCGGCTCCACCCGTGACAAGTCGGTCCAGGACGAGGACGCCGTACGCAAGCAGGCCCTCGCATCCGTCGAGTCGGTCCACGACGTGGCGGAGCGCATCGCGAACGGTTCCGAGTGGGACGTCGTCTGGTACGAGCGCCATGACCGCTTCGGGGCCTCCCTGCGGGTGGCGCCCATGTCCGTCTCGGGCCTGCTCCGCGAGAAGCTCTTCAGCGATCGCTCGGTGGTCCTCACGTCGGCCACCCTCAAGCTCGGCGGCGACTTCAACGGAGTGGGCGCTTCCCTGGGGCTGGCGCCCGAGGGCACCGAGTCCGAAGACGCCCCGGCGTGGAAGGGCCTCGATGTCGGCTCGCCCTTCGACTACCGCAAACAGGGGATCCTGTACGTCGCCCAGCACCTGGCCCGGCCGGGCCGTGAGGGCACACGCAGCGACATGATCGAAGAGCTGGCCGAACTGATCGAGGCGGCGGGCGGCCGCACGCTCGGATTGTTCTCGTCCATGCGGGCCGCTCAGAACGCCGCCGAGGAGCTCCGTGGCCGGCTCGACATGCCCATCCTGCTGCAGGGCGAGGAGACGCTGGGCGAGCTGATCAAGAACTTCGCGGCGGACCCGCAGACCTGTCTGTTCGGGACGCTTTCGCTGTGGCAGGGCGTCGATGTGCCGGGCGCCAGCTGCCAGTTGGTGGTCATGGACAAGATCCCCTTCCCGCGCCCCGACGACCCGCTGATGAGCGCACGCCAGAAGGCGGTGGACGACAACGGCGGCAATGGGTTCATGGCCATCGCCGCGACGCACGCGGCGCTCCTGATGGCGCAGGGCGCGGGGCGGCTCGTGCGGGCCTCCGAGGACCGTGGGGTGGTCGCCATCCTGGATCCGCGGCTCGCGACAGCGCGCTACGGCAGCTATCTGCGGTCCTCGCTGCCCGACTTCTGGTACACGACGGACCGCAATCAGGTGCGCCGCTCCTTGTCCGCGATCGACGCGGTGGCCAAGGCGGATCCCCAGGCCAACCCCATGCCCGATCCCAAGGCGAATCCCCGGACGGACGGCGAGGACGAGGCCGCCGTGGAGTAGCGGACCGGCCCCGGCGCCCCCGGGGCTGCTCTCCGACGGGCCCGGATGCCTCCGGACGCAGCAGGGCCCCGGAACCGGCGCAGTTGGTTCCGGGGCCCGGTCAGGAGCGGAGGGCTCACACCCGCCGCAGCACCGCCACCACCTTGCCGAGAATCGTCGCCTCGTCACCGGGGATGGGCTGATACGCGGAGTTGTGAGGCAGCAGCCACACGTGTCCGTCCTCGCGCTTGAACCGCTTGACCGTCGCCTCGCCGTCGAGCATGGCGGCGACGATGTCGCCGTTCTCCGCGACGGGCTGGCGGCGGACCGTCACCCAGTCGCCGTCGCAGATCGCGGCCTCGATCATCGAGTCGCCGACGACCTTGAGGACGAACAGCTCACCGTCGCCGACGAGCTGCCGGGGGAGCGGGAAGACGTCCTCCACCGATTCCTCGGCGAGGATCGGGCCACCGGCCGCGATGCGGCCGACCAGCGGGACGTACGAAGCGGCGGGCTTGCCGGCCGTGTCCGTGGGCTGGCTGCTCGGCTGGTCCGAGCCGCGGACCTCGTACGCACGCGGGCGGTGCGGGTCGCGGCGCAGGAAGCCCTTGCGCTCCAGTGCCATCAGCTGATGGGCCACCGACGAGGTGCTGGAGAGGCCCACCGCCTGCCCGATCTCCCGCATCGACGGCGGGTATCCCCGCCGCTGTACCGAGTCCCTGATGACCTCGATGACCCGGCGCTGCCGGTCGGTGAGGCCCGAGCTGTCGGCGCGGATCCCAGGAGGTCGGCCCGGTAGGGAGCGTGTGGGCTTGGGGCCCTCCTGGTTCGTGCTTGCGTCATTCATGGCATGCACCGGCTCGAGTCGGCTCTGGCGGTCCTGGGCAGTGATGGTGGCGCTGTCTGCGGTGGTGGTCACGTCTGTCGGCCCCTCTCGAGATGTTCTCCCTAGTTAGCCAACGGTAGTTGCTTTCGAAAGGTTGCGCCAAACACACGTTCGAGTGAAAAATCGCAGAATGCCTGCCGCGATCATGCGTCTGGGTGTATGGCTAACGTTCGAGCCGAATGGCATTTCGGTTCATTACGGTACGCTTCACCGCCGGGGCTGGAGCCCCCTCAGTGGGGCTCCCATACTGCCACTTGTTGCTCGGTCAACCTGGCACCGCCCCCTTCTCGTGCGGCGCGCGAGGCGGGCTCGTATCGTTCGCGGCGGGCCGCGGGTACGCGACACGCGATGGGGCCGGATTTACGCCCAAACCCCAGATCTAGTGGTTGGATTGCATCCGCAGCCCAGAAGTTGTGGTCCCCGGTCCTTTCGGGCCCCGGTCATCGCCTATGCTTGGGGCTGCTTCGAGGGCCTCACGGGCCTGTTGAGGCCTATGAGTCGTGTCGTGAAGGAGGGTTGGGAGTTCCATGCACTGCCCCTTCTGCAGGCACCCCGACAGTCGCGTGGTCGACAGTCGCACCACCGATGACGGCACGTCGATCCGCAGGCGCCGTCAGTGTCCCGACTGCTCCCGTCGTTTTACGACCGTGGAGACGTGTTCGCTGATGGTGGTCAAGCGCTCCGGCGTGACCGAGCCTTTCAGCCGTACGAAGGTGATCAACGGCGTACGCAAGGCGTGCCAGGGGCGGCCGGTGACCGAGGACGCCCTCGCCCAGCTCGGCCAGCGGGTCGAAGAGGCGGTGCGGGCCACCGGGAGCGCCGAACTGACCACGCACGACGTGGGTCTGGCCATACTCGGTCCGCTGCAGGAGCTGGACCTCGTGGCCTACCTGCGCTTCGCGTCCGTGTACCGGGCGTTCGATTCACTTGAGGATTTCGAGGCTGCCATCGGGGAGCTGAGGGACCAGCGGGAAAAGCGGCTCGACGACGAGCCGCACGGCGCCGGCGGCGAGCCCGGCGCGAAGGACTGCGGGCCCGGAGGGACTGTCGAAGTCCCGGTGCCCGCCACTGCCGCCGACTGACCGGCTGAACGGCCGACGGCGGCACACACAGACCTGTTGCGGATGCCTTCGCGGGTTCCGCGGCACCAGACAACATCGTGTCACGGGAACATCGTGGCACTTCAGGGCGTTTTAGCCTGATACAGGGAGGCGGCATGACCGAGACGACGAGCGGCCCGGCACGAGGTTCCCGCGCCAAGGGATCCAAGGCCAACAAGGGTCTGCGTATCGAGCGCATCCATACGACGCCCGGCGTGCATCCGTACGACGAGGTGGTCTGGGATCGCCGAGACGTCGTCATGACCAATTGGCGCGACGGCTCGATCAACTTCGAGCAGCGTGGCGTCGAGTTCCCCGACTTCTGGTCGGTGAACGCGGTCAACATCGTCACCAGCAAGTACTTCCGCGGGGCCGTTGGCACCCCGCAGCGCGAGACCGGCCTCAAGCAGCTGATCGACCGCATCGTGAAGACGTACCGGAAGGCTGGCGAGGACTACAGCTACTTCGCCTCGCCCGCCGACGCCGAGATCTTCGAGCACGAGCTGGCGTACGCCCTCCTGCACCAGATCTTCAGCTTCAACTCGCCGGTCTGGTTCAACGTCGGCACGCCCCAGCCGCAGCAGGTCTCCGCCTGCTTCATCCTGGCCGTGGACGACTCCATGGACTCGATCCTGGACTGGTACAAGGAAGAGGGGATGATCTTCAAGGGCGGCTCCGGCGCCGGCCTGAACCTCTCCCGTATCCGCTCCTCCAAGGAACTGCTGTCCTCGGGCGGCAACGCCTCGGGACCGGTCTCCTTCATGCGCGGTGCCGACGCGTCCGCAGGAACGATCAAGTCGGGTGGCGCCACGCGCCGCGCGGCCAAGATGGTCATCCTCGACGTCGACCACCCCGACATCGAGGGCTTCATCGAGACCAAGGTGAAGGAAGAGGAGAAGATCCGCGCCCTGCGCGACGCGGGCTTCGACATGGACCTGGGCGGCGACGACATCACGTCCGTCCAGTACCAGAACGCCAACAACTCGGTCCGTGTGAACGACACGTTCATGAAGGCGGTCGAGGAGGGCGGCAAGTTCGGCCTCACGTCCCGCATGACGGGCGACGTCATCGAGGAGGTCGACGCCAAGTCGCTCTTCCGCAAGATGGCCGAGGCCGCCTGGGCCTGCGCCGACCCCGGCATCCAGTACGACGACACCATCAACGCCTGGCACACCTGCCCGGAGTCCGGCCGGATCAACGGCTCGAACCCGTGCAGCGAGTACATGCACCTGGACAACACGTCCTGCAACCTCGCCTCGCTGAACCTGATGAAGTTCCTCAAGGACGACGGCCTGGGCACGCAGTCCTTTGACGCCGAGCGCTTCTCCAAGGTCGTCGAGCTGGTCATCACCGCGATGGACATCTCGATCTGCTTCGCGGACTTCCCGACGCAGAAGATCGGTGAGAACACCCGCGCCTTCCGCCAGCTGGGCATCGGCTACGCCAACCTCGGCGCCCTGCTGATGGCGACCGGCCACGCGTACGACTCCGACGGCGGACGCTCCCTGGCCAGCGCCATCACCTCCCTGATGACGGGGCGGTCGTACAAGCGCTCCGCCGAGCTCGCCGCGGTCGTCGGTCCCTACGACGGCTACGCCAAGAACGCCACGCCGCACAAGCGCGTCATGAAGCAGCACTCCGACGCCAACGCCACGGCGCCCCGCGTCGACGACCTGGACACGCCGGTCTGGGCCGCCGCCACGGAGGCCTGGCAGGACGTGCTCCGCCTGGGTGAGAAGAACGGTTTCCGTAACTCTCAGGCGTCGGTCATCGCCCCGACCGGCACCATCGGTCTCGCGATGTCCTGCGACACCACCGGCCTCGAGCCCGACCTCGCCCTGGTCAAGTTCAAGAAGCTCGTCGGCGGCGGCTCGATGCAGATCGTCAACGGCACCGTGCCGCAGGCCCTGCGTCGCCTGGGCTACCAGGAGGAGCAGATCGAGGCGATCGTCGCCCACATCGCCGAGAACGGCAATGTGATCGACGCTCCGGGTCTCAAGACCAAGCACTACGAGGTCTTCGACTGCGCGATGGGTGAGCGTTCCATCTCCGCGATGGGCCACGTCCGGATGATGGCGGCCATCCAGCCGTGGATCTCCGGCGCGCTCTCCAAGACGGTCAACCTCCCCGAGACGGCCACCGTCGAGGACGTCGAAGAGGTCTACTACGAGGCCTGGAAGATGGGCGTCAAGGCGCTCGCCATCTACCGCGACAACTGCAAGGTCGGCCAGCCCCTCTCCGCCAAGAAGAAGGGCGACGGGAACGCCGAGGTCACCGAGAAGGCCGAGGACACGATCCGTGCCGCGGTCGAGAAGGTGGTCGAGTACCGCCCCGTCCGCAAGCGCCTTCCCAAGGGCCGCCCGGGGATCACCACCTCCTTCACCGTGGGTGGCGCCGAGGGCTACATGACCGCGAACTCCTACCCGGACGACGGTCTCGGCGAGGTCTTCCTGAAGATGTCCAAGCAGGGTTCGACCCTCGCGGGCATGATGGACGCCTTCTCGATCGCCGTCTCCGTAGGCCTGCAGTACGGCGTCCCGCTGGAGACGTACGTCTCGAAGTTCACGAACATGCGCTTCGAGCCGGCCGGCATGACGGACGACCCGGACGTGCGGATGGCGCAGTCGATCGTCGACTACATCTTCCGCCGCCTGGCGCTGGACTTCCTGCCCTTCGAGACCCGCTCCGCGCTCGGCATCCACTCGGCCGAGGAGCGTCAGCGTCACCTGGACACCGGTTCGTACGAGCCGTCCCTGGACGAGCCCGAGGTGGACGTCGAGGGTCTGGCCCAGTCCGCCCCGCGGCAGCCCGAGGTCCTGAAGTCGGTCGCCGTGCCGAAGGCCGAGGCCGAGAAGCCCGCTCCGCAGCAGGCGCACACCAGCGCCGAGCTCGTGGAGATGCAGCTGGGCATCCAGGCCGACGCGCCGCTGTGCTTCTCCTGCGGGACGAAGATGCAGCGTGCCGGCTCCTGCTACATCTGCGAGGGCTGCGGCTCGACCAGCGGTTGCAGCTGATCGCGCACCGGCGAAGCTTCAGGCACTGACCTGGAGTGAAGCCTGAACGCCAAGGGTGGTGGCGCCGAGAAATCGGCTCCACCACCCTTGGCGTTGGAGCGTCGTCGCGCTCAGATCTCGGTGCCCATCACCGCCGCGAAGGACGTCGGGTCGGCGTCGAATCCGCGGATCATTTCGTGGAAGGACCATGAGCCCGACTCGACGTCCCGGGTGAACTCGGCGATCGTCGCTGCCGTGAACCCGGAGACCGCGGAGAGGTCGTTCAGCGCGAGATCGGTGTGGCCGTGGCGGATGCGCACCGCCGTGTTCGGGATGTCGGCGAACGCCTTCTGTCCCCCGTGGGGCTGTATGGCCACACCGACCACCACGCGCGCGTACGTGGCCGCGAGCCGGTCGAGCTCAAGCGTCATGACCTCGTCGAAGCCGAAGCCCTGACCCGTCTTGCTGTCCCTGTTGAGGGTGATCGTCCCGTCCGGGGCGCGGCTGTCGAAGTGCACCAGGTATACGGGGCTGTCGTACGGGGCGTCCGCGGTGTATGTCGCGGCGATGATGTCGAGATCGTGCGGGGGAGTGCCGACGGGGCTCGGATCCCATCTGAGCCCCACCTCGACCTTCTTGATCCCCTTGCTGACACTGCTCACGTAGTTCCCCCTCCTCGTAGACGCCGGCTGACGCTCACGCCCAAGGCATGTCCACATGGCACGCCCTACAGACACGCTACGACGTATGGCTGACATCGCCGAAGTTTCGTGGTCGGCAGGGCTGTTGGGCCCTCGCGGCATTCCCGGTGGCGTACGTACGCCACCGCGACGATCATTGCCCCATGACGTGGAACGGGGAAGAAGTGGACATCGAGGCCTACTTGGCCAGGATCGGCCACGAAGGAGGGACGAAGCCCGACCTCGACACACTCCGCGCGCTTCACCGGGCGCATGTGGCGGCGATCCCCTTCGAGAACCTGGAGATGATGCTGGGCCGGTCCGTACCGCTGGATCTGGCCGCGCTCCAGGACAAGCTCGTGCGCCAGCGCAGAGGCGGCTACTGCTACGAACAGAACCTCCTCTTCGCGGCGGTTCTGGAGCGGATCGGCTTTGCCGTCACGGGGCTGGGCGGGCGGGTCAGGGCGGGCGCCTCGTCGCGTCGCGCGGTGACGCACATGCTCCTGAAGGTGGAGGCGGACGGCCGGCAGTGGCACTGCGATGTCGGCTTCGGTGCCGAAGGACTTCTCGAACCGATCCCCATGGGGGACGAGGGCGACGTACGACAAGACGTACGACAAGGAGAGTGGCGGTTCGGGATCGTGCAGGAAGCGAACGGTGCGCGGGTGCTGCGGACCGAGCACGCGGACGGCTGGTTCGATCTCTACGAATACACGCTGGAAGAACGCCTACCCGTCGACTACGTAGTGATGAACCACTACACGTCGACCCACCCCTTGTCGCCGTTCATTCGCCGCCCGGTGATCCAGAGGCCCACTCCGGAGGAGCGCCGCACTTTGGTCGGTGATCGCCTGACGGTGATGCGGCCGGACGGCACATCGGACGAACGTCGCGTATCGGCAGGGGAGTTGGGGGAAGTTCTCGATCGCGAGTTCGGTATTGAACTGAACGCCGATGATCGCGCCGAGCTGATCCGGGCGCACTACGCCGGAGCGTGACCCGGGCCACGCTCCGCGCCGTACGATGGCGCGGTGCTGGTCAAGTGGATTCGCTGCACCGTGGTGGACCGACGGGGGTTCGAGCGGGGACAGCGAAAGTGGGCGGGGCTTCTGGGGGAGCCGGGGTTCCGGGGACAGGGTGGAGGGTGGAGCCGTGAGCGGCCGGGTGTAGCGCACGTATTCGGCTTCTGGGAGAGCAGAGCCTTCTACGACTCCTTCATGGCACGCTCCCATGACCGGCTCGCCGCCACGCAGTCAGGCACCTTCAAGGACATCCAGATCAAGCTCTTCGACCACCGTTTCGACGTGAAGACGGGCTTCGAACCGCGCTTCACGGACGCCGACGTGGTGCGGGTGGCGCACTGCCGGGTCCGCGAGGCGCGGGTGGAGCACTTCGCGCTGATGCAGGAGAAGGTCTGGAACCCGGCGATGGCGGGCTCTCCGGGGATGGTGCGCGGGCTCTTCGGAGAGGCACCCGGGCACGAATTCCTCGTCCTCTCCATGTGGCTCTCGGCCGCCGAGCACGGCAAGTACCGCAGGGAACGGGTGGAACGCCTCTCGCTGCGCGCCCAGACGGAGGCGGATGTCGCGGCGCTGGCCGGCGACATCGTGGAACTGGAGCCGTCGTGGACGGTGTGACGTCGCACGGGTGAGCTACCGGGAGGCGGGGCCGGCGGATGGCGGCCGCATACGCCGGATGGAGCCCGGACGGCCGACCGGTTGAGCCGCCCGGGAAGGGCCGATCTAGGGTTTCCGTATGGCACGTCCCCGGCGCATCTTCCTTGTCCGGCACGGCGAGTCGGCCGGAAACGCCGACGACACCGTGTACGAACGCGAACCCGACCACGCGCTGGCGCTCACCGAGAAGGGGTGGCGGCAGGCGGACGAGACGGGCGGGCAGCTGCGCGACGCTGTCGGCCTGGAGCGGGTGAGCGTGTACGTCTCGCCCTATCGGCGTACCCACGAGACCTTCCGGGCCCTGCGGCTCGACCCCGACCTGGTGCGGGTGCGTGAGGAGCCGCGGCTGCGGGAGCAGGACTGGGGGAACTGGCAGGACCGGGACGACGTCAGGCTGCAGAAGGCGTACCGCGACGCGTACGGACACTTCTTCTACCGCTTCGCCCAGGGAGAGTCGGGGGCCGACGTGTACGACAGGGTCGGGGCGTTCCTGGAGAGCCTGTACCGGAGCTTCGAGGCTCCGGACCATCCGCCGAACGTCCTCCTGGTCACCCACGGCCTGACCATGCGGCTGTTCTGCATGCGCTGGTTCCACTGGTCGGTGGCGGACTTCGAGTCGCTGTCCAACCCCGGCAACGGCGAAATGCGGACGCTGGTGCTGGGCGACGACGGCAAGTACACACTGGACCGGCCGTTCGAACGCTGGCGCGAACCCGAACCGTACGGCGTCACCGGATAGAGTGGCAGGGCGATGACCGCTGACTCCTCTCCCGACCGGCGCCTGGCCCGCGCTCTGGCCAGCCTGCGTGGACTGGCGGTGGGGGACGCGCTGGGCTCTCAGTTCTTCGTGCCCGCGAACTACCCGCTGCTGAAGCGACGGGAAGTGCCCCCAGGCCCCTGGCAGTGGACCGACGACACCGAGATGGCCTGCTCCGTGTTCGCGGTCCTGGTCCGTCACGAACGGATCGACCAGGACGCGCTCGCCCTGTCCTTCGCCGAGCACCACGACTTCGACCGCGGTTACGGCCCTGCCGTGAACCGGCTGCTCCGGCAGGTCCGGGAGGGTGGGGACTGGCGCGAGCTGGCCTCCGCGCTGTTCAAGGGGCAGGGCTCCTGGGGCAACGGGGCGGCCATGCGGATCGCGCCGCTCGGCGCCTGGTACGCGGACGACCCGGAGCAGGCGACGCACCAGGCGGAGATCTCCGCCTACCCCACGCACCAGCACCGTGAGGCCGTCGTGGGCGCCATGGCGGTGGCCGCCGCCTCGGCGCTGGCGGCCGACCCCGCGGGACCGCCCGCGCCGAAGGCCCTGCTCGACGGCGTCATCGACCTCGTGCCCCGCAGCGCCGTGGGGGCAGGGCTCCGCCGGGCCCGGGACATGCTCGACTACGGAGACGCGGCGACGGTCGCCGCGGTCCTCGGCTGCGGTCGTCGCACGACCGCTCATGACACGGTGCCGTTCGCGCTGTGGTCGGCCGCTCGTGGCCTCGGCGCCTATGAGCGGGCCATCTGGTCCACCGCTCAGGTGGGCGGCGACATGGACACGACCTGCGCCATCGTGGGCGGAGTGGTCGCTTCCGGTGAGGGCGGCGCGCCCTCCGAGGAGTGGTGGGAGCGGACCGAGGCGTTGCCCGGCTGGGTGCCGGTCGCGCCGGGCTGACTTCGGGGCGGCCCCGGGTCTCGTCGTCCGTGGCTCCGGTGTGACTGTCACGGTCATGCCACAGCGCGGCCGATGCGGGGGCCGTCGACGGCCTCGCGGCTACCCTTACCGCCAGGCCGTGAGTTGATCATGACTTGCGTGTCCTCAACGAGATGCCGGTCGCCCGGCGGCCCCGCCACGCGTGCGTGCCGTCTGCTGCGCGTGCGGACCGGCCGGGAGGGGGTCCCGTGTCCGATACACCGTCCACGCCTGAGCCATCAGATGTGGAAGATCCACCAAGAGATCCACCAAGAGATCCATCTAAGAATCCAGAGGGACCTGAGGAGCGCGACCAGCCCGAGGACGCCGTGCCCAGGCCACGTCCCGCGGACGGGAGCCCACAGCCTCGTGCCGACTGGGAGTACCCGGCCGCCCACAAACACGAGCCGTTCATGGCCGATCTGCGGGCCGACCCGCCCGCTCCGGTCCGCACAGGAACGCTCGGCGCGGTGCTCGCGACCGGCCTGCTGAGCATGCTGCTGCTCGGCGACGGCCTCGCACTCAACCTGCTGATCGTCGCGATGCCCGCCGCCCTCGCCGCGTACTTCGCCGCCGAACAGGCCGGTCGCAGGCCGCGGCCCTGGACGCTGGCCTGGGTGATCGGCAGCCTCGCGCTGCTGGCCGTGCCCGCGCTGCGGGACGCGGGATGGCCCTCGTTCCTCGCCATCGTCTCCGCCGTCGCACTCGGCTCGCTCGCCCTGCACGGCTCCCGCACCTGGCTCGGCGTCCTGCTCGGCCCGCTCGGTCTCTTCGACGCGGCGCTCTCCGGCCTGGGCTGGGGCTGGCGCGGGGCGCGGGAGCGCACGGGCGGGGCCCGGAGCGGGCCCGTCCTACGGGCGGTCGCGGTGACCGCCGTGCTGCTGCTGGTCTTCGGCGCGCTGTTCGCCGGGGCCGACGCCGCCTTCGCGGGACTTCTGGGCGACCTGATGCCCGATGCTTCCGTTTCCGAGGGGCCGTGGCGTGTGCTGCTCTTCGCGGCCGGGATCATCGGAGCGCTCGCCGCGGCGCACACCGCTGCCGCGCCCGTGCGCTGGGACCGGCTCGTCGTGGGTCCCGGCCGGGAGCGTGGCCGCGTCGAGTGGGCGCTGCCGCTGATCGTCCTGAACCTGTTGTTCGCCGCGTTCAACGTGGTGCAGCTGGCCGTGCTCTTCGGTGGGTACGACGCGGTACTGGAGAAGACCGACCTCTCGTACGCCGCGTACGCGCGCCAGGGCTTCTGGCAGCTGCTGGTCGCCACGCTGCTCACTCTGGCCGTCATCGTCCTGGCCCTGCGCTGGGCGCCTCGTGACGGGGCCCGCGACCGAGGCCTGGTGCGGGCCGTGCTCGGTACGCTTTGCGCCCTCACGCTCGTCGTCGTGGCGTCAGCTGTGCGGCGCATGGACATGTACGTCGACGCGTACGGCCTGACCCGGCTCAGGGTGTCGGTCGTGGCGGTGGAGCTCTGGCTCGGCCTGGTCGTCGTACTGATCATGGCGGCCGGGGTGTGGGGCGCTCGTTGGCTGCCGCGCGCCGTCGCCGCGAGTGCCGCGGCCGGAGTGCTCGCCTTCGGGCTCCTTTCGCCCGACGGGCTCATCGCCGAGCGCAATGTCCAGCGCTACGAGGAGACCGGGAAGTTCGACCTGGAGTACGCGCGCGACCTGTCGGCCGATGCGGCACCGGCCGTCGACGGGCTGCCGGAGCCGCTGCGCTCCTGTGCCCTTGAGGGCATCGCGAAGGGCCTCGGGCCCGAGCGGGGCCCTTGGTACGCCACCAGCCTGGGGGAGGCGCGGGCCAGGGAGATCATCGAGGAACGACCGTTCGAGGCATCCGCGGTGGGCTGCCACGCGGTTGGCCAGGAGGACGGGGACTCGTACCGCTGAGGCACCCCCCGGCAGGCTGCCTGCCTCGCGGGCCGGGTGTCGGCACGAGCGGCATCGCGAGGCCGACGAGGGCGCGGCTGTGGCCGTCCAAGGCGACCTGAGGGCGTACGTGCCGCCCTCTCCGCCATGGACGGCCCTTGGGCGCGTACGCCCCCGCCGCGGCTCTGTCAGCCGCTTGCAGGACCCGCCGCGCTCGCCGTGCCGGACAGCGCGTCTATGTCGCTCTTGCGCACCCGGACCAGCACCACGGCGGTGACCAAGGCGAGCAAGGCCATCGCGACGGCCGGTATGAAGGCAGTCGAGATCCCCTCGGACAACACCTCGTGTCCCCAGGGCGCCGGTAGCTCACCGGTCTTGGCGAAGGCGGCCTTCTGTTCCGGCGATCCGTTCGCCATGAAGTCCGCCATCTGCTCCTTGCCCTCGTCCCGGCTCGCTGTGCCGAACACCGTGGTCAGGATGGAGAGGCCGAGTGAACCGCCCACCTGCTGCGTCGCGTTGAGCAGCCCGGATGCCGCGCCCGCCTCGTGCGGGGCCACTCCGGAGACGGCCGTCAATGTAAGGGTCACGAAGTTCAGACCCATGCCGAAGCCGAACAGCAGCATCGGGCCCAGTACCCCGCTCACGTACGTACTGTCCGGGCTGATGAAGGTCTGCCAGCCGAGTCCGAGGGCGACGAGGGCCGAGCCGATCACCATGAACGGCTTGGGGCCGAGGACCGGGAGCAGCCGTTGGGAGATGCCCGCGCCCGCCACGATCGCGACCGTGACCGGCAGGAAGGCCAGGCCCGCTTCGATCGGTGTGTAGCCCAGTACGTTCTGGACGAAGAGCACGATGAAGAAGAACATGCCGAACATCGCCGCGGCCAGGCTCAGCATGATCACGTACGAGCCCGAGCGGTTGCGGTCGGCGAACATCTTGAGCGGAGTGATCGGTTCCTTGGCCCGGCTCTCGATCAGGGCGAAGGCCAGGAGCAGCACGACCGCCGCGCCGAACGACGCCAGGGTGAGACTGTCGCGCCAGCCCTCCTCGGCCGCCCGGATGAATCCGTAGACCAGGGAGGCCATGCCGAGCGTCGAGGTGAGGGCGCCCGCGATGTCGAAGCGGCCCGGATGGCGCTCGGACTCGCTGATGTAGAGCGGGGCGAGGAAGGCGATCAGGATGCCGATGGGTACGTTCACGAACAGCACCCAGCGCCAGTCGAGCCACTCCGTGAGCATGCCGCCGGCCAGCAGGCCGATGGCGCCGCCGCCCGCGGAGACGGCCGCGAAGACACCGAACGCGCGATTGCGCTCGGGACCTTCGGGAAACGTCGTGGTGATGAGTGCCAGGGAGGTGGGTGAGGCGATCGCGCCGCCTACGCCCTGCAGTGCGCGCGCCGCCAGCAACTGCCAGGGTTCCTGGGCGAATCCGCCCAGGAGCGAGGCGAGGGTGAAGACGAGGATGCCGGTCATGAAGACCCGGCGGCGGCCGAGGACGTCACCGGCGCGGCCACCGAGCAGCAGCAGGCCGCCAAAGGTGAGGGTGTACGCGCTGACGACCCAAGTGAGGTCGGTGGTGGAGAATTTGAGCGCGTCCTGAATGTGCGGGAGCGCGATGTTCACAATCGTCGCGTCGAGGACCACCATGAGTTGGCAGGCCGCGATGACGGTCAGGGCGATTCCGGGCCGGCCTTCCCGGCGGGCGGCGCCGGGCTTTGGCCCTTGATCCTGAGTTAACTGAGAGGTTGTCACTATGGGTCCCCCACAAGTGCCTTAGTGAACGCTCCCGTTCACTGTCCCCTCAACGGTAGTGACTCCCCATCAGTGAACGCAACCGTTCACTGACACTGCCTCGACACCCAACGGAGTGATATCCATGCCTACTTCGCGCTGGAGCGCCGCTGCCGCTCAGACGGCCTCCCTGCGCCGACGGGGTCCCGTCCTCGAACGGGCGATCCTCGAGGCCACGCTCGAGCAGCTCAGCACCGTCGGCTGGAACGGCCTGACGATGGAAGGTGTGGCCGCGGGCGCGCAGACCGGCAAGGCCGCGGTCTATCGCCGCTGGCCCTCCAAGGAGGACCTCGTCGTGGACGCGCTGCAGGCCGGCTTGCCGAAACTCGACTCCGCACCGGACTGCGGCGGGGTCAGGGAGGATCTCCTGCAACTGTGCCGGCAGATGCGTGAGGCGATGTTCTCGCGGCCCGGATTCGCTCTCCGTGCCGTCCTTCACGAGTGCGACACGGTGGCGGCCGAGCGATTTCATGGGGTGATCTTCGACGGGGTCATCATGCCGAGCGTGGAGCTGATCAAAGAGGTCGTACGCCGGGGGGTCGAGCGTGGAGAGGTGCGTCCCGAGGCCATGGACCCCTACGTGTGCGACGTCATTCCGGCGATGATGATGTATCGCTCCAAGGTGTGCGGGAGCGAATGGGGGGACGAGGAGTTCGCCGAACTGATCGACCAGGTCATGGTTCCGCTGCTCCGTCGGTAGGCCTGGGTGTCGCGGGTGGCATCCGGCGGCGTACGCTGTCTGGCGCCATGCCGTACGAACCACCCACCCACACCGTCGAGCGCTCCCTTCGCGCTACCACCGGAGCGAAGATCGTTGCCGGCGTCGACGAAGTCGGGCGCGGAGCGTGGGCGGGACCGGTCACCGTCTGTGCGGCGATCACGGGACTGCGCAGGCCGCCCGAAGGGCTCACCGACTCCAAGCTGATCACTCCCAAGCGGCGCACCACGCTCGCCGGGGAGCTGGAGAGCTGGGTCACGTCCTACGCCCTGGGGCATTCCTCGCCCGAGGAGATCGACGGCATGGGGATGACCGCCGCGCTGCGGCTCGCCGCCGTGCGCGCCCTGGAGGCGCTGCCGGTGCGTCCTGAAGCCGTGATTCTCGACGGGAAGCACGACTATCTCGGGACTCCTTGGCGGGTTCGTACGGTGATCAAGGGCGACCAATCCTGTGTGGCCGTCGCCGCGGCGTCGGTGATCGCCAAGGTTCGGCGCGACAAAATGATGGCCGAACTGGGTATCGAACATGCAGACTTCGGTTTTGCGGCCAACGCCGGCTATCCGTCGCCGGTGCACAAGGCCGCGCTGGCGGAGCGGGGGCCCACCCCGTACCACCGGATGTCGTGGGCGTATCTTGATGCGTTGCCCCAGTGGCGGCACCTCAAGAAGGCCCGCAGCTGGGCGGATGGAAGCGTTCCGGAAATCGAGGGCCAGCTCGGCTTCGACTTCTGACGCTTCCTGCAGTTCCACTCGCACTCATGTGCCACCCGCCGATGCCGCGCGCATCGGCATTTGATAGACAACAACGCATGCCTCTCAGTCCCGAGGAGCCTCAGATTCACGAGAGTGCCCAGGGTCCCCGCGTGACCCCGGCCAGTGGCCGCATCACGCCGACCCCCCGCCCCGTTCCCGGCCCGCGTCCCGCGGCTGTGCCGCGTCCTGGCCGACCGGGCCCCGCCCGGCCGACGCCGCCGGCGCAGCGCACGTCGCGTGAGCCGGCCGCCAAGCCCGGGCTTTCCGCCCCGGCTGCTTCCGGACCCTCCACCGCTCCTGCCGTGCCCGCTGGTTCGCCCGCGGGTTCCGCCACGGATGCCGGCGCTTCGGTTCCGCAGATCCAGCTGATCCCGGCTTCCGCCGAGGGGGCGCTCGACGCCGCCGAGGAAGCCGTCGACCTGCTGCTCGACTCGGGCCGCGCTCCGGGTGAGGTCCTGGTGGTCACCACCGGCGACCCGCACCCGTGGGCCACGCACGAGCTGTCGTTCGGCGAGGCCTCCTACTGGGCTCAGCACGACGCGGGCGACGACGTCTTCTACGCGGACGCCGCCGCCCTGGACCGTGCCGTGTCCCGCCCCGTGGTCGTCGTCGCCATCAACGGCGGCGCCGAGGAGACCGCGGTCGGCGCGCTGCCGACGGCGCTCACCCGGGCCGGAGCCCTGCTGATCGTCTGCGGTGACCCGCAGCGGATCAACGCGATGCTGGGCGCGGGCGTCTGACGTTCGCTGTCTGACACCCGCGCTCCGGCTTCTGCTGTCCGACGTCCGTCGTCGGTCAGCACCTGCCGAGGCGGGGTGTCGGGTGGTCGACGTCGGGTGTCCGGCGCCAGGCGGGTGGTCGGTGTCCGTGGCATGGCCGGGTGAGCTTTGTTGACCCGCGGCATGTCTGCGTGAGCCTCTGCCCGCATGCGTCGGGTACCCCGCGCCGCGCAAACGGCGGGGCGCACCGGCCCATGCCTGCGGCCCGCCCTCGTGGCGGGGTACGACGGACGCCTCAGCGTGCCGCCGCTCGGCTCAGTACGTCGGACGCGGCGCCGCCGGTGCGCGGTGGCGGCGGATCGGTGTCGGCGAAGGCCTCTGGGCTCGACCCGGTGCTGGGCCGACGGCCGCCGCGGTTCTCGCCGAGCACCTGCCAGCCGTCACGGGTCAGCGTGATGTAGGCGCCGCAGCGCAGCCCGTGCAGCGTGCAGGCGTCCCGCAGCCCCCACATCCACGCGCCGTCCTCCTGCGTCCAACGCGCGTCACCGTCACGGCAGTAGAGCAGGACGGCGGTGCGCACCGGAGTACGGCGCCGCAGATCGTGCGGGATGACCCGACGCAACTGCGCGAGCAGTGCGTTACGGAAGACCCAGCCGTCCGCCGCGCTCGGCCGCCGGGTGAACGAAGCGCTCGCCCGCAGCCGTTCCTCCGGATCGAGGACGGCGACGACAGCTGTGGTGGGCGTCGGGCGATGCCGGGCATGCAGGCCGCTGACGACCTCACGCGGATTGCGCAGCAGGGGAATTCCCGCGGCTGACCACTCCGCGGGCTCGAGCATCCGGGCCAGTCGGTTGGCGGGATCGGCGGACATCTCAGCCGATGTCGAAGACTCCGACATCGATGCCGCAGCGGACGGAGGAAATCCGAAGGTCACGGTCCTCCCTTCGGCTACGCGCCCAGAGGGCGGGGTGGACTGGGGAGCGCACCGCGGCACAGCCCTACCGGGCCACGGGAAGCCGCGCGGGAGCGGTTCCAATTCTTCCCGTCGTACTGCCTTGCGGCAACGAGCAATTGGGACTGCCGACCGGTATCTGGTGATGCGCCACCTATATCCCTGCCCACGGTGGCGCACATCGACGCTTGCGTCAGCCTTGCACGGCCAGGACCAGCGGCAACACCCCCTTGGCCCCGGCTCGGCGAAGCATGCGCGCGGCCACGGCGAGGGTCCAGCCGCTGTCCATCAGATCGTCGACGAGCAGAACGGGACCGCCCGCTTCCCGGAGCGCGGCGGCGAGTTCCAAGGGCACGGTCAGTGCCCCGTCGAGGGCGCGCAGGCGCTGGGCGCTGTTGCTCCTCGGCACGTGTGCCGTATCGGCTCCGGCGGCGTACTCGATGGAGCCGAGGAGGGGAAGGCGGCCGACCTCGGCGATCCGCGCGCCCAGCGACTGGATGAGCTGGGGCCGGGTGTGCGACGACATGGTCACGACGCCGGCCGGCCGCGGCTGGGTGTCGGCGCCACCCGAGGCCCACCCGCCGGGTCCCTTCGCCCAGTCCGCGAGGACGCCGACCACGGCATTGGCCACGTCGTCGGGCACCGGCCCGTCAGGGGCCTGCGGGGCGAGCATCGGCCGGAGCCGGTTGCCCCATCCAATGTCCGAGAGTCGCCCCAGGGCCCGTCCCTGGGATGCCTGCTCGCCCACGGGGATACGTCCCTTGAGGTCGACGCCGACCGCGGCGAGCCCGGTCGGCCACATCCTGCGAGGTTCCACGTCGACACCCGCGCGGACCAACTCGCCCTGTGCCGTGTCCAGTGCTCCGGAGGACACGGCGTCGGTGAAGCGTGCGCCCGCGCAGTTGTCGCAGCGCCCGCAGGGCTCCGCCGCCTCGTCGTCCAGCTGCCGGCGCAGGAACTCCATCCGGCAGCCGGTCGTCGTGGCGTAATCACGCATCGCCTGCTGTTCGGTCTGGCGCTGCTTGGCGACCCAGGCATAGCGCTCGGCGTCGTACGCCCAGGGCATCCCCGTGGAGGTCCAGCCGCCCTTGACGCGCCGGACCGCGCCGTCCACGTCGAGGACCTTGAGCATCGTCTCCAGCCGTGACCTGCGCAGCTCGACCAGCGGCTCCAGTGCGGGCAGCGACAGCGGCCTGCCCGCCTCCGCGAGGACGTCCAGCGTGCGCCGGACCTGCTCCTCGGGCGGGAAGGCGAGCGAGGCGAAGTAGTTCCAGATCGCCTCGTCCTCCTTGCCCGGAAGGAGGAGGACCTCCGCGTGATCGACACCGCGGCCCGCGCGGCCGACCTGCTGGTAGTACGCGATCGGGGAGGAGGGCGAGCCGAGGTGCACCACGAAACCGAGGTCGGGTTTGTCGAAGCCCATCCCCAGGGCGGAGGTGGCGACCAGGGCCTTCACGCGGTTGGCGAGCAGATCCTCCTCGGCCTGCTGACGGTCCGCGTTCTCCGTCTTTCCCGTGTACGAGGTGACGGTGTGCCCGCACTGCCGCAAGAAGGCGGTGATCTCCTCGGCGGCGGCGACGGTGAGGGTATAGATGATTCCCGAACCCGGCAGCTCCTCCAGGTGGTCGGCGAGCCAGGCCAACCGGTGTGCGGCGTTGGGAAGTTGGAGCACGCTCAGGCTCAGGCTCTCGCGGTCCAGGGGCCCGCGCAGCACGAGTGCGTCCGAGCTGCCGCCGGTGCCCAGCTGCTCGGCCACGTCGGCCGTCACGCGCGCGTTGGCCGTCGCGGTCGTGGCCAGCACGGGGACGCCCGGCGGCAGGTCGGCGAGCATGGTGCGCAGCCGTCGGTAGTCGGGCCGGAAGTCATGGCCCCAGTCCGAGATGCAGTGCGCCTCGTCGACCACGAGCAGACCCGTCGCCGCGGCGAGCTTGGGCAGGACCTGATCGCGGAAGTCCGGGTTGTTCAGCCGTTCCGGGCTGACGAGAAGGACGTCCACGTCGCCTGAGGCCACCTCGGCCTGGATGGTCTCCCACTCCTCCGTATTGGAGGAGTTGATCGTGCGGGCGGTGATTCCGGCGCGCGCCGCCGACTCGACCTGGTTGCGCATGAGCGCGAGCAGCGGGGAGACGATCACGGTGGGACCGCTGCCCCGCTCCCGCAGCAGCGCGGTCGCGACGAAGTACACGGCGGACTTGCCCCAGCCCGTGCGCTGTACGACCAGCGCCCGGCGCTTGTCGGCGACCAGCGCTTCGATCGCGCGCCACTGGTCCTCGCGCAACTGTGGACCGCCTGACGGTGACGCTTCGCCGCTTGCGGGCGTCGGGCCGCCGACGAGGCGGGCGAGTACGGAATCGGCCGCCGTGCGCAGATCTTCGTTGCTCATGCCCCCATGCAACCCGATGGGTCTGACATTAGGCGAACGAGTCCACCGAGCTGTGGATAACTCTTGGCGTGCCCCTGATCGTGGTTATCCACAGGCCAAACCGGAATCTTGCGATCCGCGGGAGAGTCGGCGCATGGCGAACCACAGCGAACAAAACGACCCGATCGACACCACTGACACCACTGACTCCACCGGCGCTGCCGACCCCACCAACACCACCGGCGCTGCCGATGCCGCCGGCTCCATCACTCCCGTCAATCCCGGAAACCCCATCGACCCCACCGGCCCCATCGGCCACATCGATGACGAGACCCTGGTGACCCTGCGCACCCCGGCCGAGCTCGCGGACGCCCTGCCGTACCTGCTCGGGTTCCGGCCCGAGGAGAGCGTCGTCCTCATCGCACTGCACGGCGATCGGGGCCGGTTCGGTGGGCGGGTGCGCCTCGGTATTCCAGGGCGCGCGGAGGACTGGCCGCCCATCGCGGAGCAACTCGCCCAGTGTCTGGTGGGCGGCTGCGAGCGGCGGGGAGCGCGGCCCGACGGCGTTGTCGCCTTCCTGTGCGCGGAGCCCGTCGGGGCCGAATCCGGACAGCAGGTCATGGAGCGCCTGCGACCGCTGGCGCAAGTGATCCGCACCGCCTGCGGAAGCCTCGACGTCCCCGTGTTCGAGGTCGTGTGCATCTCTGCGGGAAGCTTCTGGTCCTACTGCTGCCCGAACGAGCAGTGCTGCCCACCGCAGGGCGTGCCGCTGCCGCGGCCCGGCACGTCGGTCCTGGCCGCGGCCACGGCCTACGCCGGGGCTCAAGTGGGCGTCACGCCCCGGGAGATGCGGGCACGCCTCACCCCATGGGTGTCCGCCGCCGCGACGGAGCAGGAGGCGGCCCTCGACGCGGCGGGCATGGCGCTCGTGCATCGGATCCTGGAGGAGGACGGGCACGCCGAGGTCGCCGCCGACACACTCGATCTGGCCCGAAGGATCATGGCGCGCATGACGGACGCGCCTCCGATCAGCGACAGGCCGGAGGCGGATCTCCAGGACGACGACCTCCTCGCACACGACGAGGCGGCGGCGCTGATCCTCGGCCTGCAGGACCGTACGACGCGCGATCAGGCGGCGGAATGGATGGAGGGCGACTGCGCACCACCGGCACTTCGCCTCTGGAGGGCCCTGGCCCGTCGCTGCGTCGGCGCCTACGGAGAGCACGCCGCGGCTCCGCTGTCCCTCGCGGGCTGGGTCGCGTGGTCCCTCGGAGACACCACCGAGGGCCAGGAAGCCCTGGACATGGCGCTGTGCGCCGATCCCAGTTACACCTTCGCGCAACTCCTGCGGCACGCCTGCACCGGCGACCTGGATCCCGAGCCGATCCGCCGCTGCCTGCGCAGGGAGCGAACCGACCGTGACGCGACGGCGGTTCAGCCCGAACTGCCGCTCCCGGACGAGCCCTTGGACCCCGCGGCAGAGCCGGTGGGCGCCGCACCGCGACGCCGCCGTCCCTCGCGCCCGAAGGGCGGCGCCGGGTCGCGGGCCACCGAAAGGCCGAGCACCGGGCCGCAGAACCGCCGTCGCACCATCCGGCGCACAGCGAGGAACGACACATGAACGTGGGAGCTCGGCAGGGAGCACACGTGGGAGCTCGGTACCGCAGAGCGGAGGCGAGAGGGGCACCTGTCGGGACGCCGTGCGCGCGGGACCTGGGCCGGTCGAGTGGCTTCCCGTCCCGTGGGCGTGACTTGGGGCAGGGCAGGTCCGTTCACCTGAGTGGCGGTACCCGTACCTGGGTCGAGCCGCCGTACGGCCTCCCACTCCTCGTAGCGCGGACAGCGCAGAAGAAGCCGCCTCATGCCCCTGCCCGCCTCGTCTCCTGTATCCGGCAGAGAGGGTCCCCAGCGGCCCGCGCCGACTCCACCGCGCCTGTCCGGCGGGCAGGCCCCGGCGCCCGCACCGCGTCGCCCCGCGCAGCTGCCGCCCGCGCACGCCACGCTGATCTGTGTCGCCCTGCCCGCCATGGCGATCTCCACGGACCAGGGGCAGCTGACCGGGCGCGGACTCGAGGGGTTCTACCGAGCGGGGCGCAGGCTGCTGTCCCGCTGCGAAGTGCGGGTGGCGGGGCGCGAGCCGGTCGCCGTGCAGGCCCGGATGGTCTCGGCCGACCGTGCCCGCTTCGTGGCGACGCTGCGTCCGTTCGCGGACGGCGGCCCGGATCCGGACGTGGTCGTCGAGCGGACCCGATACGCGGACGGCACGGAGCGGATCGTGCTGCGCAGTGCCGCAGGACGCCCCCTGCGGCTGCCCGTGGAGGTGTCGCTCGGCACGGATCTGGCGGACCTCGGCGCGGTGGCGTCCGGCAACACGGGTCCCGAACTGCCTGGCAGTGTGCACGACTCCGGCATGCGCTGGGCCTCGCCGGCGGGCCACTGTGTGGTCACCGCGCACCCGGCGCCCGCGGACGCGCTGGCCTCCGCGGGGCTGCTTCGCTGGGAAGTGGAGCTCCCGCCGGGCGGCACCTGGAGCCTGGAGCTGCGGGTACGGCCGGAGGGGGCGGGCCCGGTGCGGGCGACCGGGAACGGGGCTTCGCTCTCCCTCGCCACGGCGCGGGCCGTCGGCGACGATCCCAGGACCGGGGCGCTGCTGGACCGCTCGGTGGAGGATCTGCAGGCGCTGCTGCTGCGGGACCCCGAGCACCCGGCCGACGTCCATCTGGCCGCGGGGGCGCCATGGCGCTGCGGTCTCGCACCGGCCGAGGCGCTCGCGGCCGCCCGGATGGCGTTGCCGCTCGGTACGCGCATCGCTGCGGGGACGCTGCGCACGCTCGCCCGCCGTCAGCTCGTGGGCAAGGGGCCGCGGGCGGGCATGATCCCCGGGCCGTTGCGGAACACGGGGCCGCATCTGCCGCCCGGGTGCACGGGGATCGAGGCCACGCTGCTCTTTCCGGTGCTGCTGGCGGAGGCATGGCGTTGGGGGCTTTTGGCCCAGGAGGCGGAGGAGTTGCTGCCGGCGGCCGAGCGCTGTCTGCGGTGGCTGCTCGCGGCGGCCGACGACCGAGGGCGCCTGCCGGACCCGTATCCGGATGGTCCGGCGCGCTGCGAGACCCAGGCCCATGCCCACCGGGCGGCGCTGCTCGGCGCCGACCTGCTCGACGCGCACGGCCGTTCGGGCGGCAGCGACCTGCGGCAGTGGGCGGAGCGGATGCGGTGCACGTTCCGGGAGGAATTCTGGGTGGAGGACCGCACGGGTGGCCGGCCCGCCGCAGCTCGTCTGGCCGACGGCCGCCCCGTGCCCCTGCTCACCGGCGGTGCCGCCCACCTCCTGGACACAGGTCTGCTCGGGTCGGGCGCGCTCGCGCAAGGACTGCTGGACAAGGTGCGGACCGAGCAGCTCGCCCGGCTGCTCGGCGGGCCCGCCATGGACTCGGGGTGGGGGCTGCGGAGCCTGGGCGTCAAGGAAGCCGCGTACAACCCTTTCGGACATCGTGGCGGGGCGGTCCGTGTCCACGAGACGGCGGTCGCCGTCGCGGGTCTGGCCGCCGCGGGCTACGAGAAGGAGGCGAGCGCACTGCTGCGAGGGGTGCTGGCCGCGGCCGAGACCTTCGGCCACCGGCTGCCCGAGATGTTCGCGGGGGAGCAGCGCACGGAGGGCGGCGCTCCGTTGCCGCATCCCGCTGCCTGTCGCCCGGCGGCCACCGCCGCGGCCGCCGGGGTGCATCTCCTCACGGCGCTCGCCGGGATCCGGCCCGACGCCCCCTCGGGGACGGTGACGCTGAGCCCGGTCCGCGGTGTGCCGCTGGGGGAGCTGGGACTGACGGGGCTGCGGGTCGCGGGTGCGCCGTTCTCCGTACGCGTCAGCAGGCTTGGCCTGGCCATGGTCGAGGAGGCGGCGGACGGGCTGCAGCTGGGGGTGTGACCCACGGGAGGAGGGCCTGCGTCGGGTGTGGCGTGAACCCGACGTCGGGCCCGGTCGATCGAGCCGGGATCGGATGCCGGAGGAGCTGTTTATCGTCAGGCAGACGACTATGATCGCGGCATGTCGCCCTACGACCCGTCGGCCTTCCCGCCCTTTGCTGTCACCGTCGATCTGGTCGTGCTGACCGTGCGCCGCCACGCACTGTGCGCACTTGCCGTACGGCGGGGTGAGGCGCCGTTCCAGGGCCGGTGGGCGCTTCCCGGCGGATTCGTGCGCGACGACGAGGATTTGTCGGCGGCCGCCGCGCGGGAATTGGTCGAGGAGACGGGGCTGTGTGCTCACACTCCGGACGCTCCGGTCCAGGTGAACGGCGCGCACCTGGAGCAGCTCGCCACGTACGGAGACCCCAAGCGCGATCCTCGGATGCGGGTCGTCAGCGTCGCCCATCTCGCGCTCGCACCCGATCTGCCCGCACCACGGGCCGGCGGTGACGCGCACAGCGCGCGTTGGGCGCCGATCGAGGCGCTGCTCAACCGGGGCGGGTACGGCCGCGAGGACGAGCAGGCCGCGCCGCTCGCCTTCGACCACGCGCAGATCCTGGCGGACGGCGTGGAGCGCGCCCGCTCGAAGATCGAGTACTCCTCGCTGGCGACGGCCTTCTGCCCGCCCGAGTTCACCGTCGGTGAGCTGCGCCGGGTGTACGAGGCCGTGTGGGGGGTGGTGCTCGACCCGCGCAACTTCCACCGCAAGGTGACCGGCACGCCGGGCTTCCTCGTCCCCACCGGCGGTACCACCACCCGCCAGGGCGGCCGCCCCGCCCAGCTCTTCCGCGCGGGCGGCGCGACGCTGCTCAACCCGCCGATGCTGCGTCCCGAGGTCTGAGGCCCGCGCCACGGAGCATGCGCTGGTCACCTGTCGGTCCGGCGGGTGTCTGGCCGTGTGGCGGACACCCGCGGCTCACACCCTGACCGAAATGACGGAAATATCGCGTTATCTTGCTGAAGTACCCACGGGGTGCGTCCGTCCCCGACCCGGCGGACGAACCCTGGCCGTCGAGCGGTCGCACATCCCGCGAGAGAAGCGATGATCCAGGCCATCGGACTGACCAGCAATCCCCGCCAGGAGCTGCCGCCCGCCGTCGACGACGTGTCCTTCGAGGCGCGGACAGGCCGTGTCACGGCGCTGCTCGGCGCGCAGGGCGCCGGTAAGACGACGGCGCTGAGGCTCATGCTCGAAATCCAACAGGGCCGAGGAGTCACCTACTTCCGAGGGCGCCCGCTGCACCGCATCGCCCATCCGTCGCGTGAGGTGGGCATCCTCCTCGGCGAGGTTCCGGGACACCCCGGCCGCACGGTCCGCGGCCACCTGCGCATGCTGTGTGCCGCCACCGGTGTGCCCGTCCAGCGCGCCGACGACGTACTCGAAGTCGTCGGGCTCGTCAGCCTCCGCGATCAGCGGCTCGGCACGCTCTCACGCGGAATGGACCGCCGCCTCGGCCTCGCCGGCGCACTGCTCGCGGACCCGCACACACTCGTCCTCGACGGCCCCGCCGACGGGCTCTCGGCCCGGGAGGGCGGCTGGCTGCACGGCATTCTGCGCGCACACGCCGCTCAAGGGGGAACCGTCCTGTTCTCCACGGCCGACGCCAAGGAGGCCGCACGGACCGCGGACCGGGTCGTCACGCTGGAAGAGGGCCACCTGGTCGCCGACCAGGAAGCCGGGGACTTCGCCCGCACCCGGCTGCGCCCCCGGGTCGCGGTGCGCAGTCCGCACGCGGCACGTCTGGGCGCGCTGCTTTCCAAAGAGGCCCGTGCCGGGCGGCGCTCCATCGAAGTGGTGAAGGAGGACGGCAATCGGCTTTCGGTGTACGGCAGCAATTGCGCCGACATCGGAGAGACGGCTTTCCGCCACGGAATTCTCGTCCACCAACTCGCGGACGAGATCGGGGATGCGGGGCCCTGCGTGGGGTCGATGCCCGCTCCCGAGCCCGAACCGGTCATCGAAACCCTCGGTGAGGGACCGGCCGCGACAGCGGACGACGTACCGCCTGAGGCCGATCAGGGGGCGCAGCCCGAGCCCGAATCTGAACGCGAGACCGCGCCCGAGCCCGTGTCCGCGGCCAAGAACCTCATCCCGCTCGCCACCACGGAGCCGCTCGCCATCACCGCCCCGCGGGCTCCCGTGGCGCCGTCCCCCCTGCCGCCTCCCATCTCGGTCCGGCCCGCCCGCAGCCCCCTTCGCCCCTTGCGCTACGAGCTTCGCCGTGCCGCCGGTGTCAGCACGGGGTACCTCACCACGGCCGCCGTGCTCGCCGTCTCCGCCGTTCTCTGCGTCTTCCTCGCCAGGAGCGGTCACACGCCGCAGCCGCTCCTGCTGGCGGCCTGGCCCCAGGAACTCCCCCTGCCGCCCGCGGCGCTCGGCGCCGGGCTGCTGGGCGCCCTCGCCTTCGGGGAGGAGTTCCGCCATCCCGCCCTCGCCGCCGACCGGGGCACCGTCCCCCGCCGCCTGGGGCTGCTCTCCGCGAAATTGCTCGTGGCGGCGGCCATCGCGCTGCTGCTGGGTCTGCTCGTCCTGGTCTCCGACGCCGCGCTGCTCCACCTGGTATACGGAGAGGAGCTCGCGAAGGTTCCCGCTGACTGGCTTTCGCTGAGCGCGAGTTGGATCGCGCTGGTGGCGGGGTGCGCCTGGGCGGGGGTGCTCGCCGGAGGCGTCTTCCGCTCGACGACAGCCGGCCTCGCCGCGGTTCTCGCGGTGCCGATCGTCGTCGTACCGCTCGTACAGAAAGCCTTGGAGGGGCCGTCTGTGCGATCGGCGGCGGGACTGCCGGGGCGGCTGCGCGATCTGGCGCTGGTGCAGTGGCCGTTCGGCGTCGAGCGATATCTGGCGGGCGGAGTCCGGATGGTCGCCCAACCCGTGGGCAGTGCACTGATGTTGTCCGTGACCGCTCTGCTCTGCGCTTATCTGCTCACCGGGATGCGTGGCAGAGCCCGATAGGGACCGTTCGGCGCTTCTGTTCCCGTGCTGCGCACAACTCCCCGGAGAACGCCCATTTCTTTCCGATAAGGCGTCAATTGCGGCGGGGTAAGCGATCACCCTTTCGTGTGCTTTTCACCAAAGACCTCAAGGGACTTGGGAGCCACGCCGACAAAGGATCCGTGAGTACCCTTGCGCACACCATGATGACCGCCGCCCGCTCCGCAGACTCCGGCCTCGCCGGCCCGGGCGAACTCGACCGCTACCCCTACGCCGAGGCCCCCGGTGCCGACCGCGTCGTCGCGCCCTCGTGGGACAGCGCCGACCACGATCTCGGCCGCGTGGGCCGGCGCTCCGCGGGCAACCGCGGCCGCGGGCTGCACGGCCAACTCGTCCAGCAGCTCGGCCAGATGATCGTCTCCGGCGATCTGGGTGCCGACCGCCCGCTGGTGCCCGAGGAGATCGGCCAGCGTTTCGAGGTCTCCCGCACCGTCGTCCGCGAATCGCTGCGTGTACTCGAAGCCAAGGGCCTGGTCAGCGCCAGGCCCAATGTCGGTACGCGCGTGCGGCCCGTCAGTGACTGGAACCTGCTCGACCCGGACATCATCGAGTGGCGCGCGTTCGGGCCGCAGCGCGACGACCAGCGCCGTGAGCTCGGCGAGCTGCGCTGGACGATCGAGCCCCTCGCCGCCCGGCTCGCCGCGGGCCACGGCCGCGACGAGGTGCAGCAGCGGCTCGCCGACATGGTCGAGATCATGGGCCACGCCCTGAGCCAGGGCGACGGGATCACCTTCTCCCGCGCCGACGCGGAGTTCCACTCGCTGCTCATCCAGCTCGCGAGCAACCGCATGCTGGAGCACCTGTCCGGCATCGTCTCCGCGGCGCTCCAGGTCTCGGGCGGCCCGATCACCGGCTGCGACCGTCCCACCGAGGCGTCCCTGGTCCACCACTCGCGCATCGTCGACGCCCTCGGTGCGGGCGACGGCCCCGGCGCCGAGGCCGCCATGCGTCAGCTGCTCACGGTCCACCCTGAGGTGGAGCGCGTCGTGCCCGCCCCCCGCGAGCACTGACGAGCAGGGTCTGCGTCCGTTCGGCTCGCTCGTGTGCCTCGCGGCCCGACCTCATCACTCCGTTGGCGCGGTGCCGTCGCCGGGCCTCTGCGGGTTCCTCGGGGATCCGGCAGGGACCCGGCGACGCGGCTGTAGCCGTCTGGAGGGCCATCACGGCCTAGGTCTGGGCGCTTCTGACCGCATCCGGCCGCTTTTGAGCGCTTACGGGGTGTGACTCGGGCCACGTAGATTGGGCGTAACGCTCGTCGGGGCAGCGCGATGACCTAAGAGGTGATAGCCGAGGAGGGAATACAGCAGTCGTTCGCGACGCTGTGTAGCTCCCCGGCCCCGCCTGCGCCGTCGGCCCATCCCCAGTCGTCGGTCGTCGGTCCTGGTCCACAATGGACGGGGCCGGAAGCCGTTTTCCAACGTTCCGAGAGGTTGTTCGTGTCGGCCAGCACATCCCGTACGCTCCCGCCGGAGATCGCCGAATCCGTCTCTGTCATGGCGCTCATCGAGCGGGGAAAGGCTGATGGGCAGATCGCCGGCGATGACGTGCGTCGTGCCTTCGAAGCTGACCAGATTCCGGCCACTCAGTGGAAGAACGTTCTGCGCAGCCTCAACCAGATCCTCGAGGAAGAGGGTGTGACGCTGATGGTCAGTGCCGCGGAGCCGAAGCGCCCCCGCAAGAGCGTCGCAGCGAAGAGCCCGGCCAAGCGCACCGCGACCAAGACCGTCGCGGTCAAGACGGCCACGGCGAAGCAGGCCACCGCGACTGCCGCCCCCGAGGCGTCGGCCGCAGATGTCGCAGCTGAGGACGCGCCCGCGAAGAAGGTCGCAGCCAAGAAGACGACGGCAAAGAAGGCCGTCGCCAAGAAGACCGTCGCCAAGAAGGCGACGGCAAAGAAGTCGTCCAAGCAGGACGACGAGATGGTGGACGACGAGGCCACCGAGGAGACGCCCGCCAAGGGCAAGCCCGGTGAGGGCGAGTCCACGGAGGAAGGTCCCCAGGCAGGCTTCGTGCTGTCCGACGAGGACGAGGACGACGCCCCGGCCCAGCAGGTCGCCGCGGCCGGTGCCACCGCCGACCCCGTCAAGGACTACCTGAAGCAGATCGGCAAGGTCCCGCTCCTCAACGCGGAGCAGGAGGTCGAGCTCGCCAAGCGCATCGAGGCCGGCCTGTTCGCCGAGGACAAGCTGGCGAACGCCGACAAGCTCGCGCCGAAACTCAAGCGCGAGCTGGAGATCATCGCCGAGGACGGGCGCCGCGCCAAGAACCACCTCCTGGAGGCCAACCTCCGTCTGGTGGTCTCCCTGGCCAAGCGCTACACCGGTCGCGGCATGCTCTTCCTGGACCTCATCCAGGAGGGCAACCTCGGTCTGATCCGCGCGGTCGAGAAGTTCGACTACACCAAGGGCTACAAGTTCTCCACGTACGCCACCTGGTGGATCCGTCAGGCGATCACCCGCGCCATGGCCGACCAGGCCCGCACCATCCGTATCCCGGTGCACATGGTCGAGGTCATCAACAAGCTCGCGCGTGTGCAGCGCCAGATGCTCCAGGACCTGGGCCGTGAGCCCACCCCGGAGGAGCTGGCCAAGGAACTCGACATGACCCCGGAGAAGGTCATCGAGGTCCAGAAGTACGGCCGCGAGCCGATCTCCCTCCACACCCCCCTGGGTGAGGACGGCGACAGCGAGTTCGGTGACCTCATCGAGGACTCCGAAGCGGTCGTCCCGGCCGACGCGGTGAGCTTCACGCTCCTGCAGGAGCAGCTGCACTCCGTGCTCGACACCCTGTCCGAGCGTGAGGCGGGCGTGGTCTCCATGCGCTTCGGTCTCACCGACGGCCAGCCGAAGACCCTCGACGAGATCGGCAAGGTCTACGGAGTGACGCGTGAGCGCATCCGTCAGATCGAGTCGAAGACGATGTCGAAGCTGCGTCACCCGTCGCGTTCGCAGGTCCTGCGCGACTACCTCGACTAGTCACCAGCGCTCCACAAGGAAGACCCGAAGCCTCCCGCGAGGCTTCGGGTCTTCTGTTTGTCCGATGTGTTCGCCCTGGCACGGACGCGCGTGGCGCGGGTGCGGGGCGTGCCGCACTGGATCACTGTGGGTGTGCCATGGCAACCCAGAGTGAGGAGTTCGCATGCCTCGTCCTTTCGCCCGAACATTTACGGCGGCATTGGCCCTTGTCGCCCCGGTGGCGGTGCTGCCGCTGGCCTCTCCGGCCCCCGCGGAGGCCGACAGCGTCGTCATCGGGGGCAGTCCGGTCCGGGTGGCCGACAGCCCCTGGGTGGTGGCGCTGTCCAGCCGTGACCGGTTCGGGGGTACGCGCTCGGGGCAGTTCTGCGGAGGCGTGGTGGTCGGGCCGTCGACGGTCCTCACCGCGGCGCACTGCCTGGGTGAGGAAGTCCTTGGGGTGCGGCTGCGCGAGATGGGTGACCTGAAGGTGATCGCGGGCCGGGAGGATCTCGGCACGTCCCAGGGGCGTGAGATTCCGGTGCGCCAGGCGGCGGTCAATCCGGAGTACGACTCCCACTCGAACTCAGGTGACGTCGCGGTGCTGACCCTGGCGAGCCCGCTTCCGCAGAGCTACGCGATCCCCATGGCGGGGGAGGGGGACCAGGCGTACGAACCCGGGACGCGCGCGGCCGTCTACGGGTGGGGTGACACGACGGGAGCGGGTGATTACGCGCGTTCGTTGCGTTCCGCGCAGGTGCGCGTACTGCCTGACGCGACGTGCGGTGAGGCCTACCCGGGGAATTCCGACGGAACGTACGCGGCCGCATCCATGCTGTGCGCGGGGGAGACCAAGGGCGGGCGGGACGCCTGCCAGGGCGACAGCGGTGGTCCGCTCGTCGCACGCGGCCGGCTGATCGGCCTGGTGTCGTGGGGGAGCGGCTGTGGGCGGGCCGGGAGCCCCGGGGTCTACACGCGGATCTCGGGTGTCGCGCGGGACATGCCTCTGCGCGGCTGAAAACGCGGCAGTCTCTCGCGCGGGGAGGGTGGCACGCCGCGAGAGGCCGCCGAGAAGGTGTCTGGGTGCCCGTGTAACGCGAGCGGGCGGCCGCCCCTGGGGTTGGCAGGGTCGGCCGCCCGGTCACCGGCCTGGCGTGCGCCGGATGGCTCGTCGTGGGTGCGAGGTGTCAGCGATCCTCGTCGGTGGTTTCCGGGACGGCCGTAAGCCGCTCCGTCTCGTCCTGTATCTCAGCGGCGATCTTCTTGAGTTCCGGCTCGAACTTGCGTCCGTGGTGGGCGCAGAAGAGCAGTTCACCGCCGCTCAACAGGACGACGCGCAGGTAAGCCTGGGCGCCGCAGCGGTCGCAGCGATCAGCGGCCGTCAGGGGGCTCGCGGGGGTCAGAACAGTAGTCACGTCGCCTCTTCTCTAGCTCGACGAGCTGTCGTACCAGGGTCAACATCCAACCAGGCCGAAAACGTTCCCGCTCGTGGCTTTTCCTCGAAGTTTTTTCCGAGGCGGCTGTCTGCTGCCGGTTGGCGGCGAATGTGCCGTATTACGTCTCTTACGTGTCGTACGGTTTCGCGCTGTCTGTCAGGTCGGTCGTCCGCCGGCTGGGTTGCCGGTTGTTCATGAGGACGTGCCCGGAGCCTAAATGGTTCATGCCTGGAAGGGAACGTGACGTGCGCTTCACTCCATCGAGGGATCGAACATGCGTGCGGCACTGGACTAGTGTGAGTTGAGACGAGGGTGGCGTGACAACGGCTCTACCAGGCCTCGGTACCCTCTGAGCGGCAACCGAAGCCGGGTCCTTACCCCAAAGGACCCCTTTTGAAATTCAGCGAGGAGCGAACCGCGTGACCGCCGAGACGTCCGTGCCGTCCACAGCGTTGCTGACCGGAGCAGACCGGGACGGTTCCAACTACACCGCGCGGCACCTGCTCGTCCTGGAGGGGCTCGAAGCCGTTCGTAAGCGTCCGGGCATGTACATCGGGTCCACGGACAGCCGTGGCCTGCTGCACTGCCTCTGGGAGATCATCGACAACTCCGTCGATGAGGCCTTGGGCAACTACTGCGACCACATCGAAGTCATCCTCCACGACGACGCCTCCGTAGAGGTCCGGGACAACGGCCGAGGCATCCCGGTGGATGTCGAGCCCAAGACCGGCCTCTCCGGAGTCGAGGTCGTCATGACGAAGCTCCACGCGGGCGGCAAGTTCGGCGGTGGCTCGTACGCCGCCTCCGGCGGCCTGCATGGTGTGGGTGCCTCCGTGGTGAACGCCCTGTCCGCGCGCCTCGACGTAGAGGTGGACCGCGCGGGGCACACCCACGCGATCAGCTTCCGTCGTGGTGTCCCCGGAGCCTTCGCCAAGCCCGGCCCCGATGCCGACTTCGACTCGTCGGCCACGCTGCGCAAGGCCAAGAAGATCCCCAAGAACCGCACCGGCACCCGCGTGCGCTACTGGGCCGACCGCCAGATCTTCCTCAAGGACGCCAAGCTCAACCTCGATACGCTGCACCAGCGCGCCCGGCAGACCGCCTTCCTGGTGCCGGGCCTGACCATCGTCGTACGCGACGAGTACGGCCTCGGCGAGGGCGGCACCAAGGGCGAGGAATCCTTCCGCTTCGACGGCGGCATCAGCGAGTTCTGTGAGTACCTGGCGCAGGACAAGGCCGTCTGCGACGTCCTGCGCCTCTCCGGGCAGGGCAGCTTCAAGGAGACCGTCCCGGTCCTCGACGACCACGGCCAGATGACCCCCACCGAGGTCACCCGTGATCTCGTCGTGGACGTCGCGATGCGCTGGGGCACGGGGTACGACACGACGCTGCGGTCCTTCGTCAACATCATCGCCACCCCCAAGGGCGGCACCCACGTGTCGGGCTTCGAGCGCTCCCTCACGAAGACGATGAACGAGGTGCTGCGCACCCAGAAGGTGCTGCGCGTCGCCGAGGACGACATCGTCAAGGACGACGCCCTGGAGGGCCTGACCGCGGTCGTCACGGTCCGGCTCGCCGAGCCGCAGTTCGAGGGCCAGACCAAGGAGGTGCTGGGCACCTCGGCGGCCAACAGGATCGTGGCGAACGTCATCGCCAAGGAGCTGAAGGCGTTCCTGACGTCCACCAAGCGCGACGCCAAGGCGCAGGCCCGCGCGGTCATGGAGAAGGCGGTCGCCGCGGCCCGTACGCGCATCGCCGCACGTCAGCACAAGGACGCCCAGCGCCGCAAGACGGCCCTGGAATCGTCATCGCTGCCCGCGAAGCTCGCCGACTGCCGCAGTGACGACGTCGAGCGCAGTGAGCTGTTCATCGTCGAGGGCGACTCGGCGCTCGGCACCGCCAAGCTGGCACGGAACTCCGAGTTCCAGGCTCTCCTGCCGATCCGCGGCAAGATTCTCAACGTTCAGAAGGCGTCCGTGACGGACATGCTGAAGAACGCCGAGTGCGGCGCGATCATCCAGGTCATAGGGGCAGGGTCCGGCCGGACCTTCGACATCGACGCGGCGCGCTACGGGAAGATCATTCTTCTCGTCGACGCCGATGTCGACGGCGCGCACATCCGGATCCTGCTGCTCACCCTCTTCCAGCGCTACATGCGCCCGATGGTGGAGGCGGGCCGGGTCTTCGCGGCCGTGCCGCCCCTGCACCGGATCGAGCTGAGCCAGCCGAAGAAGGGCCAGGACAAGTACGTCTACACGTACTCGGACAACGAGCTGCGCGAGACGCTCCTGGAGTACCAGCGCAAGGGAATCCGCTTCAAGGACTCCATCCAGCGCTACAAGGGCCTCGGCGAGATGGACGCGGACCAGCTCGCGGAGACGACCATGGACCCCCGCTTCCGTACTCTGCGGCGGGTCAACATCGGCGACCTGGACGCCGCCGAGCAGGTCTTCGATCTGCTGATGGGCAATGACGTGGCGCCCCGCAAGGAATTCATCACGAGCTCGGCGGCGACGCTGGACCGGTCGCGCATCGACGCGTAGCCCTTGCGCGAGGCCGGTGTGTTCCGCCCGTACGGAACGCACTCCACCCGTGGGTGGAGCCCTTGGCTCCACCCACGTTCCACCCCTGCTCCGATGTTCTGACCAGGTCTTTTCCGTAGCGTCGAAGGCGTCGATCCACTTCGGGTCGGCTCCGTACTTCCTCGTCCCACGGAGGCCGTCATGTCCGGGCTCGCCAATGTTGTGGTGGTCTGTGCCGTCGTCGCGTTGGTGATCGTGCGCCAGTTCAAGGCGCAGCAGATCACCACGGACAGGCGCTGGTGGGTCATACCCGCCGTGCTGGTCTTCCTGGCCGTGCGTGAGCCCGACGTGCTGGATCCCCATCACCAGGCGGCGGCCGTCGTCCTGCTCGGCGCTGAGCTGCTGGTCGGTCTGGCCATCGGCTTCGGGTGGGCGCGGACCACCCATGTGTGGACGGCGCCGGACGGCGCCGTGTGGGGCAAGGGGACCAAGGCCACGGCCATCGTCTGGGGCGTCGGGATCGGGCTGCGGCTCGGCCTGTTCGGCGTCGGGGCCCTGCTGGGGGTGCGGCAGGGCAGTGCCGCCCTGATGCTGGCCCTCGCGGCCACGCTTCTGGTGCGCAGCGGCATGCTGGCGCAGCGGGCCGGCCTGTTCCGCCCGTCGTACGGTGTTGCGGACGCGGCGTACGAGCCGATGCGGAAGGACCCCGTGTGATCTCGGACCGGTGGATGAGCTGGCCCTCCCGGGAAGCGCTCACCCGGGAAGGGCAGAGCCCCGCCCGGCTGTGGTTCGTCAGGTTCGTGCGGGTGGTGATCGCGGGCAGCCTGCTGTGGGAGGCGTTCCACCACGACAGGGGCTGGCGCCTGGTGGCGGGCGTGGGCCTGGTCGTGCTCTGTGCCGGGCTTGCCTGGGCGTATTTCCGCACGTCGTTCGATCGGCGGCTGTGGCCGTCGGCCACCCTGCTCGTCCTGCTGATGGGGTGCGGATATGCCGCGCAGGCGGGCGACTGGAGGGTGCTTGCGCTCGTCCTCTGGTGCGGTACGGCAGTCCTGTCGCTTGAGCGGATGCCGCTCGCCGCGGCCGCGGTCTGTGTGCCCCTGGCGATGGCCGCGTTCGCCGCGTCCAACAACGACAACTGGCTTGTGACGGGCCTCATCGTCATCGGCCTCGCACTGGCCGGGTACACCCTGCGGCTCGACGCCGACGCGCGGGGCAACGCCCAGCGGCTGCTCACCCAGGAGCGGGCGGCCCGCACCGCGGAGGCCGAGACGGCCGCGCTGGCGGAGCGGGCCCGCATCGCCCGGGAGATCCACGACGTGCTCGCGCACAGCCTCTCCGCGCAGCTCGTCCACCTGGAGGCGGCGCGTCTGCTGATCGAGGGGGAGGCGACACGCGAGCAGATTCTCGAGCGCGTGGTGGCGGCGCGGTCCATGGCTCGCGAAGGGCTCTCGGAGACCCGGCAGGCACTCTCCGCGCTGCGCGGTGAGATGACGCCGGTCGAGGACTTCCTGCGCGACCTGGTCGCGTCGGACAAGGCTTCGGTGTCCGTGCAGGGGGCGCGGCGCGCTCTGCCCGCCGAGGCGTCACAGGCGGTGCGCCGCGTCGCGCAGGAGGCTCTCACGAACGTCCGCAAGCACGCCCCGGGTGCCAGGGTGGTCGTGCGTCTGGCGTACGGAGAGGGTGAAGTGACGCTGGATGTGCGGGATACGGGCGGAACGCCGGGAGAGCTCGCCGTCTCCGGGGCCGGGTACGGTCTGCTCGGTATGCGGGAGCGGGCCGAGCTGCTGGGTGGCTCCCTTACGGCGGGACCTGGCGAGGAAGGCTTCATCGTGACGCTGAAGGTGCCCACATGACCATGGAGGGCGGCGCCAAGGCGCCGGCGCGGGTGGTCGTGGTCGACGATCAGACCGTGGTGCGCGAGGGCATCGTGATGCTGCTGGGATTGCTGCCCGGTATCGAGGTCGTCGGTTCCGGGGGTGACGGCGAGGAGGCCGTTCGGCTCGTCGCCGAACTCGCTCCGGATGTCGTCCTGATGGACCTGCGCATGCCCCGGGTCGACGGCGCGGAGGCCACCCGCCGTATCCGCGCCGAGTACCCGGACACGCAGGTCGTCGTGCTGACGACCTTCGTCGACGACGACTCGCTGTTCCCCGCGCTGAGAGCCGGTGCGCGCGGCTATCTGACCAAGGACGCCGGTGGGGACGAGATCGTGCGGGCCGTGGAGGACGTGCTCTCGGGCGACGCGGGGCTCTCGCCGCAGATCCAGCGGCGACTGCTGGAGCGGCTGTCGGAGCCCGAGCAGGCCGCGCCCGCACCGGAGCCGCCCGACGGTCTCACCACGCGTGAGACCGAAGTGCTCGTCCTGATCGCCGAGGGCATGTCGAACCAGGAGATCGCCCGCGCGATGCATGTCTCCACGGCGACGGTGAAGACGCACATCAACAATCTCTTCGCCAAGACCGGGCTCAAGGACCGTGCGCAGGCCGTCCGTTACGCCTACGGGCACGGGCTCGCCAAGCCCCCGAGCGCCAGGCCGACCTGAGTGAGGTCGTTGATGAGGTCCTTCACCTGATGGGGTGAAGAGAAGGGAGGGAAGAGTCAGGGATCTTCCCGTTCTGTCCATCCTTGGGCACGCAGCCGAACAAGGCTGCGGACAAGGAGAGTTCGGTGGAGAAGCACGACGGGCGCGATGCCGGGCAGGCGCGGACCGGAGATCCGAGGGATCCCTGGTACGACGCGCTTGCTTCCGGATGGGGCGAGTTGGACGGCACGGGTGCGCCGGCGCCCGTGGCACCGCCCCGAGCCGCGCCGGAGCGGAGCGCGACCGCGGCCGACATCTATCTGGAGGTCCAGCGCAGTGCTGCCTTCCAGGAGGTGCGCAGCCGCTACCGGCGGTTCGTCGTCCCCGGGGTGGCCGTCTTCTTCACCTGGTACGTCGCCTATGTCGTGACGGCGACGACGGCGCCCGGCCTTATGGCGCGGCCCGTCGCCGGAGCGGTGAACGTCGCGATGCTCGCCGGCCTCGGGCAGTTCCTCTCGACCTTCCTGCTGACCTGGGCGTATGCCCGGCATGCCCGGCTGAGGAGGGATCGCGCGGCGCTCGATCTGCGCTGGGCCGTGTTCGAGCAGAAGCGGGAGCAGGACCAGAAACGGATCCTGGACCAGCGGGAGCACGATCAGCGCAGCGAGCAGGAACCGGCCAGGGGGAGCGAGCGATGACCGGGAACCACCAGACGCTCGCGCTCCTGCTGTTCGGCGTGTTCGTGGCCGTCACGCTCGCCATCACGACGTGGGTGAGCCGCAACCGGCACGGCTCGGCGGAGGAGTTCTACGCGGGCGGGCGGCTCTTCTCGCCGATGGAGAACGGTTTCGCCATCGCGGGCGACTACATGTCGGCCGCCTCCTTCCTCGGCATCTCCGGACTGATCGCGCTCTTCGGGTACGACGGGCTGCTCTACTCGGTGGGATTCCTGGTCGCCTGGCTGGTCGTGCTGTTCCTGGTGGCCGAACTGGTGCGCAACTGCGGCCGGTTCACGCTCGCCGATGTCGTCGCCTCCCGGATGCGGGAGCGGCCCGTACGCATCGCGGCGGGAACTTCCTCGGTGACCGTGTCCGTTCTCTATCTGGTGGCGCAGATGGTGGGGGCGGGCTCACTGGTCGCGCTGCTG
This sequence comes from Streptomyces sp. NPDC057302, assembly GCF_042667685.1. Classification (NCBI taxonomy): domain Bacteria; kingdom Bacillati; phylum Actinomycetota; class Actinomycetes; order Kitasatosporales; family Streptomycetaceae; genus Streptomyces; species Streptomyces sp. NPDC057302. The sequence goes on along the minus strand of NZ_JBHUZJ010000027.1, from coordinate 25,878 downwards.
CTCGGCGGGACGAGCGAGGCGGCACAGACCTGGACGGTCATCGGCGTCGGCGCGCTCATGGTCATCTATGTGTCGTTGGGAGGGATGCGGGCCACCACCTGGATCCAGATCGTCAAGGCGGTCCTGCTGATGTGCGGCGCGATCGCGCTGACCGTGCTCGTTCTGGTGCGATTCCACGGCGACTTCGACCAGTTGCTGCGGACGGCGGCCGACCGCAGCGGACACGGCAGCCAGTTCCTCGCGCCAGGGCTGAAGTACGGCGGCGACTGGACCTCGCGCCTGGACTTCATCAGCCTCGGGCTCGCGCTCGTCCTCGGCACGGCCGGTCTTCCGCACATCCTCTCCCGCTTCTACACGGTGCCGACCGCGCGCGCCGCCCGCCGCTCCGTCGTCTGGTCCATCGGGCTCATCGGCAGCTTCTACCTGATGACGATCGTGCTCGGCTTCGGCGCCGCCGCGATCGTGGGCTCCGATGCCGTGCGGGGATCGAATGCCGCGGGGAACACGGCAGTTCCCCTCCTCGCGCTCGATCTCGGCGGCGGCGCGGACACCACAGGCGGAACGGTTCTGTTCGCGATCGTCGCCGCCATCGCCTTCGCCACGATCCTCGCCGTCGTCGCCGGGATCACGCTGGCCTCGTCGGCGTCCGTGGCCCACGACCTGTACGCGTCGCTGCGGCGCAAGAACGCGAAGCCGCGCAGCGAGGTGGCGGTGGCGCGTCTGGCCGCCGCCGGGATCGGCGTGGTCGCGATCGCCCTGGGGCTGCTCGCCCGGGATCTCAACGTGGCGTTCCTGGTGGGCCTCGCCTTCGCGGTCGCCGCGTCCGCGAATCTGCCCGTGCTGCTCTACTCGCTGTTCTGGCGGAACTTCACCACCCGGGGCGCGGTCTGGTCGGTCTACGGGGGCCTGGTGCCTTCCCTGGTGCTCGTCCTGCTGTCACCCGTGGTCTCCGGAGGGCCGAGCTCCCTCTTCCCCGGGACGGACTTCCAGTACTTCCCGCTGGAGAACCCGGGGCTCGTCTCCATCCCGCTGGGCTTCCTTGCCGGATGGCTGGGCACCGTCACCTCACCGGAGCCCGCGGACGAGGCCAAGCACGCGGAGACCGAGGTGCGCTCGCTCACCGGGGCGGGGGCGGCGTGACGAAGGCTACGAAGCGCTGGGCGCCCATGCGTAGCGGTGCTCCGGGCGGCCCGTGTCGCCGTACTTGAGGCTGAGCCGGACGCGGCCCGAGCGCTCCAGGAGCTTCAGATAGCGCTGGGCGGTCTGCCGGCTCAGTCGCGTGCGGTCCGCCAACTCCTGGGCGGAGAGCGGCCCCTCGGCGCCCATCAGGGCCCTGCGGACCAGCTCGGCCGTGGTGGGGGAGTGCCCCTTGGGCAGCTCGGGCGCCGGAGTCGCCGAGAGGGCGCCGAAGATCCGGTCGACCTCGGCCTGCTCCGCCTCGCCCCCGCCGTCCAGGGTCCGGCGCAGGATGGCGTACGCGTCGAGCTTGGCGCGAAGTCCCGCGTAGGAGAACGGTTTGACCAGGTACTGCAGGGCGCCGTGGCGCATCGCGGCCTGGACGGTGGCGACATCACGCGCGGCGGTCACCATGATCACGTCGGTCTCGTGGCCGCGCTCACGCAGCGTACGGACCACCGCGAGACCCGTCTCGTCCGGCAGATAGTGGTCCAGGAGCACCAGATCGACGGGGAGCTCCTCGACGAGCCGCAGCGCCTCGGCCGCGCTGTGGGCCTTCGCCGCCACGTGGAAACCGGGGACCTTCGCCACATAGGCGGCGTTGACGTCCGCGACCCGGACGTCGTCGTCCACGACGAGCACCTCGATCATCGTGACTCCTCCGTGGGGGCGAGGTCGGCCTGGGCGAGCGCTTCGGGCAGGACGACGGTGAACTCGGCGCCTCCCTCGGGCGACGCGTCGGCCCGCGCGCTGCCGCCCTGCCGCTCGGCGAGCCTGCGGACCAGGGCGAGCCCGATACCCCGCTTGCCGTGCGCCGGGGGCTCCTTGGTGGACCAGCCCTCCGTGAAGATCGTCTCGCGCTGCTCGGACGGTACCCCAGGGCCCGTATCGCTCACCTGGAGGACGACCGTGCGCCCCTCGGTGCGCACATCGACCTCCACGCGCGCGTGGAGAGTGCCCGCCGCCGCGTCGAGCGCGTTGTCGACCAGGTTGCCGACGATGGTGACGAGGCCGCCCGGGTCGATCAGGCGGTCGGGCAGTGCGGTGTCGCGCGGCACGGCGAGCACGACGCCACGCTCGGCGGCGACCGTGGCCTTGCCCACCAGGAGTGCGGCGAGCAGCGGATCGCCGATCTTCTCCGTGATCTGCTCGGCGGTCACGCGGTGCGCGCCCGCCACCTCGCCGACGAACTCCGCGGCTTCTTCGTACATCTCCAGTTCCAGGAGTCCGAGCAGCGTGTGCATGCGGTTGGCGTGCTCGTGGTCCTGGGCGCGCAGGGCGTCGATGAGGCCGCGGGTGGAGTCCAGTTCGCGGCCCAGCTGCTCCAGTTCGGTGCGGTCGCGCAGGGTGGCGACGGCGCCTCCGTCGTCCGTGGGCATGCGGTTGGCGATCAGGACGCGCTGGCCGCGGACGGTCAGGAGGTCGGTGCCCGTGACCCGTCCCGCGAGCACGTCGGTCGTACGGCCCGGACCCAGTGCGGTGTCGAGCGGCTGCCCGATGGCTTCCGTGCCGAGGCCCAGGAGGCGCTGGGCCTCGTCGTTGAGGAGGCGGACGCGACCGGCGCGGTCCAGTGCGACGACGCCTTCGCGGATGCTGTGCAGCATGGCCTCGCGTTCCGCAAGGAGGGCTGAGATATCGGAGAAGGCCAGGTCACGTGTCTGCCGCTGCACCCTGCGTGAGATCAGATAGGCGGCGAGCGCCCCGACGGCGAGCGCTCCGCCCGCGTACGCGAAGAGCCCGGGGATCGCGTGGATGAGCCGGTCGCGCACGCTGTCGTACTCGATGCCTACGGAGACGGCGCCCACGATGTCCCCGTCGATGTCCCGCAGCGGCACCTTGCCGCGGGCCGAGCGGCCCAGCGTGCCGTCGTCGATCTCCATGATCTCGCCCCCGGCGAGCGCGTCGCTGGGGTCGGTCGAGACGACCCGGCCGATCTCCTCGTGGTCGGTGTGGGACCAGCGAACGCCGTCCTTGTTCATGATCACGACGTACTCGGCGCCACTCGCACGCCGGATCCGGTCCGCCTCGGCCTGCACGGGCCCGTCGGCCGTCGGCTTCGAGGAGCGCAGGTCATCGGCGATGTGCGGCTGGGCGGCCGTGGTCTGTGCGATGGCCAGCGCGCGGCGCATCGCCTGGTCGTCCAGCTGATCGCTGAGCGGCGCCAGGAAGAGCCCGGTGGCGAGCACGGCGACCCCGGCGGCGATCGCCAGCTGCATCAGCAGCACCTGCGAGAAGACGCGCCGCGGCAGGCCGAGGCGGAGTCTTCGGGCCGGGGAGGAGGGGCTCATGTGTACGAACGGTACGGCGGGCGGAGGGCTACTCCGAAGTCACTGTGGCGGGGATCTCCTGTGCGGCGCCGCACGCGAGCGGCCGCACCGCCACGACGTCCATGCGTGCCGGGGCCGCCAGCGCCGCGCCGCAGCTCTCCGGCCGTGGCGGCAGGGAGGCTCCCTGCGCGACGGTCACGCGCCAGTGCCGTCCGTCGGTGTGGGCGACCGTCACGTCCCAGCGCGGGGCCGTGCCGCCCGTGTGGACGACGCTCAGGGCGCCTGCGGCGTCCTCGCCGCTCGCGGCGCGCACCGCGAGCTCGGCGGCCTGTCCCGGGCGCTCCCAGGCGGAACTGCCCCGGCAGCCTTCGGTGACCACGCGGCCCGTACGCACCCCTTCGAGGATCTCCTTGACGGCAGCCTGGCCGGAGCGGCCGTACGCATAGCCGTAGGGCAGGACCAGCAGGGTGGGGGAGAAGCGGTGACCACCCAGATGAGTGACTTCCCAGGCACCCTGTTCACCGGATGCGGAGAGCGACGCGGCGAGTGGTCTGCCCAGGAGGGCGCAGCAGCGGTCACGCTTGCCGTTCGTGCAGACCAGGGCGAGCGGGTCGCCCGTGTGCGGGGCGCCGAATCCGCCGTGGTCGCCCGCGCCGAGGGCCGTGAAGTCCAGGTCGAGCAACTCCTGCGGCCTGTCCGTGACGTGGCTGCGCAGCCACGTGTTGCCGGGCACGGTGTGGGCCACGTAGACGCGGCGGTGCGCCGGGGGACGGCTGTCCGCGTGGCGTCCGGGGCGGCGGATGAGCGCGATGCGTACGCCTGTCCCCTCGACGGCGGCTTCCAGGGCGCGGCCGACGTCCGGATCCAGGTGGCTCGAAGTGAGCGCTTTGGCGCCCCAGGGGCCCGGCTGCTCCAGCAGAATCCAGGTTCTGGCTGTGGCCGCGGTCCCCGCGAGAGGCTCGTCCAGATCCCGCGAAGCGGTGGCGCACTTACTCACGGAGGTGAGCCTAACCCGCGCCGGGTCTGCGGTGATTCATCCGCCGCCGGAGGCCGGCAGGGGCGCGGGCATCGGCTGGGGCGGACGCAAGCCGACGTACTGACCGCTGGGGCGCATGCGCAGAGGCCGTTCCCCGTACTCCTCCAGGGCGTGGGCGATCCAGCCGACCGTGCGCGCCACGGCGAAGATCGTCTCGCCCGCCTCGGCGGGCATCCCGGACGAGGCGGTCAGAACGGCGAGGGCCAGGTCGACATTGGCGTGCAGGTCCGTGTGGCGAGCCGTCGTGGCCACCACGTCGCGGGCCGCTGCCAGGGCGGGGCCCGCCTTGGGGATGACCTCCAGGAGGGCGAACAGGGCCTCCGCGCGCGGGTCGTCGCCGGGGTACAGCCGATGGCCGAGGCCGGGGACGCGGCGGCCCGCGCGGAGTTCGTCGGCCACTACGGGGGCCGCACTGCCCCGGTCGAGGACGTCCAGGAGCATGCGGTGCGCGAGGCCGCTCGCCGCGCCGTGCAGGGGGCCCTCCAGGACGCCCAGGCCTGCCGACACCGCCGCGTACGGGTGGGCGCGGGCGGAGGCGGCGACGCGGACGGCGAGCGTCGACGCGGCGAGGTCGTGGTCGACGAGCAGGGCGAGCGCGGTGTCCAGGGCGTGCAGGGAGGCGTCGTGCGGCTGCCGGCCGGTCAGCCGTGCCCAGAGCTGGTGGGCCAGGGGGCCACTGTCCCGGTGGGTGCGGCTGACCGGTGGCAGCGCTGTGACGAGCGTGGGGATGAGGGTGCGCGCGGTGCCGATGACGGCTTCTTCGGAGAGGTCGAAGCGGAGGGGGTCGGCTGCCGCGGCCGAGATGGCGGCCACGCGCAGGCGGTCGGTCGGCCCGCTGTGCTCGGGCAGCGCGCTGACGGCGCGGCGTGCGGCGTCAGCGCTCTCCTTGGGGGCGGTGAAGCGGATTCCGGGGTGCATGACACCGGTCCACAGCCACTCGGCGACCTCTTCGTAGGAGTGCGCCAGGGCCAGGTCCTTCGCGTCGACGCCGCGGTAGTAGTAGCGGTCCTTGTCGATGAGCGTGATGCGGGTGCGGACGGAGAGCTCGCCGCTCGCGGAGGTGGCCGCGGGTTCCCTGCGGTTCCTGCGGGCGAGCGACTCGACCTCCTTGGCGTCGAAGGTGCTGCCCCGGGAGCCGGGGCCGCGGCGGCTGCTGAGCTGGCCGCGGCTCACGTAGGCGTACACGGTCTCCGGCTTCACGCCGAGCAGTTCGGCGGCTTGCTTGGTGCTCAGTCGCCGGTCTTGCGCGGCCCCTTGATCCGTCATGGGCGTCACCGTATCCGCATCTTCATATTGATTCAATCAATATTGACAGAGATTGAGTCAAGCATGGACAGTCACATCAAGTCCAGGGAGGAAGTCGAGGAACAACATGCCGACCAATGGCTCCACCAGCACCCCCACTGCCCCCGTCGCACCTGTGGAGGTCCCCCGGGGACTCGCGGGCGTCGTCGTGACCGAGACCCGGCTCGGAGACGTCAGGGGATACGAGGGCTTCTACCACTACCGCCAGTACTCGGCCGTCGAGCTCGCGCAGACCCGCAGCTTCGAGGACGTCTGGCACCTGATGTTCCATGGCGCGCTGCCGGACGCGGGGCAGCGGGCCGACTTCGCCGCGCGGACCGCGGCCCTGCGCCGGCTCCCTGAGGAGGTGCGGGCGGCGCTGCCCGCCATAGCCCGCGCCAGCGCCCTGTCGGGGCCGCTCTCCGGGCTGCGTACGGCGCTGTCGCTCTTCGGCGCGGCCAAGGGATTCCGTCCGGTGTACGACATCGACGGCGACCAGCGGCGTGCGGACGCGCTCGCGGCGTCCGCCGTGGTGCCGACGCTGCTCACGGCGCTCTACCGCCTCGGGCAGGGGCTCGACCCGGTCGAGCCGCGCGACGACCTCTCGTACGCGGCCAACTACCTCTACATGCTGACGGGTTCCGAACCGGAGCCCGATCGTGCGCGGGCCATCGAGCAGTACTTGATCTCCACCATTGATCACGGTTTCAACGCGTCAACGTTCACGGCCAGGGTGATCACGTCGACCGGGGCGGATGTCGCGGCCTGTCTGGTGGGTGCGGTGGGCGCGTTGTCGGGGCCGCTGCACGGTGGGGCGCCGAGCCGCGCGCTCGACACGCTCGACGCGATCGGTACGCCGGACCGCATCGACGGCTGGATCCGCGAGCGGGTGCTCGCGGGGGACCGCATCATGGGATTCGGCCACCCCGTCTACCGCACGGAGGACCCGCGTTCGCGGATGCTGCGGGGCATCGCGCGGCAATTCGGCGGCCAGATGGTGGAGTTCGCGGTGGAGGTCGAACGCCAGGTCGAGGCGATCCTGGCCGAACTGAAGCCGGGGCGAGAGCTGCACACCAACGTGGAGTTCTACGCGGGCGTCGTCATGGAGCTGTGCGGACTGCCGCGCGAGATGTTCACGCCTACGTTCGCGGCGGCGCGGGTGGTGGGCTGGGGGGCCAACGTCTTTGAGCAGGCGGAGGACTCGAAGATTATTCGGCCTGCGGCGCGGTATGTGGGGCCGACTGTGCCCCAGGCGGTACCGGCGTTCAGCTGAGGGCGCGACCGGGGGCATGCCCAGCCGGTCTGTTCCGTTTGTCGGCGCCCCCGCTCACGACGCGGCCGGGGGCGCCCCTGCCTGGTGGGCTGCCAGAGCCTGATCGAAGACCCGGAAGAGGCGCCCTTCCGCACTCTCGGCCGGCACCTCGCTCTTGGCTGCTCGAGAGGCATTCCAGTAGCGGAGGAAAGCGGGACTCCGGAGGAGATTGTGGGCGTAGGCGATCAAGTCTTCCTCGGAGTAGCTGCCCCAACTGAATGCCAGTACGAAATGGTTGAAGACGAGATTGGCGAAAAGATTCTGGCGGACCTCGACGTCGGACATGCCTTCGTAGTCGTTCCACACCTCGGCCAGTGAGGGGTCATCCATCGCCATCTGCGTCAGTTGCATGTGCAGAGCCCGCATGTCTGCCTCCGCACTCCGGCGCAGTTCGGTGCGCGAGGCGATCATCTCTTCGCGCTGCATCGCGAGCTCTCTGCGCTGCAACTTCAACTCGTGCTGCTGGAACAGCAGCGTGACGATGAGCAGCAGGAGCGCGATCCCGGAGAAGACGGCGCTCACGCCGCCGAAGTAGTCCCCGAGGGCGCTGCGTTCCTCCGCGGCCTTCCGGCTTCCGCTGGCCGCTTCGGCCCCGCGTGCGAGCCAGCCACTGATGACGACGGAAGCTGTGCCCACCAGTGCGACGCCCGCGATGGCGGCGGTCAGCCACGCGCAGACCGAGAGTGCTGAGCGCCAAGTACCTCGGCGTGCCATGTTTCCTCCCCTGAAGACCGCGGGATTCTTCCCGCGGTCTTCAGGGGAGGGAAACCGGACGGTGGCGGACGGGACAGGATCTGCCCGACCGCCGACTACCGCTATACGTCAGGGATGTCACCCTTGGCGCGGACAAGCGTCTCGCGGCTCACGATCACGATGCGTTCGTAGTCCGCTCGCGAGGCGTCGGGCGGGAGTTCTTTCTCGAGCGTCGCTGTGGCCTCTGTCCCGATGACGGCGAAGTTTCCATCGCTCAGTTCGAAGACATCCGGGCATGACTGTCCTGAGGCGCTTCCCCGCTGCTGGGGAGAGGCACCGATGCGGCGCACGATCTTCAACGGTTTTCCAGTCTTAGGAGCGGTGGCGGGGCGTGTGGGGGCAGCGTTGTCTGAGGTGTTGCAGAAGGTTTGGGGTGCAGCGTCTGGGGTACAACGCGACGCGCGCGCCTACCCTAGGGACTGTCAATGCCTGAGACAAGCTGGGGCAACCCCGCGCGTCAGCTCGGCCATAGAGTCAACTTGCCTTATTCGCAAGGTGGTTCGCCCACCACCCACCAGTCGTCGGTGTCCGCTTCCTCCAGATCCCGTATGAGCTTGTCGACCATTCGGCCCATGCGGGCCTCGTCGGAAGCGTCAAGCAGGCTGGCTCGGTGCGGTCGTGTGGCCTCCCAGTAGCTGCGGAAGACGGGGTTCTGGCAGATGAGGCGCAGGTGCCCGTGCACCTCTTCCCAGGTGAAGTTGCCGACGCGCCAGAACAGCAGTGCGTTGGTGTACACGGCGTTGGCGAAGAGGTACTGCCGGAGTGTCCGGGGGGCGAGTGCCACGTCGAAGGTATCCAGGACGGCCGCCAGGTCAGGGTCGTCCATCGCCTTGCTGAGCATGTCGAACTGCAGCCGCTGTTGCGCGATCAAGGTGGTGTTCTGCTGGTGCACCGACGGTTCCGTGCACCCGACGCGCAGCCGCAGCGCCCCGTGCTTGCGTTGCTGAGCGGTCAGGACCGTCAGAGCCCCGACGGCGAAAGCAAGGCCCGCGACGGCTGCGGACCCCAACCCCCGTATCGCAAATTTCTGTGTGGCCATGTCAACCCCCGAATCGGCGACCGTCCGCCGGTCGTCGGATGCGGGTCGACAGAGAGAAGACCGGCGAGCGATGGGCGGCGCGCTTGCCGCCTTCCAGGATGCCGAGCGGCTCTGATCGGCAGGGAGGCGGAGAGGAGGCGCACGGAAGCAGCGGTGGTCGCATGTCCAGGCGCCGTGCCCAGTGTCTGCCCCGCCCGTGCCGCTAACAATCGTTCACTTCACGGCGCTTCTACGCGCTCGTATGCTGGGGCAACATCCATTCGTCGTACGAGAGCCGGACACGCGCCGGTGCACGCGTCAGTGTGAAAGGGGTCGCACGTTGACTCGGTCGAGTGTGGGGCAGATCCCCGTCATCGTCCTCACCGGCTTCCTCGGCTCGGGCAAGACGACCCTGCTCAATCATCTGCTCCACCGCAGCGGCGGCAGCCGGATCGGTGCGATCGTCAATGACTTCGGGTCCATCGAGATCGATGCCATGTCCGTCGCCGGGCAGCTCGGGGACTCCACCGTCTCGCTCGGCAACGGGTGTCTTTGCTGCGCCGTGGATGCCGGTGAGCTCGACGAGTATCTGGAGCGGCTCGCGCGGCCCTCCGCCGGGATCGACGTCATCGTCGTCGAGGCCAGTGGGCTTGCTGAGCCGCAGGAGCTCGTGAAGATGGTGCTGGCCAGCGAGAATCCGCACATCGTGTACGGAGGGCTCGTCGAGGTCGTCGATGCTGCCGAGTTCGACGCGACCCGGCAGCGGCATCCCGAGGTCGATCGGCACCTCGGGATCGCCGATCTCGTCGTCGTCAACAAGGTCGACCGGGTCGAAGAAGGCGAGCGGGAGCGGATCCTCGGCGCAGTCCGCGGCTTCGCCGATCGCGCGGCCGTCGTCCCCGCCTCCTACGGGCGGGTCGACGTGGAGCTGCTCCTGGACCGCAAGCCCGTGGGGGAGCGGGTCGGGCAGCTCTCCTTCGACGACCTGCATCAGCATGACGACCCGCATCAGCATGAGGAAGACGGACAGGACGGGCGCCATGCCCACCTGCACTCCGCCTACGAAAGCCTCTCCTTCTCCTCCGAAGTGCCTATGAGCCCCCGCCCCTTCATGGCCTTCCTCGACAGTCGGCCCGAAGGGCTCTATCGCATCAAGGGGTACGTCGATTTCGGCGCCGCCGATCCGCGCAACAAGTACGCCGTGCACGCCGTGGGGCGGTTTCTGCGCTTCTACCCCGAGCCGTGGGCCCCGGGCGAGTCCCGGCTCACCCAGCTCGTGCTCATCGGGTCGGCCGTCGACGTACCCGCGCTGGAGAAGGAGCTGGAGGCGTCACGCGCGTACGCCCCACACGCCGGTGCCGATGAGCACAGCATGTGGGGCGTACTGCGGTACGTACAGGAGCCGCGGAGCGAGTGACTAGGCCGGGCCCGCCACCGCGGCCACCGGCTTCGCCAAGGAGACCCCGGAGCCGTCCCTGCGCGGGTCGATCTCCGGCAGCTCCGCCGGCAGGCCGCTGCGCTGGGCCGCGAGCGGCGGCGTCGGACCCGCCCACGCGAAGCTCAGGCAATCTTCTCCCTTGAGGAAGCGCTGGACGCGAACTCCGCCCGTGGCCCGGCCCTTGCGGGGGTACTGGTCGAACGGTGTCACCTTGGCCGTCGTCTGCACCGAGTCGTCGAGCGTGCCGCGCGAGCCCGCCACCGTGAAGACCACGGCGTCCACGGCGGGATCCACCGCCACGAAGGAGATGACCTTGACGCCGTCCGCGAGCTTGATGCCCGTCATGCCACCCGCGGGACGCCCCTGCGGACGCACCTGCGCGGCCTGATAGCGGAGCAGTTGGGCGTCGTCCGTGATGAAGACCAGGTCCTCCTCGCCCGTGCGCAGCTCCGCCGCGCCGACGATCCGGTCACCGTCCTTGAGGGTGATGACCTCCAGCTCTTCCTTGTTGGACGGATAGTCCGGGACCACGCGCTTGACCACGCCCTGTTCGGTGCCGAGGGCGAGGCCGGGCGAGGACTCGTCCAGGGTCATCAGGCAGATCAGGGTCTCGTCCCCCTCCAGGGACAGCAGCTCCGCGACCGGCGCGCCTCCGGAGAGGTTGGGCGCCGCGTGCGTCTCCGGAAGCTGCGGCAGGTCCACCACGGAGAGGCGCAACAGCCGTCCGTCGGACGTCACCGCGCCCACCTCGCCCCGCGCGGTCGCGGGGACGGCGGAGATGATCACGTCGTGCTTGACGCGCTTCGTGTCGCTCTCGGCGAACGGCTCGCCGTTGGCCGTACGGGCAAGGAGGCCGGTCGAGGAGAGCAGCACGCGGCACGGGTCGTCCGCCACCTGCAGCGACACCGTGGCCGCCGGGGAGCTCGCCGACTCCAGCAGGACCGTACGCCGGTCCGTGCCGAACTTCTTGGCCACGGCGGCCAGTTCGGTGGAGACCAGCTTGCGCAGCTCCGCGTCCGACTCCAGGATCCGGGTCAGCTCGTCGATCTCGGCCTTGAGCTTGTCGCGCTCGGACTCCAGCTCGATGCGGTCGAACTTGGTGAGGCGGCGCAGCGGCGTGTCGAGGATGTACTGCGTCTGGATCTCGCTCAGCGAGAAGCGCTCCATCAGGCGGTCCTTGGCCTGCGCGGAGTTGTCGCTGGAGCGGATGAGGCGGATGACCTCGTCGATGTCCAGAAGGGCGACAAGGAGCCCCTCGACCAGATGCAGCCTGGCCTGCTTCTTGCCGCGGCGGAACTCGCTGCGGCGGCGCACCACGGTGAAGCGGTGGTCGAGATAGACCTCGAGGAGCTCCTTGAGGCCGAGCGTGAGGGGCTGGCCGTCCACCAGAGCCACGTTGTTGATGCCGAAGGACTCCTCCATCGGCGTCAGCTTGTAGAGCTGCTCCAGGACGGCCTCCGGGACGAAGCCGTTCTTGATCTCGATGACCAGGCGCAGGCCGTGCGAGCGGTCCGTGAGGTCCTTGACGTCGGCGATGCCCTGGAGCTTCTTCGAGCCGACCAGGTCCTTGATCTTCGAGATGACCTTCTCGGGTCCTACGGAGAAGGGCAGTTCGGTGACGACCAGGCCCTTGCGGCGCGTCGTCACGTTCTCGACGGCCACCGTCGCGCGGATCTTGAAGGTGCCGCGTCCTGATTCGTACGCGTCCTTGACCCCGGTCAGGCCGACGATGCGGCCACCCGTGGGAAGGTCCGGGCCCGGCACGAAACGCATCAGCGTCTCGAGGTCGGCCCCGGGGTGCTTGATCAGGTGGCGGGCGGCGGCGATGACCTCGCCGAGGTTGTGCGGCGGCATGTTCGTCGCCATGCCGACCGCGATGCCCGAAGCGCCGTTGACCAGGAGGTTCGGATAGGCCGCGGGCAGGGTGACCGGCTCCTGCTCCTGGCCGTCGTAGTTCGACTCGAAATCGACCGTGTTCTCTTCGATCGACTCCGTCATGAGGGACGTCGCGTCGGCCATCTTGCACTCGGTGTACCGCATGGCGGCCGGCGGGTCGTCGTTGCCGAGCGAGCCGAAGTTGCCGTGGCCGTCCACCAGCGGAAGCCGCATGGAGAAGGGCTGGGCCATGCGCACCAGGGCGTCGTAGATCGACGCGTCGCCGTGCGGGTGCAACTTACCCATGACCTCGCCGACGACGCGGGCGCACTTCACGTAGCCGCGGTCGGGGCGCAGGCCCATCTCGTTCATCTGGTAGACGATGCGGCGGTGCACGGGCTTCATGCCGTCGCGGGCGTCCGGCAGGGCGCGCGAGTAGATGACCGAATACGCGTACTCGAGGAAGGAGCCCTGCATCTCGTCGACGACGTCGATGTCGAGGATCTTCTCCTCGAACGCATCGTCGGGCGGCGGGGTCTTCGTGCTGCGGCGGGCCATCGCTGCTGCGGCTCCTTCACGGTGTCTGCCAGGGCATCAACAAGATCTGACGCCGACCATCAACGGGATCTGACGCCGACCATTGTGGACTGTCCCACTGACAACGCCGACCACGACCCGGACTTCGGCCGCGACTACGCCGAGCGCGGAGCGGGAACTTCACCGGTTGTCAGCACGCTTGCATACAGTGGCACGACTGGCAGAAATTCCAGCTTTTCGCGATCGAAGGGACGTACATGCCCATGGGTCACACGGCCACAGCCGAGGCCGGTTCCGGCGGCCTGACAGCAACCGAGCACCGGCTGGCCAACGGCCTGCGCGTGGTGCTCTCCGAGGACCACCTGACCCCGGTCGCCGCGGTCTGCCTCTGGTACGACGTAGGTTCGCGCCACGAGGTCAAGGGCCGTACGGGCCTCGCGCACCTCTTCGAGCACCTCATGTTCCAGGGCTCGAAGCAGGTGCACGGCAACGGCCACTTCGAGCTGGTGCAGGGTGCGGGCGGTTCGCTGAACGGCACCACCAGCTTCGAGCGCACCAACTATTTCGAGACGATGCCCACACACCAGCTCGAGCTGGCCCTGTGGCTGGAAGCCGACCGGATGGGCTCGCTGCTCTCCGCGCTCGACGAAGAATCCATGGAGAACCAGCGGGACGTCGTCAAGAACGAGCGCCGCCAGCGCTACGACAACGTTCCGTACGGCACGGCGTTCGAGAAGCTGACCGCCCTCTCGTACCCCGAGGGCCACCCCTACCACCACACCCCGATCGGCTCCATGGCCGACCTGGACGCGGCGACGCTGGAGGACGCGCGGAACTTCTTCCGTACGTACTACGCGCCCAACAACGCCGTCCTGTCGGTCGTCGGCGACATCGACCCGCAGGAGACCCTCGCCTGGGTCGAGAAGTACTTCGGGTCCATCCCCTCGCACGACGGCAAGCAGCCGCCGCGCGACGGCTCGCTGCCCGACACGATCGGCAAGGAGCTGCGCGAGGTCGTCGAGGAAGAGGTTCCGGCCCGCGCCCTGATGGCCGCCTACCGGCTCCCGGAAGACGGCACACGCGCGTGCGACGCGGCCGACCTGGCGCTCACGGTCCTCGGCAGCGGCGAGTCCTCACGGCTCTACAACCGCCTCGTGCGCCGCGACCGCACCGCCGTGGCGGCCGGCTTCGGCCTGCTGCGCCTGGCCGGAGCCCCCTCGCTCGGCTGGCTCGACGTGAAGACGTCCGGTGACGTGGAGGTCCCCGTCATCGAGGCCGCCGTCGACGAGGAGCTCGCCCGCTTCGCGGAAGAGGGCCCCACCGACGAAGAGATGGAGCGCGCCCAGGCCCAGCTGGAGCGCGAGTGGCTCGACCGGCTCTCCACGGTGTCAGGACGCGCGGACGAACTGTGCCGGTACGCCGTCCTGTTCGGCGACCCGCAGCTCGCCCTCACCGCCGTGGGGCGCGTCCTCGACGTCACCGCGGAAGAGGTCAAGGCGGCCGCAGCGGCCCGTCTGCGGCCCGACAACCGCGCGGTGCTCGTGTACGAGCCCACCGAGCCCACCGCGGCCCCCGAAGCCGCCGACGAGGACGAAGAGGAGGCGGCGAAGTGACCGAGGCCGCGACGATGCAGTTCCACCCCCAGCCCCAGGCGGGCACCGCACGGCCGTGGGCCTTCCCCGCGCCCGAGCGCGCCACCCTGGACAACGGCCTCACCGTGCTGCGCTGCCACCGCCCCGGCCAGCAGGTCGTCGCCGTGGAGATCCACCTCGAGGCGCCGCTCGACGCCGAGCCCGCGGGCCTCGACGGCGTCGCCACGATCATGGCGAGGGCCTTCAACGAAGGCACCGACAAGCACTCCGCCGAGGACTTCGCCGCCGAACTCGACCGCTGCGGCGCCAGCATGGACGCGCACGCCGACCACCCCGGTGTCCGCGTCTCCCTCGAAGTCCCGGTCTCCCGCCTCCCCAAGGCGCTGGGCCTGCTCTCCGACGCCCTGCGCGCCCCCGCCTTCGCGGACAGCGAGATCGAACGCCTCGTACGCAACCGCCTGGACGAGATCCCGCACGAGGCCGCCAACCCGGGCCGCCGCGCCGCCAAGGAGCTCTCCCGGCAGCTGTTCCCCGCCACCGCGCGGATGTCGCGTCCCCGCCAGGGCACCGAGGAGACGGTCACGGCCATCGACTCGGCGGCGGTGCGCACCTTCTACGAGAAGCACGTGCGGCCCGCCACGGCGACCGCCGTCGTCGTCGGCGACCTGACCGGCGTCGACCTGGACGGCGTGCTCGCCGACACCATCGGCTCCTGGACGGGCGGCACGGCCCAGCCGCGCCCGGTGCCCCCGGTGACCGCCGACGACACCGGGCGTGTCGTCATCGTGGACCGCCCCGGCGCCGTCCAGACGCAGCTGCTCATCGGCCGCGTGGGCCCTGACCGGCACGACCGCGTCTGGCCCGCCCAGGTGCTCGGCACGTACTGCCTGGGCGGCACCCTCACCTCGCGCCTGGACCGCGTCCTGCGCGAGGAGAAGGGTTACACCTACGGCGTGCGGTCGTTCGCCCAGGTCCTGCGTTCGACTCCGGACGGCACGGGCGCCGCGATGCTGGCCATCAGCGGCTCCGTGGACACGGAGTCCACGGGTCCGGCCCTCGACGACCTGTGGAAGGTCCTGCGCACCCTCGCCGCCGACGGCCTCACGGACGCCGAGCGCGATGTCGCCGTGCAGAACCTGGTGGGCGTCGCCCCGCTCAAGTACGAGATGGCGGCGTCCGTCGCGGCCACCCTCGCCGACCAGGTCGAGCAGCACCTGCCGGACGACTTCCAGGCCCAGCTGTACCGCCAGTTGGCCGCCACCGGCACCGTGGAGGCCACCGCGGCCGTGGTGAGCGCCTTCCCCGTGGACCGCCTGGTGACGGTGCTCGTCGGTGACGCGGCGCAGATCGAGGAGCCCGTCAGGGCGCTCGGCATCGGTGAAGTGAGTGTGGTCACGGGCTGAGTGACAGTCAGGACATATGGGGACCCCAGTGGCTGGAATCGGCTCCTGGGGTCCTCATATGTCCGAATTGATATGGAGGTTACGTGTCTGCCCTGTGGCGTGCGCTACAAAAGTTCTGATCCGTTTGTCGATTGAAAGATGACCCGCTTAGCGTTCGGTCCGACTGTTCGTCATGCAGTACGCCGCACCCGCGGCACCGGGCAGTCATCGCCGAGTCCCCGTACGGCGCGAGCCAGGGGAGCCGGGGACCCACATGTCCCCCTGGGGTGAATCGGGAACCTTGCCGTGAGGTGAGGGACTCGTAGGAGACCTTCCTGCTCCGAACCCGTCAGCTAACCCGGTAGGCGAGAAGGAAGGAAAGGATCAGCCGCTTCATGGCGTTCACCCGTGCCACCGGGAAGCACCGTCGCCCCAGCCGCCTCACGCGTACGACCGCGAACGTGGCGGGCGTCGCCGCCCTCACCACCACCGGTGTCATCGGAGGCCTGGCCGCTCCGGCCCTCGCCGCCGACGACGCGGCCCTTGAGCACACCGGCCTCACCCAGGCGATTTCCGTGGGCGACTCGCTCGCCCAGAGCATCGACGCGCAGGCCGCCGCCCAGCAGCAGGCCGCCGACGACGCCGCAGCCGCCAAGAAGGCCGAAGAGGCCGCCAAGAAGAAGGCCGAAGAGGCCAAGCGCAAGGCTGAGGCCGAGGCGAAGGCCAAGGCCAAGAAGGAGCGCGAGGCCAAGGAGCGTGCCGCTCGCGAGGCCGAGCGCAAGCGCCTGAACACCTACGTCGCCCCGATCTCCGGTTCGTCCATCTCCACGGGCTACCAGACCGGCGGTGGCATGTGGTCCTCCGGCAGCCACACCGGCGTCGACTTCCACGCGGCGTCCGGCACCTCGGTCCACGCGGTCGGCTCCGGCACCGTCGTCGAGGCCGGCTGGGGCGGCGCCTACGGCAACAACGTGGTCATCAAGATGAACGACGGCACGTACACCCAGTATGGCCACATGTCGTCCCTCGGTGTCACCGTCGGCCAGGCGGTCACTCCGGGCCAGCAGATAGGCCTCTCCGGGTCCACCGGCAACTCCAGCGGTCCGCACCTCCACTTCGAGGCCCGCACCGGCGAGGAGTACGGCTCGGACATCGACCCCGTCTCGTACCTCCGCTCGCACGGCGTCAACGTCTGATCCCAGGAGTTTCGCGCGACGCGCGTCTGATCCGCACCGAAAGCCCCGGCTCGTCGAGAGCCGGGGCTTTCGTGGTTCCGTATCGCCCCGCATCGCCTTTGGCCAAAAGTATCCATGAATTCTGGCCACCCGTCGGAAATTCAGCCGCTCTGCAATAGAGTCGCTGGAGAATCACTGAACGGGCGTCGATCGACCGCGTCTCGCGGGGATTAAGGCGGAGGTCAGGTCATGCGCATTCCCGCGCACTCGGTGTGCACGGCCATCCGGGACGACATCGTCTCCGGTGTCTACGAACGGGGCGGCCGGCTCACCGAGGAACTCCTCGCGCGCCGCTACGGAGTCTCCCGCGTCCCCGTGCGCGAGGCCCTGCGCACCCTGGAGGCCGAGGGCTTCGTCGTGACGCGGCGGCACGCGGGCGCGTGCGTCGCGGAGCCGACCGAACAGGAGGCGGCCGACCTCCTGGAGATCCGCATGCTCCTGGAGCCGCTGGGCGCCGCCCGCGCCGCACAGCGCCGCACGGAGGCGCACCTGAAGGTCCTGCGCGGCCTCGTCCGGCTGGGCCAGGAGCGCTCGCGGCGCGGCCAGAGCGATGACCTGCGCTCCCTGGGCGGCTGGTTCCACGAGACGCTCGCTCAGTCGTCCGGCAGTCCGGGCCTGACCGCGCTGCTCACCCAGCTCCGGCACAAGATCGCCTGGATGTACGTCGTCGAGACCTCGGCCGCTCCCGCGGAGTCCTGGGCGGAGCACGCCGCGATCGTCGACGCGGTCGCCCGCGGCGACGCGGAACGGGCCAGGTCGCTCACCGCGGCGCACACGGAGCGGGCGACGGCCGCGCACCGGCCGCGCTTTCCTCCGCACGGTGAGCGCCGCGACAGGGACCGCGACCGCGATCGTGTGAGGAATTCGCAACATGCCGTAAACACGGTGGGCCTCCGTCATTAACAGAGGCGCCGTATACAAAGAAGTGTTATTCGGCGGGGATTATTCGTGCTGCCCGAATTCAAGGAAAGTCGCCCGGTATTCGACGCGTGGAACCGGGAACGCCGAAGGGCCCGCCCCGATTTCGGGCAGGCCCTTCGGCGTATGAGTACCGGTCTTTACCGGTACCAGTCTCTACTAGACGGTCTCGGGGAGTTCCTCAAGACCGTCCGCGACCAGCTTCGCCAGACGGTCGAGAGCGGCGTCCGCACCCTCGGCGTCGGAGGCGAGCACGATCTCCTCGCCGCCCTGCGCGCCCAGACCGAGCACGGCGAGCATGGAGCCGGCGTTCACGGGGTTGCCGTCAGCCTTGGCGATCGTCACGGGGACGCCGGCGGCGGTGGCCGCGCGGACGAAGATGGAGGCGGGTCGGGCGTGGAGGCCCTCGGCCCAGCCGACGTTGACGCGGCGCTCAGCCATGTGTTGCTGCCCTTCCAGGTGTCTCACACTTGTCTAGACCAGTGTCTCATGCCGTCACGGGTGCTCTTCCGGCGACTCCTAGCCTGCCCCGGCGAAGGCGCCGCCGCGACCCGTACTCTGGCCCCATGCAGACCCCGTCCGACAGGCACGCATACCCCTCCCACTGGGAAGCCGATGTCGTCCTGCGTGACGGAGGCACCGCCCGGATCAGGCCGATCACGGTCGAGGACGCGGACCGCCTGGTCAGCTTCTACGAGCAGGTCTCGGACGAGTCGAAGTACTACCGCTTCTTCGCGCCCTACCCCCGGCTGTCCGCCAAGGACGTACACCGCTTCACCCATCACGACCAGGTGGACCGGGTGGGTCTCGCGGCCACCGTGGGCGGCGAGTTCATCGCCACCGTGCGCTTCGACCGCATCGACTCCCGCGGGATGTCCGCGAGCGCGCCCGCCGACGAGGCCGAGGTCGCCTTTCTCGTGCAGGACGCCCACCAGGGCAGGGGCGTCGCCTCCACCCTCCTCGAACACATCGCCGCCGTCGCCAGGGAGCGCGGCATCCGCCGCTTCGTCGCCGAGGTGCTGCCCGCCAACACCAAGATGATCAAGGTGTTCACGGACGCGGGCTACCAGCAGAAACGCAGCTTCGAGGACGGCGTCGTACGCCTCGAATTCGATCTGGAGCCCACCGACCGCTCGCTCGCCGTGCAGCGCGCCCGTGAGCAGCGTGCCGAGGCGCGGTCGGTGCAGCGGCTGCTCACGCCGAAGTCGGTCGCCGTGATCGGCGTCGGGCGTACGCCGGGGGGCGTGGGGCGCAGCGTCCTTCGCAACCTGCGCGAGGCGGGCTTCACGGGGCGGCTGTACGCGGTGAACAGCGCGTTCGAGGAGGGGGCCGAGGTCGACGGTGTGCCCGCCCACCGCTCCGTGCGGGACATCGACGAGACCGTCGAGCTGGCCGTCGTGACCGTGCCCGCCGAGCGGGTGCCGCAGGCCGTCGCCGAGTGCGGCGAGCGCGGGGTGCCGGGGCTCGTCGTGATCTCCGCCGGGTACGCGGAGAGCGGGCCCGAAGGGCGGGAGCGGCAGCGCGAACTGGTGCGTCAGGCGCGGTCGTACGGCACGCGGATCCTCGGCCCGAACGCCTTCGGGGTCATCAACACGTCGCCGGACGTGCGGCTCAACGCCTCGCTGGCCCCGCATCCGCCCGAGCGCGGGCGGATCGGCCTCTTCACCCAGTCCGGTGCGATCGGCATCGCGCTGCTCTCCGGGCTCCACCGGCGCGGTGCGGGCCTCTCGACCTTCGTGAGCGCGGGCAACCGCGCGGATGTGTCCGGCAACGACGTGCTCCAGTACTGGTACGAGGACCCGGACACCGATGTCGCCCTGATGTACCTCGAATCCATCGGCAACCCGCGCAAGTTCACCCGGCTCGCCCGGCGGGCGGCCACGGCGAAGCCGCTGGTCGTGGTGCAGGGGGCGCGGCACAGTGGGATCGCGCCCACGGGGCACGCGGTGCAGGCCACGCGGCTTCCGCATGCCACGGTGTCGGCGCTGCTGCGCCAGGCGGGGGTCATTCGGGTCGATACGGTCACCGAGATGGTGGATGCGGGGCTGCTTCTGGCGGGGCAGCCGTTGCCCTCCGGGCCGCGGGTGGCGATCTTGGGGAACTCCGAGTCGCTCGGGCTTCTTACGTACGATGCGTGCGTTGCCGATGGGCTTCGGCCGGCGCCTCCGCGGGATCTGACCACGGGGGCCACCCCTGCGGACTTCCGCGCGGCACTTGCCGAGGCCTTGTCGGACGAGTCCTGTGACGCGGTGATCGTGACGGCGATCCCCTGGGTGGGGGAGGACGGCATCACGGCTTCCCCGGAGACCCTGGCCGGCGAGTTGCATGCCGCGGCCGCCGGGTGCCCCGCGAAGCCCGTAGCCGTGGTCCACGTAGAACTCGGCGGGCTCGCCGAAGCACTGGCCGCCGCGACCCGCACCAGGCCTGACGCCCCGGTATCAGCACCCGGCGGTGAGCGCTGTGCCCACCCTTCCCCAAGCTCTCGACTTCGCTCGAGCAGGGGAGACGCCAATCGCCCTGCGGGACGCCTGCCCGCAGCGACGGCGGCCACAGAGAGCGCGCCCACAGCAGCAGCGGAGCCCGAGGCCCAGGACCGCCCCAGCCCCGCGCAGCCGTACCGGATTCCTGCCTATCCCGCCGCCGAACGCGCCGTCCGCGCCCTCGCCGAAGCCGTGAAGTACTCCCAGTGGCGGCGCGAGGCCAGGGAGCCCGGCAAGGTGCATGAGTACGAGGACATCGACGAGAGCGGGGCCGCCCGGCGGATCGACGAGCTCCTCGTCGAGCAGGACGACCCGCGTGGCGCCACCCTCGCCCAGGGCGACGCCCGCGAACTGCTCGGGCGCTACGGCATCGACGTACGGGACGCCCTGCCCGCGCCCGACCCGGACGCGGCCGTGGCGGCGGCCCGCACGCTCGGCTACCCCGTGGCCCTCAAGACCACCGCCCCGCACCTGCGCCACCGCGCCGACCTAGGCGGTGTGCGGCTCGACCTGGCGGACGAGGAGCAACTGCGCCGCGCCTACGGCGAACTGACCGAAGCCTTCGGCAAGCCCGAAGAGCTGCGCCCCGTCGTGCAGGCGATGGCGCCCCGCGGTGTCGACACCGTCGTCCGCGCGGTCATCGACCCGGCGGCCGGAGCGGTGCTCTCCTTCGGGCTCGCGGGCGCCGCGTCCGAGCTGCTCGGGGACACCGGGCACCGGCTGATCCCGGTCACGGAGCGCGACGCGGGCTCCCTGGTCAGATCCATCCGGACCGCCCCGCTCCTCTTCGGCTGGCGCGGCTCGGCGCCCGTGGACACCCCGGCCCTGGAGGAACTGCTCCAGCGGGTCTCGCGCCTGGTGGACGATCACCCCGAGGTGGTCGGCGTGTCCCTGGAACCCGTGGTCGTGGCCCAGCGGGGCCTCTCCGTGCTCGGCGCCTCCGTGCGGCTCGCACCCCCGCCGGCCCGCAGTGACCTCGGCCCGCGGTCCCTGCCGGGGTACTGAGGCGGCCGGTGGGGCACCGTGCGGCCTCCGCCGGGTCGTAGGATGGACGGCATGGCAAAGACCGGTACGACGACCCAGGGGCTGCGCGCGGCGATCGAGCGCAGTGGCTACTACCCGGCCCTCGTGGCCGAGGCGGTGGAGGCCGCGATCGGCGGCGAGCCCATCGGGTCGTTCCTGGTCCACCAGGAGACCACGTTCGACGCGAACGAAGTGCGCCGGCACGTGACGGTCCTCGTCCTGACCGGCAATCGCTTCATCGTCAGCCACACCGACGAGCAGGCGGCGGACAGCACCTCGCCGACGCCGTACGCGACGACCTCCACGGAATCCGTGAAGATCGGCCGGATCTCGTCCGTCGTCGTCAGCCGCGTCGTCGCCAATCCCGAGAAGTACGTCCCGGGCTCGCTGCCCCGCGAGGTCGTCCTGACCATCGGCTGGGGCGCCGTGGCGCGCATCGACCTGGAGCCCGCCGCCTGCGGCGACCCCAACTGCGAGGCGGACCACGGGTACACCGGCAGCTCCACCGCCGACGACCTCAGCCTGCGCGTCAGCGAGGCGGGTGACGGCCCGGACGCCGTGCGCCAGACCCTGGCCTTCGCGCAGGCGCTGTCCGAGGCGACCGCGGACACCACCCGCTGATGTCCTTGCCCGCCTGGGACGACGTGCAGCCGCTCTCCCTCGACTCCGCGCCCCTGCCCGAGTACGGCGTGGGCTCGCTCGCCGACCTGCTGCCCACGCTCGTCTCCCACCAAGGCGTCGAGGGCTTCTCGCCCGTCATCCAGGAACTCGCCCCGGCCGACCGGAACTGCGTCTTCCTGATCGACGGCCTCGGCTGGGAGCAGCTGCGCGCCCACCCGGCCGAAGCGCCCTTCCTGACCTCGCTCCTCGGTTCGTCGCGCGGCGGTACGGGACGTCCGATCACCGCGGGCTTCCCCGCCACCACCGCGACCTCCCTCGCCTCGGTCGGCACGGGCCTGCCGCCCGCGTCGCACGGCCTGCCCGGCTACACGGTCCGCAACCCCGCCACCGGCGAGCTGATGAACCAGCTCCGCTGGAACCCGTGGACCGACCCGCGCAAGTGGCAGCCGTACCCCACCGTCTTCCAGCAGGCCCACGCTGCCGGCGTACACACCGCCCAGGTGTCGTCGCCGACCTTCGAGAGGACCCCGCTCACCAAGATCGCGCTGAGCGGCGGCAGCTTCCGGGGCAAGCTCTCCGGCGAGGAGCGCATGGACCTCGCGGCCGAGCAACTGGGCGCCGGAGACCGCTCGCTGGTCTACACGTACTACGCGGAAGTGGACGGCAAGGGCCACCGCTTCGGCGTCGACTCCGACGCCTGGCGCGGCCAGCTCATGTACGTGGACCGGCTGGTCCAGCGCCTTGCCGAGC
This sequence comes from Streptomyces sp. NPDC057302, assembly GCF_042667685.1. Lineage (NCBI taxonomy): Bacteria > Bacillati > Actinomycetota > Actinomycetes > Kitasatosporales > Streptomycetaceae > Streptomyces > Streptomyces sp. NPDC057302. The sequence goes on along the minus strand of NZ_JBHUZJ010000027.1, from coordinate 3,181 downwards.
AACTCCCGCCGCGCAGCGCCCTGTACGTCACCGCCGACCACGGCATGCTCGACATCCCCTTCGACGAGCAGTCCCGCATCGACTTCGACGAGGACTGGGAGCTGCGCGCGGGCGTCGCCCTCCTCGGCGGCGAGGGCCGTGCCCGCCATGTGTACGCGGTGCCGGGCGCCGAGAACGACGTACTGACCGTCTGGCGCGAGGTGCTCGGCGAGCAGTTCTGGGTGGCGAGCCGCGACGAGGCGATCGCGGCGGGCTGGTTCGGCCCGCCCGGCGCCGTCGACGAGCGGGTGTACGGACGCATCGGCGACGTCGTGGCGGCGGCCCACGACGACGTCGCGATCATCGCCACCGAGAAGGAGCCGAAGGAGTCGGCCCTGGTCGGCATGCACGGCTCCATGACCCCCGTCGAGCAGCTCGTGCCGCTCATCGAAGTGCGCCCCTGACCGCCGCCCCGCTGTCCCCCCGTACGTCTCGAAAGGTCTCAACTCACCATGCCCGAGCTGGTGTTCTTCTCCGGAACGATGGACTGCGGGAAGAGCACCCTGGCTCTGCAGATCGAGCACAACCGCTCGACCCGCGGCCTGAAGGGGATGATCTTCACCCGGGACGACCGCGCGGGCGAGGGCAAGCTCTCCTCGCGGCTCGGCCTCGTCACGGACGCGATCGAGGCCGCCGACGACTTCGACTTCTACGCCCATCTCGTCGACCACCTCTCGCAGGGTGGCCGCGCGGACTACGTGATCGCGGACGAGGCGCAGTTCCTCGCCCCCGGCCAGATCGACCAACTGGCGCGCGTCGTCGACGACCTGAGCCTGGACGTCTTCGCCTTCGGCATCACCACGGACTTCCGCTCCAAGCTGTTCCCGGGCTCGCAGCGGCTCGTCGAACTCGCCGACCGCGTCGAGGTGCTCCAGGTCGAGGCCCTGTGCTGGTGCGGCGCCCGTGCCACCCACAACGCCCGCACCATAGGCGGTGCGATGGTCGTCGAAGGCGCCCAGGTCGTCGTCGGTGACGTCAACCACGCGGCGGACGAGGTGGGTTACGAGGTCCTGTGCCGCCGCCACCACCGGCGCCGGATGACGGCGGCGACCGCGCACGCAGGTGCCCTGTCGCCCGACGTGCTGCCGGTCGACGAGGCCGCCCGCGTCTGAGTCAGCCCTCGGACCGCACGAGGGTGAAGACCGCGCCCTCCGGGTCGGCGACCGTGGCCACCCGCCCGTGGGTACCCGCCCGCGCGGGCTTGACGACGTGCCCGCCGAGCTCGACGACCCGCTCCACCGACTCGTCCACGTCGGCGACCTCGAAGTACGTCATCCAGTGCGCGCCCCGGTCCCGCGGCAGGGCCTGGCCCATGCCGTGCACCGAGGCCACCGGGTGGCCGTCGACCTGGAGGGTCACATAGTCGAAGTCGGCCGAGACGACCGCCTCCTCGGTGTACCCGAAGACCGCTTGGTAGAACTTGACGACGCCACCCGTCTCGTGGGTCACCAGTTCGTTCCAGGCGGGCGCTCCGGGCTCCCCGGCCAGAGCCCCGCCCAGGTGCTCCGCCGCCTGCCAGATGCCGAACACCGCGCCCGCGGGATCCACCGCGATGGCCATCCGCCCGGCCGGGCCCGCGTCCAGCGGGCCGACTCCGATCGTGCCGCAGCAGTGCCGCACGGCCTCGGCGGTCGCGTCCACGTCGTCCGACGCCAGATAGGGCGTCCAGGCGATCGGCAGATGGTGGTCGGGCGGCAGCTGGCCGATCCCGGCGACCTCGTGGCCGTCGAGCAGCGCCCGTACGTAGGGCCCGAGCTGTTCCGGGCCGGGCTGGAACTCCCAGCCGAACAACGCTCCGTAGAACTCCTGGGTCGCGGCCAGGCCGTGCGCCATCAGGCTCACCCAGGTGGGTGTGCCGGGCGTGCGGCGGACGGCCCCCAAGCCGTCACGCTGGCCCGTCGACCCCCGTGCCTCCGTCATCGTCACTCTCTCCTCGGCCCGTCATGGTGGCCGCTCGGCTCCGCTTTCGAACGCACGTACCTATTCCGCGCGTTTGCCCGCCCGTGCAGATGCTCGCACCACCTGCGGCACCGCGCGCCCCGGCCGCGCCGCTCGGCCCGGCTCCGCTCAGAGGATGCCCGGTTTGCCGTTTCTCATCCGTTAACGCGCGATTGCTCTGTGGTGTCGTTCAGCAGTACACGGCGTGCCCGATTCCGTACACCGCGTGTTCGTCGGGCGTCCGGCGGAGCAGGGTAGCCGGACCTGGACGATGCGGCCACCCCGTAGGTAAGGATGGGGCCATGAATGCCATCATCTCCGCATCCGAACTCGAGAGCGACCTGGCGGGCGAGAACCCGCCAGTGCTCCTGGACATCCGCTGGCAGCTGAGCACCGCGAAGGCGGCGGGCGCCCCCGCCTTCGACGGGCGGGCCGAGTACGAGAAGGGCCATGTCCCCGGGGCGGTCTTCGTCGACCTGGACGCCGATCTGGCGGGCTCGGCGGGTTCGGCCGGACGGCACCCCCTGCCGGATCTGGAACGCTTCGGAGCGGTGATGCGGGCGGCCGGGGTCTCGGCCGACCGGGACGTGATCGTGTACGACGGCGGGCAGGGCTGGGCCGCCGCACGCGCCTGGTGGCTGTTGCGCTGGACGGGTCATCCCTCGGTGCGGGTGCTCGACGGCGGGCTCGGTGCGTGGAGCGGCCCGCTGACGGCGGGGGACGAGCGCCCGGAGGCCGGGGGCTCGTTCGTCCCGGAGGCGAACACCACGGACCTCCTCGACGCCGACGCCGCGGCGGCCCTGGCCCGCTCCGGGCTGCTCCTGGACGCCCGCGCGGCCGAGCGCTACCGCGGTGACGTCGAGCCGATCGACCGCGTCGGCGGCCACATCCCGGGTGCGGTCTCCGCGCCGACCACGGAGAACGTCACGGCCGACGGCACCTTCAGGCCGGCCGAGGACCTCGCGGCCCGCTTCAACTCCCTGGGCGCGTCCGGCACTTCCGAGGTGGGTGTCTACTGCGGCTCCGGTGTGTCCGGTGCCCATGAGGTGCTCGCGCTCGCGGTGGCGGGGATCCCGGCGTCGCTGTACGTCGGCTCGTGGTCGGAGTGGTCGTCCGACGCGTCCCGTCCGGTGGCCAAGGGCCCGGACCCGCAGTAACGGGCGGCACATACGTGGTCGGGCCCCGCACCTGAACGGTGCGGGGC